>NZ_CP020991.1:0-329397 GCF_002874775.1 Monoglobus pectinilyticus | reverse complement strand
TTGGCTGGTTTAAGCATATTTCAAACTGCTTTGTTGCATTGTGTGGATTGCTCTTTGTCGGTTTCTATCCTGTGCTGTCAGGCATGACTGTAACTAAAGATTACTCTAATATATGGTTAAAGTGGCTGAATTCATGGGTGTTCCACAATAGGGGAAATTAATTATATAAAAAAAGAATGGTGATACAGTGAGAGAGATTAATACAGATTTAATAACAAAAACTATTGAAAAAATGTGTATAGACGCAAATTGTTTTTTGAATCCTGATGTAGAAAATGCAATATGCAGGGGATATGAGAAAGAGACTAATACAGTTGCAAAAGATGTTCTGAATAACATTATAAAGAATGCTGAAATAGCTCGTGATGAAGCAGTTCCTATTTGTCAGGACACCGGGATGGCGGTTGTATTTCTAAAAATAGGACAGGATGTTCATATTTCCGGCGGTTTATTGTGTGATGCAGTAAATGAAGGCGTTAGGAGAGGATATAAAAACGGTTATCTTAGAAAATCAGTTGTTGCTGACCCTGTAAGACGCGGTAACACTGGAGATAATACTCCCGCAATAATTCATACAGAGATTGTTGAAGGTGATAATATTGAGATAACTATTGCTCCGAAAGGTTTTGGCAGTGAAAATATGAGCGCGGTAAAAATGCTTAAACCATCAGACGGACTTGAAGGAATAATTGACTTTGTTGTTGATACAGTAAAAAATGCCGGAGGCAATCCATGCCCGCCGCTTGTTATAGGCGTAGGTATTGGAGGAACCTTTGAAAAGGCTGCATACCTTGCAAAATATGCGCTTCTTCGTGATGTGGACAGCAAAAATCCTGATCCGTATTATGCTGATTTAGAAAATATTTTATTGGAAAAAATAAACCGGCTAGATATTGGACCTCAGGGATTTGGCGGCGTAACAACTGCACTCGGAATAAATGTTGAAACTTTTCCTACACATATTGCCGGAATGCCTTGTGCGGTTAACATAAACTGCCATGTTACCAGGCATGTAACAGAAAAAATATAAAAAGTTTAAAAAAACACTTGCATTTTAACAAAGTATGTAGTATAATACTAAGAAGTTAAAATTTGCAAGTGTTTTTAATTTAATTTGTTATTTGGAGAAGAATAAAATGAGTGATTTGCTGCGTAGATTGATTTCTGATACAACAGAATATTTTTTCTACTTTAGCCAGAGCTTTTACTTTAGCTTTGGTTATTTTTGGTGCAGTAAATTTAGTAAAGCCCGTTTATGTTCTTTTTAAGATAATAACATAAAACTTTGAAAATTATTCAAGGATGGGCTTATGGCTCATCCTTTTTATTTTTATAACAAATTTAGGAGGAATAAAAATGGTAGTTATTTTAAAACCAAAAACAAAACAGGAAGATGTCAATAAAATGGTGTCTTATATAAAGGATATGGGGCTTGACGTGATGGTTAACAAAGGTGTTGACTGCACAGTTTTAGGTTTGCTTGGAGATACGAGCAAAATAGATCCTGATACTCTGATGCTGAATGTTCATGTTGACAGAGTTATGCGTATTGCTGAACCTTTTAAAAAGGCGAGCAGAAAGTTCCATCCGGATCCATCCGTTATTAAAGTAGATAATGTTGAAATAGGCAAAGAAGGCGAGTTTACTGTTATCGCAGGCCCTTGCAGCGTGGAATCCGAGGCACAGATTATTGATGTGGCACAGAGCGTTAAAAAGAGCGGCGCTAAAATGCTGAGAGGAGGAGCTTTTAAACCCAGAACGTCGCCGTATTCGTTCCAGGGACTTGAACTTGAGGGTTTGAAGTTATTGAAAGAAGCAAAAGAAAAGACCGGACTTCCGATTGTTACTGAAATTATGTCGCCTAAAATGGTGGAAATATTTGATAAGGATGTTGATTTAATTCAGGTTGGAGCAAGAAATATGCAGAATTTTGACTTGCTTAAAGAATTAGGCAATACAAAAAAACCGGTTTTATTAAAACGAGGTCTTTCATCAACAATTGAAGAATGGCTGATGTCGGCTGAATATATTTTGGCTTCCGGTAATCCAAATGTTGTATTATGTGAGAGAGGAATAAGGACATTTGAAACATATACCAGAAACACTTTGGATTTAAGCGCCATTCCTGCAATTAAGAGATTAAGCCACCTTCCGGTTATTGTTGACCCGTCTCATTCAGCCGGGATGAGTTGGATGGTCGAGCCGCTTTCTTTGGCGGCGATGACAGTCGGTGCTGACGGTCTTATAGTTGAAGTTCATAATTGCCCTGAGAAAGCATGGTGTGACGGCGCACAGTCTCTTGATAAAAAACAGTTTGAAAATATGATGAACAAAATGAAGGCAATCGGAGTTCATGTTGGAAAGAAAATATAAAATAGGAGTAGAGATATGGAGAAGGATTTTAGGATTGCAATTATCGGACTTGGACTTATCGGAGGTTCATTGGCGTATGCCCTCAAAGGATTTAAAAAATGCGTGATTGCAGGTTGTGATATAGATAGCGAAACCAGACGTCTCGCTTTAAAAAATAAAGCTGTTAATTTTGTATATGAAAAAGCCGGAGATGCTATAGAAAATTCTGATGTTGTGTTTTTTTGTACATATCCGGACAGTATTCATAAAATTATAGAAATTAACGCACACCGGTTCAAGACCGGGGCAGTTATATCCGATGTTTGCGGTGTTAAATCCAGTGTTTCTGAATCCATATGCAGTGTTTTGCCGGAGGGAGTTGACTATGTAGGCGGTCATCCAATGGCAGGCAAAGAGATGGATGGGTTTGTTAACGCATCATCTGAGCTTTTTTGGATGAGCGGTTATATAATAACTCCCGTTAAAACTTCAAAAAAAGAAAGTGTGGAACTGATAAGGGAAATAGCTAAATATATTGGCTCCACACGTATCACCATAGCAAGTCCTGAAGAGCATGACAGTGTGATAGCCTATACAAGCGATTTAATGCACATAGCAGCATCAGCTCTATGTTTATCTTATCCGGAAAAAATGAATAGAGCGTATACAGCCGGTTCTTTTCGTGACTGTACTAGAGTGGCAAGAATAAATCCCAAGCTTTGGAGTGAATTATTTTTAGCAAACAGAAAAAATGTTTTAAATGAAATAGACCGCTTAATTGAAAACTTATCGGAAATTAGGTATTGTATTGACAATTCACAAAGTGATGAATTATATGAATTACTTGATAAAGTGTGTAAAAATAAAATAACTATGCAGGAAAAGGAGCCTGAGCCATGGAAAAATTAAAAGTAAATATTCCTGGAAGAGAGTATGAAATATACATTGATAATGGTATTTTAAACAACACAGCAGATTATATAAGAAAAATTTATTCCGGAGAAAAGATTGCTGTTGTGACAGATTCAAACGTAGCTCCGCTATATTCAGAAATAGTTGTTTCAAGTCTTGCACAGTCAGGTTTTGAAACCAAACTTATAACAGTTCCTGCTGGGGAAAAAAGCAAATCTGCTGATTGCTTAATGAATTTGTATAATGAAATGCTTGATTTTAAGCTTACCAGGACTGATTTAATAATTGCTCTCGGAGGAGGTGTAATTGGTGATTTGACCGGTTATGCCGCTGCTACTTTACTTAGGGGAATACCTTATGTTCAAATTCCTACGACTTTATTGGCTCAGGTAGATTCAAGTGTGGGCGGTAAGGTTGCAATTGATTTGCCTCGTGGAAAAAACCTGGTTGGAGCTTTTAAACAGCCGGAGATGGTGATAATAGATACAGACTGCCTCAAAACATTAACCTCCAGAGTTTTGGCAGACGGTATGGCAGAAGTAATCAAATATGGTGCTATAAAAGATAAAAAGCTGTTTGAAATGCTTGAAAGTATAAAATCTACAAAAGAATTGTTTGCAAATATCGATAAAATAATATATAATTGTTGTGATATAAAGAGGCAGGTTGTTGAATCAGATGAGTTTGATACAGGCGGACGTATGATTTTAAATTTTGGACATACTTTTGGACATGCGATTGAGAAAAAATATAACTATGAAACATATACTCATGGAGAAGGTGTGGCTGTAGGAATGGTCATGTCTTGTGAATATGGTGAGAAACTTGGTATAACACATAACGGCGTTACAGACAGAATGATAAGCATTCTTAAAAATTATAACCTTCCTGTTGATGTTCAAATCAGCAAAGATGAACTTGCAGAAGCTGTCGCAGTTGATAAAAAAGGCGAAGGCAGTAAAATTAATTTAATATTAATTGAGGACATAGGCAAGGTAATGATAAAAAAGCTTGAAAAAAGCGACTTTCTTAAATAATATTTAACATTTTTTTATTATATGACAAATAGAGCTGGAGGCTGAAAGATGGAAGATGTAAAAAAAATTCAACCTAATATGTTAAAAGGAATTGTTTCAGTTCCGCCGTCCAAAAGCGTCGCGCACAGAGCTATAATTGCGGCATCTCTTTCTGGCGGGGAGTGTACAATTGAAAATGTTGCAGTTTCAAAGGATATCGAAGCAACAATTGAATGTATGCGCGCACTGGGCGCTAAATGCAGCGTCAATACAAAAAGTATGACAGTGAGCGTTACGAAGAAAAAAACATATAAGGTTAAGAATATGATTACTCTTGATTGCGGAGAAAGCGGTTCTACTTTGCGTTTTTTGATGCCTATTGCGCTTGGAAAAGGCGTTCCGGTAAAATTTGTAGGTCATGGCCGCCTTATGCAGAGACCACAGACTCCATATTTAAACATCTTTCGCGAAAAAGGTATAAAGTATGAACTGGGAACTGATTATATAATTATTGATGGAAGTTTAAAATCAGGGAGTTATGGTCTTCCTGGAAATGTCAGCTCCCAATTTATTACTGGACTTCTATTTGCTTTGCCGATTATAGACGGAGACAGTGAAATTATTGTGTCCGGAGAGCTTGAATCAAAAGGTTATGTGGATTTGACTATTGATATGCTTTCAAAATTTGGAATTGAAATTGAAAATTATAAGTATAAGCTGTTTAAAATAAAAGGCGGTCAGAAATATAAAGGCTGCAATGAATTAAAAATTGAGGCTGATTATTCTCAGGCAGCATTTTTTCTTGTAGCTGACGCAATCGGCTGTAATGTTGAATGTTTGAATTTGAATCCTAATAGTTTGCAGGGAGACCGAGAAATTTTAGATATAATTAAAAATACCGGTGCAAGAATTGTAAAGGGGCCAAACGGCGGAATTATGGCTAAAAAGACAGCTGTAATGCATGGGATAACGGTTGACGCCAAAAATATTCCGGATTTAGTACCTATTGTCGCGGTGCTTTGCTCTTTTTGCTCAGGAGAAAGCCGGATAATAAACGCCGGAAGATTAAGACACAAGGAGAGCGACAGATTAAGGTCAACCGCAACCGAACTTGGCAGGCTGGGAGTTGGCATTGTAGAGGAAAGAGACGGTTTAAAAATAATAGGCAGAGATTTGGTTGAGGGAAATGTTTGTTCTTCCTGGAACGATCATCGTATAGCTATGGCGCTTTCTATTGCTGCTTGCCGCGCTGAGGGGTGTATTGAGATAACGGGCGCAGAAAAAGCTGTAACCAAATCTTATCCTGATTTTTATAAGGTGTATGATCGTCTGGCAGGAAACGAAACTTACTAAGGAGGAACACTTGCATTGAACACATGGGGAAACAATCTTAAGCTTAGTATTTTTGGAGAATCGCACGGCGGCGGTATAGGTATAGTTATAGATGGTCTTCCATCAGGAATAAGTTTGGATATAGAAAAAATTTCAGATGAAATGAGAAGACGTGCTCCCGGAAAGGATAATATTTCAACATCAAGACGTGAGGAAGATAATGTTGAAATACTATCTGGTTTTTTTGATGAAAAAACAACAGGTACCCCGCTTTGCGGTATAATCAGGAATACAAATACGATTTCAAAACATTATGAAAAAGATTTAATAAGACCGGGACATGCTGATTTTACAGGTTTTATGAAGTATGGAGAAAGTCATGATTACCGCGGCGGAGGCCATTTTTCCGGAAGGATAACAGCGCCGTTGGTTTTTGCCGGCGCCATAGCCAAACAGGTTTTAAGCTTATATAATGTTTATGTTGGCGCGCATATTTATAGAATTAATGATGTTGCTGATGAAAAGTTTAATCCTATTTCAGTATCAAAAAATGATATTGAGTTGATTACAAAAAAAGATTTCCCAGTTATAGATGACGGTAAAACTGAACAAATGAAGGCAAAAATACTTGAGGCTAAAGAAAATTTAAACTCTGTTGGCGGAATAGTAGAATGTGCTGTTATTGGTATGCCTGTTGGTAAGGGGGCGCCTTTTTTTGGTTCCGTGGAAAGCCGCCTTTCATCTATGCTGTTTTCAGTTCCGGCAGTAAAGGGCGTACAGTTTGGCGCCGGTTTTGATTTTGCCGGAATGTTTGGTGATGAGGCAAATGATGAATTTTATATGGAAGGAAAGGATGTTAAAACATTTACAAACAATAATGCCGGTATAAATGGCGGTATTACTAATGGTATGCCGATAATAATGCAGGCTGTTTTAAAACCGACGCCTTCGATTGCACAAAAACAACGAACAGTAGATATATCAAAAATGGAAAACGCATCTATAGAAATACATGGAAGACATGATCCATGTATAGTTCACAGAGGCGCTGTTGTTATAGAGAATGCTGTAGCATTGGCTATTTTGGATATTTTATTAGATAGATAAATTGTAACTTAAAGGAAGATAAAATGGACACTAAAAGTGATAATCAAAAATTGAATGAATTAAATAATACATGCAGCCAAAAAAATAGGTTAGACATACTAAGAGAAGAGATTGATAAGATTGACAAAGAGCTGCTGCCATTATTTTTAAAAAGAATGGATTTATGCAGCAGTGTTGCTGATTACAAGCGAAGTGTAGGAAAGCCGGTTCTTGATTCAGAAAGAGAAAAGCAAGTTTTAAAAAGCAAAATGGATTTGTTAACAGACAAAAGCCGGGAAAATGAAGTTTATGAGTTTTTTACTGCTATAATGTCAATAAGTCGTGATAGACAGACTCGTGAACTTAGCCGCGATAAAGGCAGAAAACGTATTGAGGATATGTTAAATCCTAAACCGCATATTCAAAATCCCAGGATTGTGTTTTATGGTGTTAAAGGCTCATATAGCGAGGAAGCGGCAATAAAATATTTTGGAGCAGAATCAAACAGAACTAATGCTGATTCGTTTGAAGCAGCGTTTTTATCCTTAAAGAATAATAAATCCGATTATGCTGTTTTGCCTATTGAAAATTCTAACACCGGTACCATAGTTGATGTAATGGATCTGCTTGAAAAATATGGTTATTTCATAATAGGTGAAGTTGATATACCTATAAGACATTGTCTTATGGGTGTTAAAGGTTCGAAAGTTTCAGATATAAAGTATATCTATTCTCATGAACAGGGGATAATGCAGAGCAGTGGATTTTTAAAAACTTTAGGCAATGATATTATTTGCCGTGAATACTATAGCACGGCTAAAAGTGCAGAGAAAGTTGCTAATGATAATAATCCGGTTCAAGCGGCAATTGCGGGTAAGCAGAATGCTGAGATATATGGTTTGGATATTTTAGCGGAAGATATAAATAACAGTGATAAAAATACTACCCGTTTTATTGTGGTGTCAGTTAATTCAGAAATAGACGTAATGTGCAATAAAATCAGCGCGGCTTTTACACTTCCTCACGAAAGCGGCGAGTTACATAGAGTATTGGCATGTTTTGCGCATGGAGATTTAAATTTATTAAAACTTGAATCTAGACCTCTTGATAACAAAAATTTTGAGTATATGTTCTTTGTTGATTATACAGGGAATCTTTTAGATGAAAAGGTAAGGCAAATTACAAATAATGTAATTGAAGGCACAGGTGAGTTTAAGCTTTTAGGTAATTATAAAATTAAGGAATAGCAGGTGATGAATTTGAAAATATTGCTTATTGGAATGCCCGGGTGCGGAAAAACATCTTTAGGAAAACGTGCCGCAAAGAGCTTAGACTTTAGTTTTGTTGATTTAGACGAAGAAATTGAAAAAAGTCAGAATAAATCAATAAATGATATTTTTACGGAAAACGGAGAAGAATATTTTCGCAGATTAGAAACAGAGAAGCTAAAAGAGTTTTGTTCTGTTCCGCAAAATAAGGATATTATTATTTCAACCGGCGGAGGCGTAGTAAAAAATAATATTAATATAGAAAATGCAAAATTTTTGGGTGGGTATATTATATTCATTGACAGACCCTTGAATTTTATAATGGAAGATGTTGATACATCTGACAGACCGCTGCTTAAAGACGGAGCTGACAAATTAATTTCTCTGTATAGTGAGAGGTATGAATTATATAGAGATGCAGCTGACTATATAATAACAAATAATATGTCTTTTGCTGAGGTTTTAAAAGAAATAATTAATCATATAAAAACTTTATCTGATAAATAATATAGTATTTTTTTATATATCACGAATATATATGAAAGGGGAAATAGAGTTATGAAAATAATGGTAATAAACGGTCCTAATATAAATATGCTTGGCGTCAGGGAACCGGATGTGTATGGAAATACGGCATATTCAGATTTGGAAAACACAATTGAAGAATACGCTAAAAATTTAGGCGCCGAGGCTATCGTTCTTCAAAGTAATGGAGAAGGAGAAATAATCGACTTTATTCACCATGCGTTGGGAAGCTGTGACGCAATAGTAATTAATCCCGGGGCATATACGCATTACAGTTATGCTATATTAGACGCGCTTAAAGCTGTAAATTTACCTGCAGTGGAGGTTCATATAAGCAACATACATAAGCGTGACGATTTTAGGAAAAAATCTGTTACTGCATCCGGATGTATAGGACAAATTTGTGGATTGGGAATCAGAGGTTATCTTTTAGCTATAGATTATTTGCTTAATGAAATGAGGGAAGAAGATGACAATTAAGCTTAATGTAATCGGAGACCCTATTGAACATAGTAAATCCCCTGAGGTTCATGGCAGTATATTAAATATTTTAAAAATTCCTTATGAATATGAAAAAGTTAAAGTTAAGAAAAATGAACTAGATAAATATATAGAAAATGCAATAAAAAATAATGTAACCGGATTTAACCTGACAATGCCGCATAAAGTTGACATAATTCCATACCTAGATGGAATTGACAGTGAAGCGGAGTTGTTTGGCGCTGTTAATACTGTAAAAATAAAAGATAATAAATTATATGGATATAATACTGATGCAAACGGTTTTATAACTTCTTTGAACTTAGGGCAAAATGGATTTAATGTAAAAGGAAGAAAAATTATAATTTTAGGAGCAGGCGGTGTTGTATCAACGCTGGCGCTGAAGTTTTCACAGCTTGAGGCTTCTAAAATAATTATTTTAAACAGAACTGTACAGAAAGCTGAAGCTATTTGTATGAGAGTCATGTCAGCTCAAGATAATGGGTCAATAAATAAAGTTACTTCACTTAAATTTGATAGTTCTAATTCAAAAAATGTTAAAAATTATCTTGATGATTGTGATATGATTATAAATGCAACACCATTAGGGATGAGCGGAATATCATATGATTATACAGATTTGTCATTTTTAGATAAACTCAATAATGAGGCGCTTGCTGTTGATCTAATTTATAATCCTGAGAAAACTGCATTTTTAAAATATGCTGAAAAAAATGGAAATAAAATAATGAATGGATATGGTATGCTTATTTGTCAAGCAATTTTAGCAGATGAAATCTATTTGGATACAAAGTTGGATATTAGTAAATTGTATACAAAATTTATCAATTTTCATTGTTAGTTTTGACTAAAAAGAGAATGATTTATGACGGGTTTCGAGTGAAAAGGTAAAATAACATATCGTTTATGAAAAATTTACTATTTGTTTATGATTTGTTTATATTTTAAGAATATAAATTAATATAGTATATGAGAAAGGCTTGTAAAAGTTTTATTATTTTTATTAAGCTGAAAATTTTATTCTGTGAATTTTAATTCTTTGAATTTAAAAGGGGATTATTTATGAAAGCTATTATAATTTTTAATGCTGTAATATCTATTTTGTTTACACTTTGTTATGCTTATCAATTTTTTTATTTATTTGTTGGGCTTCTTAAGGGTGAACAAAAGTTTAAAGCTGTCCGTGAGCATAAATTTGCCGCTGTTATATCTGCTAGAAATGAAAGAGACGTAATAGGACAGTTGATTTCGAGTATTAAATCACAGAATTATCCTAAGGATAAGCTTGACGTCTTTGTTATTGCTGACAATTGTACTGATGATACAGCACAAGTTGCCAGAGAAGCAGGGGCAATTGTGTATGAAAGATTCAACAAAGTTCAGGTTGGTAAAGGATATGCCTTGGATTGGTTGTTTAAGATAATAGATCGAGACCATAAAGATGCGGGATATGAAGGCTATATGATTTTTGATGCTGATAACATATTAGACGTTAACTATGTGTCTGAAATGAACAAGGTTTTTGATAATGGATATGATATACTTACAAGTTATCGTAACTCTAAGAATTTTGACAGTAATTGGATTTCAGCAGCATACTCTTTATGGTTCCTTAGAGAAGCAAGATATTTAAATAATTCTAGAATGCAGTTGGGAACAAGTTGTGCGATTTCAGGAACAGGATTCTTGGTTGGCGCAAATGTGATTGAAGGAAACGGTGGATGGATACATCATTTGCTCACAGAGGATATTGAGTTTACTTGTGATTCGGTAAGTAAAGGAATGAAGATTGGTTATGCTTCCAAAGCCGTTTTATATGATGAACAGCCTACAAAATTCAGTCAGTCATACACGCAGCGTCTGCGCTGGGCAAAAGGTTTCTATCAAGTTTTTGCTAATTATGGCGGCAAGTTATTAAAAGGTGTTTTGAAAGGCAGTTTTTCTTGTCTAGATATGTTTATGACAGTTATGCCCGCGATGCTGCTTACACTATTGAGCGTACTTATAAATGTTGTAGCTATACCGGTAGCAATTGCTACTGATGCTCCGGAGACAGCTATTCTTGTGCAGGCGCTTATTCAAACTCTTGTAAATTTTTATGGGTTATTCTTTATACTTGGTCTTTTGACTGCAATCACAGAATGGGATCAAATTCATTGTGTTTGGTATAAAAAAGTGTTATACTTATTTACATTCCCGGTATTTATGCTTTCATATGTGCCGATTGCTATAATAGCATTGTTTAAGAAAGTAGAGTGGAAGCCTATCAAACATAGCGTTGTTAGAACATTAGATGAGGTTAGAAGTAATGAAGCCGCGTAATGTGATCTAAAATATTTCGACTATACACATTAGGAGAGGTGTTTCTGTTGCCTCTCCTTTCTAATTGTAGTGGAATGGAGCCGAATATGAAAGTTATTTTTATAATTAATTTACTTATATCAGTTATTTTTACAATTTGTTACGCTTATCAGTTTTTTTATTTAGTAGTTGCTTTATTTAAGAAACAGAAAAAATTTGTTGCTAAAACCGAACATAAATATGCTTTTGTTATACCAGCAAGGGATGAGAGTATCGTTGTTGGAGAACTAGTGCTGAGCGCTTTGGCACAAAACTATCCTTCAGAAAAAATAGGCGTATACGTTATAGCCGACAATTGCACAGATAATACTGCTGAAGCGGCTAGAAAAGCCGGAGCGACAGTTTATGAAAGAAATGACAATCTTAAAGTTGGTAAAGGATTTGCACTGGACTGGTTTTTTGAAACTGCCTCAGACAAGCTTAATGAAGAAGATTATGATGGTTTTATAATTCTTGATGCTGATAATGTTCTGGACAAAGATTATTTGCTTGAAATGAATAAAGTTTTTGATAATGGATATGATATTGTAACAAGCTATCGAAATTCCAAAAATTACGGAACAAATTGGGTATCTGCCGGTAATGCGCTATATTTTTTGAGAGACGCTAAATATATGAATTATCCCAGAATGTTACTAAATACTCCCTGCGCAGTGACAGGGACAGGTTTTTTAATAAGCAAAAAAATTGTTGAAACCGAAGGCGGATGGAGATGTCACCTTCTTAGCGAAGATACAGAATTTACTGTTAGTGAAGTTTTGAAAGGTGTTAAAATCGGATATGCAAATGACGCGGTATTCTATGATGAACAGCCTACAGAGTTAAAGCAGTCTTTTATCCAAAGAATGCGCTGGGTTAGAGGTTACTATCAGATTTTGGCTAAGTATGGCGGTACCTTGTTAAAGAGAACATTTAAGGGCAGTTTTGCTTGTTTTGATATGTTTATGTCTGTTGCGCCGGCAATACTAATGATGGTTATAGGTTTAATTTTTAATATATTTGCATTGATTTTTGCCGCTGTTATAAGGTCGCCTGAAATGCCCGGTGTATTATTTTCTTTAGGATTTACGTTATTTAATGTATATTGGATATTTTTCTTTATGGGTGGAGTAACAGCTATAACTGAGCGTAAAAGAATATATACTTCCAGAGCTAAGAAAATACTTTATGTATTTACTTTCCCGTTATATATGCTTACATATCTGCCAATTGCCTTTGTTGCTATGGTTAAAGATGTGAAGTGGGTTCCGACAAGTCATAGGGTGGTAAAAGATGTGGATAGTATAAAAAAGGATGAATAAAAATTATAAATACCAAAACATAACGTTTTGGTATTTGTTTTTTTATATTAGTCTGTTTTTTATTTAGATATCGTTATATTATGTTAATTGCATATTTATCAAGCCAAGTATTTATCATATATAAATATGCTAATATCTGCGGATAGTTCATTAGCTGCCCATACCAAGGCTTTGAAAACATACTAGCTTTTGTGTCCAGCAGTTCCTGCAGTTTATCCGGTTTTACTATTTCTAAAATAGGTGAGTCATAATTTAAAAGAATTTTATTTATTTTATTTTCAACATTTCTTGTATATGCCGGATTAAAGCTTTTTGGGTATGGACTCTTCTTTCGATATACAATTTCATCAGGCAGCATATCGCTGAAAGCTTTGCGTAAAATACCTTTTTCACGTCCTGCATAACCTTTCATATCCCATGGAATATTGTATGCGTATTCAATTATTCTAAGGTCACAAAATGGAACTCTGACCTCAAGACCGCTATACATAGACGCATGGTCTTTGCGTGACAGCAAAGTCTGCATAAACCAACTTATGTTAAGCATGGTAATTTCTTTTATTCTTGAGTCAGATGGAGTTTCACTTCCAGTTTTAGGCGCTGAATCTATTGTATCTTTATATCGTTTAAACACGTATTCTTTTGGGTCAAATTGCAAATATTTGTCCTGAATTAAATTGGCTTTTATTTCTGTATTTCCGCTCCAAGGGAAATCGGCCTGTGCCAGCATTTCTTCGTTTGTAAACCATGGATAACCGCCGAAAATTTCATCGGCACATTCTCCTGACAATACAACAGTATGGTTTTTCTTCACTTCACTGCAGAATAATAACAGTGAGGACTCAATGTCCGCCATTCCTGGAAGGTCGCGGGCTAGAGTTGCGTCCAGCAGTGCGTTGCCAACTAAATCGTTATCCAAAATAATATTGTTGTGTTTTGATTCTATAAAATTACTCATTAAATTTATATAATAATTATCGTTTGATGGCTGGTAGTAATTATTCTCAAAATATTTTTCGTTTTCAATATAGTCCACGGAGTATGTATTAAGTCTGCCGCGGTTTGTAATTTTAAATTCTTCTGATGCAACTGCCGATATGATACTTGAGTCCAATCCTCCAGATAAAAATGTACACAGAGGTACATCAGATACAAGCTGTCGTTTTATAGAATCATATATTAAAGAGCGGAGAGTGTAAATAGTATCAGATAAACTGTCTTTATGTTCATATGCTTTAAGTTTCCAATACTGCCATAAATTTAGCCCTTCACTTTTTGAGAAAGTTCCGCACCATCCGGGTTTTAATTCCTTGATATCGTGAAATGCAGTTTTGCCGGGTGTTCGTCCGGGACCAATTAAAAATATTTCAGCTATTCCAAATTTGTCTACATTGGAAGACACAGATGGATGCTTTAACAGTGCTTTTATTTCTGAGCCAAATATAAATTCAAAATCGTTATTATAATAGAAAAATGGCTTAACTCCGCCTCCGTCCCGGGCAAAAAATAGAGAATCAGTTAATTTATTATATATTACGAAAGCAAAAATTCCATTAAATTCTTTTACACAGTCACTTCCCCATTCTATATAAGCAGTCAATAAAACTTCTGTATCAGAGTGACCGTTAAAATTATATCCTAAGTTTATTAGCTTATTGCGTATTTCTTTAGTGTTATAAAGTTCTCCGTTGTAGCATATTACATATGTATTATTATTATTTTCTTTAATCATTGGCTGATGACCATTTTTAATATCAATAACTGACAGCCTTCTATGTGCTAATCCCACAGAATTTGAACAGTATTCATCTTTTTCATCGGGACCGCGCCTATTGAGTGTTTCTCCCATAGAAAACAGAATGTTTTTATCCGACTCTGAAATAATTTTTTTATAGTTTATAAAACCAGTTATTCCGCACACAGTAATCACCTCGCTGCATTTTATGCATAAATTCATTTTTGGTGAGTTATAATTTAATGCCAATATTAACTGATAATAATAAAGTGACTAATAGCTTATGGTAACATTATTGTAATATTAAAATTCTTGACCAGCCTTGACACAAATATCGTTTTCATTTATACTAAATAGTAGTATGCTCATTTAGAAATTAAATTGTAAAAAATTATTTAAAAACTATTTATACAGAAAGTTTTAAATGAGATATTTTGACCTAATATATTGTTTGGAAGGACTGGTAATTTTGGCAAAAGAAAAGAAAATGGTTGAAGAAATAACTTCAATGAGCGAAGATTTTGCTCAGTGGTATACTGATATTATTAAAAAGGCGGAACTATGCAGTTATTCAGGAGTCAGAGGATGCATGGTTATTCAGCCTTACGGATATGCTATATGGGAAAATATTCAGAAAATAATGGATAAGAGGTTTAAAGAAACGGGAGTTCAAAATGTGTCTATGCCTATGTTTATTCCTGAAAGCCTTTTGCAGCGTGAGAAGGATCATGTTGAGGGATTTGCTCCAGAAGTTGCTTGGGTCACACATGGCGGAAATGAAGAACTGCCTGAACGTTTGTGCGTAAGACCGACATCGGAAACTTTGTTTTGTGACCATTATTCAAATGTGATACGTTCATATAGAGATTTGCCAAAATTGTATAATCAGTGGTGCAGTGTAGTAAGATGGGAGAAAACTACAAGGCCGTTTTTGAGAAGCACAGAATTTTTATGGCAAGAGGGTCATACCGCGCATGCCACACAAGCAGAAGCGGAAGAGCGTACTAGAATGATGCTCAATATCTATGCAGATATTTGTGAAAAAGAATTAGCAATTCCGGTAATTAAAGGACAGAAAACTGAACGGGAAAAGTTTGCCGGTGCTACCGAAACATTTACAATTGAAAGTATGATGCATGATGGTAAAGCTTTGCAGTCAGGAACCAGTCATAACTTTGGCGATGGATTTGCAAAAGCATTCGGGATTCAATACCTTGACGAGAATAACGAACAGCAGTATGTTCATCAGACTTCATGGGGAGTGTCAACAAGAATAATTGGTGCTATTATAATGGTTCATGGAGATGATGCAGGCTTAAAACTTCCGCCTAGAATTGCACCGATACAAGCAGTTATAATTCCTATAGCAATGCATAAAGAAGGCGTTCTTGAAAAAACAGCTGAGCTTTATGAACGTTTGAAGAAAAGTTTTAGAGTTGAGTTTGATGACAGTGATAAGTCTCCTGGATGGAAGTTCAGTGAATATGAGATGAGAGGTGTTCCTATCAGAATAGAGATGGGACCTAAAGATATAGAAAATAATCAGGTTGTTTTAGTTAATCGGGTTAACAGAGAAAAAACTTTTGTTTCGCTGGATAATGTTGAAACAGAATTACAAAATCTGCTTGATAAGATACAGCAGCAAATGTTTGACGCCGCTCTCGAAAATAGAGAAAGCAAAACGAGTTCTGCTGTTACTTATGATGAGTTTAAAAATATTATAGCAGAAAAAGGCGGCTTTGTTAAAGCTATGTGGTGCGGTGACGAAGAATGCGAGCTTAAAATAAAAGAGGATACTACAGCTACATCACGCTGCATACCATTTGAACAGGAAAAACTTAGTGACGTGTGTATTTGTTGTGGGAAACCGGCTAAACATATGGTGTATTGGGGTAAGGCATATTAAAAATTATTTTGTCTGCAGTTTTTGCAGGCAGAAACGGAGGTAATTCTGTGTTAGCAAATTTCTTTAGCTCGGCATTAGACCAGATTTCTTTGCTTAGAATTGCCGATGCGGTAGATATTGTAATTGTCGCTGTTTTGGTATATATTTTACTAAAGTTTATCAGAGACAGCCATACAACACGTCTGCTTAAAGGTGTTATTCTTATTATCGTAGGCATTCAAGTGGTTTATCTATTTAATCTTCATGTTACCTCGTATATCTTTAGTAAATGTGCACAGATTGGCGTTATTGCATTAGTGGTTATATTTCAGCCTGAACTTAGGCGTGCTCTTGACCAAGTAGGTAAAACATCAATCAGCGGTTGGTTTTCAAATGATTCTGAGAGCGATACAAACGTTTTGAGTATGATAAGAGAAGTGTCACATGCTGCACAAGCTATGTCAAATGACAAGACGGGAGCACTTATAGTAATTGAACATGGTTCTGATATAGATTCTATGATAAGCTCAGGTATTAAAATTGACGCTGAGGTTTCATCTGAACTTTTAATAAATATTTTTGTTCATAACACGCCTCTGCATGACGGTGCCGTTATAATAAGAGACAACAGAATAGCTCTTGCAACATGCGTCTTGCCGCTTTCACAAAATCCGCATATAACATCTGAACTTGGAACAAGACACCGTGCCGGTATTGGAATTTCTGAGGAAGCGGATGTAATAGTAGTCATTGTTTCTGAGGAGACAGGAAATATTTCAATCGCTTATAAAGGATTGCTGACCAGAGGTTTGAACGAAGAAACTATGAAGAGCAGACTTGAAGAATTGCTTGGAAGTTATTCTAAAAAGCAGAATCCCGGAATGTTTAAAAATATTTTTACAAGAAAGGAGAGGTAGCCTTGAATAAAATTTTTGCTAACAATACTCTCCTGAAAATATTATCATTTATTATTGCCATTGTGCTTTGGGCTTATATAATTATAATTATTGATGCGCCTACCGAAAAGACGTTTAGAGATGTTCCGATTACTACCGTAAACGAGCAGGTAATCAGTGATCGTGGTTATTCTATTGAGAAACTTTCCGTGCAAACCTCGTCTGTGAAAATTGAGGGCAGCCGAAAAGTTATTGCTAAATTTGACAGCAGTAATATTATTGCTAAACTGGATTTTTCTGATGTCAATGCATCTAAGCTGACAAGCGAAGGAGTTATAACTGTTAACCTTAGTGTTAGTTCAGAATTCGGTGATATAGTTAGTTTTACACCGTCTGCTGTTGACGTTCATGTTGAATCAACCAAATATAAAGATGTTGATATAAAATATACTCACAGCGGTGATGTGATGGATGGCTATGTAAGCGGTGACATTAGTCTGTCACAAGATAAAATCAGAGTATTTGGTGCACAGTCAAATATAGATAATGTTTCATATGCCAGTGTTAATATTGATTTTATAAATACTGATTACAGCGCTTATATTGACGGTAAATTAAAGCAGGATTGTCAGGTTAAGTTATTTGATTCAAACGGAAAAGAACTTACCGAGAAAGATAAAAGATGGATTTGGAATAATACTCCTGTGATACAGGCAGAGTGTCCGCTGTATAAAGTAAAATCGGTTAAAGTGGTTCCGAATGCCGATTACACTTTGTCGGGTGTTACTTTAAAGTGTGAACCGGGCGAGATTAAAATCTATGGTGATAATAATTCTATAGAAAATTATTCGCAGATACAGACAGAACCGGTAACTTTATCCAGCTTTGAAAACGGACATGAAATAACTTCTAAATTGGTGCTGCCGTCTTGGGCTAAAACGGTTGATAATGTGTCGGAGGTTAAAATAAGTGCAAATAGTAATTAATAATATAAAGATGCCTGTTAACCATAAAATTGAAGATGTTTTGCTTGCCGCTCAGGAATTTGTGCGGCAGCAATGCATTTATGCAGATAATTTTTATATATACCGTCAATCAATTGACGCCAGGCACAAAAAATCAATAAAATATATTTACTCGGTGGCAGCGGAAGTAAATAATGGTGCAAAGATATTACCAAATAGCAATTTGCAAATAATATCTCAAAATGATGAAATAAAAGTTGAAAGTAAAAAAATGTTTAAAAAACGTCCGGTTGTCGTTGGTATGGGACCATGCGGTCTGTTCACTGCGTATATATTGACATTATCCGGAAATCCACCGCTTATAATTGAACGCGGCGGCATGGTTGAAGAAAGAGTTAAGTCTGTTGAGGAATTTTGGAATTCGGGAAAATTGAATACGGAATCAAATGTGCAGTTCGGTGAGGGCGGAGCAGGAACCTTTTCGGACGGTAAACTCAATACAGGTATTAAAGACAAGAGACAGAGATTTATTTTAAAAACTTTTGTGCGGTTCGGTGCCCCTAACGATATTTTATATAAGTCAAAACCACATATTGGAACTGATAAGCTTAGAAACGTGCTTATAAATATGAGAAAATATTTGTTGGATAATGGATGTGAAATTCAATTTAATACAACTTTAACCTCATTAAAAATGCGTAACGGAAAAGTTTCAGAAATTGAATTAAATAATGATAAAGTCATCGAATGTGACAAGTTGTTTTTAAGTATTGGTCACAGCAGCCGGGATACCTATGAAATGCTTTATAAAGCAGGAGTAAAAATCGAAGCAAAACCGTTTGCCGCCGGAGTAAGAATTGAACATAAGCAAGAATTTATAAGTCGAAGTCAATATGGAGTAGAATGGAAGTCATTGCCTCTGGCCGATTATAAGCTGGTATATAATGGAAAAGACAGAAGCTGTTATTCGTTCTGTATGTGTCCCGGTGGATATGTTGTTAATGCTTCTTCCGAAGATGAAAGACTTGTTGTGAACGGAATGAGCGATTATAAAAGAGATGCCGAAAATGCTAATAGCGCGTTGGTGGTTTCAGTAAGACCTGAGGACTTTGAAACTAACTCACCTTTAGCTGGGATAGAATTTCAGCGTAAATACGAATCGATGGCTTTCAAATTAGGCGGCAGTGATTTTTCGGCTCCGGTGCAGCTTGCGAAAGATTTTTTGACCGGTAAAAAAAGCAGTCAGCTGGAAAGTGTAAATCCTAGTTTTACTGGTAAAACAGTATTATCAGATTTGCGTTCATGCCTTCCTAAATTCATATCTGTCACATTAAGTGAAGGACTGAGATATTTTGATAATAAGATAAAAGGTTTTGCATCAGGAGGAGCTATTATGACCGGAGTGGAAATGAGAACTTCTGCGCCGGTTAAGATTGCCAGGGATAGTAATTTTGAGTCTGTTGGTATTCAAGGATTGTATCCGGCAGGGGAAGGCGCAGGATATGCGGGCGGTATTATAAGCGCTGCATTGGATGGAATACGAGTTGCTTTAGCTGCAATTGAGAGCTGCAATACCGGGTATTGATGGCTGAAAACTTTTAATATTGTTTGACAAATTTGTTGCATTAGCGTATAATAATTAAAGAAATTATTGTATACATTTTGTTTATGTTAAGTAAGCATTTGATATTTTGGAGGATAGTTATGGGTAGATTATTTGGAACTGATGGTGTAAGAGGAGTTGCTAACAAAGACGGAGAGTTAACGCCTGAGTTAGCTTTTAAAATCGGTAAAGCCGGTGCTTATGTTTTGACTGAAACTTGCGGTGATAAACCTAGAATATTAGTCGGTAAGGATACCAGAATATCAGGTGGAATTTTAGAGTCCGCCTTAGTTGCAGGTATATGCAGTGTTGGTGCTGAAGCCGTTCTTGCCGGAGTTATTCCAACTCCAGCTATTGCCCATCTTGTTAGAAGTGAAGGTTTTGACGCAGGAGTTATGATATCCGCATCGCATAATCCTTTTGAACATAATGGAATTAAATATTTCAGCGGTTCCGGATATAAACTCAGCGATGAAATTGAAAATAGAATAGAATCAATTATTCTTGATAATTCTGAAAAAATTGAGTCGCCGATAGGCAAGAATATCGGACATATTACTATCGATGATTCTTTAGTTGATAAATATATCAAATTTGCAGAAACAACTTGTGACACTGTTTTTGATGGAATAAAAATTGCTATAGACTGTGCAAACGGTGCTTCTTCAGTTACAGCTAAAAAAGCACTTGAAGAACTTGGCGCAGAAGTTTGCGTTATTAATGATTCACCAAATGGCATAAACATAAATGAAAATTGCGGTTCAACACATCTTGAAAATTTGGCTGCCTTTGTTACTGAATGCGGGGCTTATGTAGGGTTGGCCTTTGATGGTGACGCTGACAGAGTTTTAGCTGTAGACGAAAACGGTCATATAGTTGACGGAGACAAAATTATGACCGTCATAGGTCTTGATATGAAGAAAAACGGTAAATTACCTGATAATACAATTGTTGCAACTGTAATGAGCAATCTAGGATTTTTTGTTATGGGTGAAGAAAACGGAATTAACATTAAAAGAACTAAGGTTGGAGACCGATATGTTCTTGAAGAAATGCTAAAAAATAACCATTTGATTGGCGGAGAACAGTCGGGTCATGTTATACTGCTTGAACATAATACTACAGGTGATGGACTTGTAACAGGAATACAACTGGTTTCTGTTTTAAAGCATTCAGGTAAACGTTTGTCTGAATTAGCATCTGCTATGCAGGTTTATCCTCAGGTTTTAATAAATGCAAGTGTTAAAAATGAACTTAAAAATGAAGAGAATTATATGAAGTTTCCTGAGATTAAACAAGCAATAGAAGCACTTGAAAGTGAGTTTAAAGATACCGGGAGAGTCCTTATAAGACCGTCCGGTACGGAGCCTCTTGTAAGAGTAATGATAGAAGGAAAAGATGAGAATTTGATTGAAAAAAGAGCAAGAGAATTGGCTAATCTTTTTGAAGCTAAGTTAAATTAAAACGTCTAATAATACATATAGATTTGAAATTTCACATAAAGAGAGGATATACAGATGAAACTTGGAATTGTCGGATTACCAAACGTTGGTAAGAGCACACTATTTAATGCAATTACACAAGCAGGAGCAGAATCAGCAAATTATCCGTTTTGTACTATAGAACCAAATGTCGGCACAGTTCTTGTACCTGACGAGAGAATAGATAAGTTGGTTGAAATGTATGATCCGGATAAAACAACTTATGCAGTTATAGAATTTGTTGATATTGCTGGACTGGTAAAAGGTGCAAGCAAAGGTGAAGGTTTGGGGAACAAGTTTTTATCCAATATCCGTGAGGTTGACGCTATTGTTCATGTTGTCAGAGCTTTCGAAGATGGTAATATTGTACATGTTGACGGAAGTGTGGATCCTGTGCGTGATATAGAGACGATTAATTATGAACTGATAATGTCAGATTTAGAAATTCTTGACAGAAGAATTGACAAGATAATGAAGTCTATAAGAGGCGGAGAGAAAAAGTATCTTGCATATCAGGATTTTTATGAAAGATTAAAGGCGCATTTAGAAAGTGGTAAAACAGCTCGTTCTATGGATATGACTGATGATGAGTTAGATATGCTTGAAGATGTCGCACTGCTCACGATGAAACCAGTAATTTACGCTGCTAATGTTGCTGAGGATGATTATGCAAATGAGGATACTAATGTATTTGTTAATAAGATAAAAGAGTATGCTAAATCTGATAAAGCTGAGGTAATGGTTATTTCAGCAAAGATAGAAGAAGAAATTGCTGGGCTTGAAAAGGATGAAAAGCAAATGTTCTTGGATGAGCTTAGTGCCGCTGAATCAGGACTTGATAAATTAATAAAGGCGAGTTATAAACTTTTGGGACTTATTAGTTATCTTACTGCAGGAAAGCCGGAAGTAAGGGCATGGACCATAAAAGAGGGAACAAAAGCTCCGCAGGCAGCAGGAAAAATTCACACTGATTTTGAACGCGGTTTTATCCGTGCTGAGGTAGTGCATTTTGATGATTTAATGAATTGCGGCAGTATGAGTGCCGCTAAGGAAAAGGGCTTAGTGAGGTCTGAAGGAAAAGAATATGTAATGAAAGATGGAGATATTGTTTTATTCAGATTTAATGTGTAATATTAAAAGTATTCTTTTTGGGGAATACTTTATTGAAATATTAATAAAGGAGTTGTTTTTATGGATTTTTTAGAAAATGTAATGAGTGCTGTTGGGTCTGCCGCGCAGACTGTGGTTAAAAAGTCCGGCGAAGTTGTTGAATATTCAAAGTTAAAATATTCGATGTTTGATCTTAGTAATTCAATTAAAAATTTGTATTCTCAGATTGGTGAAGCAGTATATATCAGCTATAAAAATCATACACCGCTTGATGAAAATGTTAAAGATAAATGTGCTGAAATTGATAAATTAAATGATATGCTTGAAGAACTTGACGATCAATTAGGCGGTTATAAAGCAATTGTTAAATGTCCAAAATGCGGCAAGGGCGTTAAAGATCACTGTTCTTACTGTCCTTATTGCGGTGAAAAACTTTCGGAGGATGTAGATGCTGAGTTTTATGGAGATACACATAAATACTACTCGCCGTCCAGCTCTGAACCTGTTGATGATGAGCCTGATAAACATGTGGACAATGACGCGCATAAAAGCGATTCTAAAACAGGAGAATAATCATGCTTCTTATAATCTCTGACGGTGGTAATTTGGCAAGAGAAACATCGCGCATTCTCGATAAATTGGATGCAAATTATTTATTTCATTTTTCATCTTTCTCAAATGCAGGTTTTTTGGGGAAAGGTAATGCGGTTGTTGGGAAAATGAGCTATAGGAGTCTCTGCCGTATTATTGATAAAAATAATATAAATTGTGTTGTTGACATAATTAATGCGCCCAAAAGTGATGAGTCTTTGGTTGCATTAAATGTCGCTGAGGATTTAAAACTGCCATTGATTAAATTGATTCCACCAACACTGCCTTTTGAACGCTCTAACTTGAAAAGAGTTAATATAAAATGTGATGTTGATTATTCTTATGAAAGTGTTGCATCAAAGATAAATAACACTGTCGGTAATATAGTATTTTTTTCAAAACCATATAATGTTAAAGCTATATCTGATTTGGTTTTTGATAGAAATTCTTTGTATGTTCCAATTTCATCGGGTTTTGATTTTGATATTGAGTTGGCTCTTGAGTTTGGAATTCCATTATTGAATGTAAAGGATTTTGATGATATAAGCAGTTTTGATGGAATGAAAGGCGTTCTGAAAAAGCTTGAAGCTAAACTTTTAATAACTGATAGTTCTTTTGATATACTTGATAAATTAAAAGCTGCATCAGAACTTGGTGTAAATGTTATTTTTACTCAGAATTCAGGTTATGACTATAAGTATATTTATGATAATCTAGATGAATTCAGCTCCATTTTAAAAGAATTGTTTGTTTTAGATTCAGAAGAAAATATTAGTGATTATGAGTATAAAGAAAATATAAATAAAGGTCAATTATTAAATAAATCTGATGCTCTATCAGATAGTTCTGAGCATCAGAAATAAAATGTTTTAATTAAGAGGTAAAAATGAAAATTGCTATTGATGGACCTGCCGGTGCGGGTAAGAGCACAATTTCTAAGTCTGTTGCTAAAATGTTAAATTATATTTATATTGATACAGGCGCTATGTATAGAAGCGTTGGTCTTGCTGCAATAAAGGCCGGATTGGATACTAGGAGCGAAACTGAACTTCAGAGAATAATTAATAATATATCTATAGAAATAAAAAATGACGAACATGGACAGAAATTTTTCTTAAACGGAAAAGACGTTACAAAAGAAATAAGAAAACCTGAAGTTTCGATTGCTGCTTCAAATGTTGCAACAATACCTTCTGTCAGACTTAAACTTGTTGATATTCAACGTAAATTAGCTGAAAAATCCAGCGTAGTTATGGATGGCAGAGATATTGGTACTTATGTTCTTCCAAACGCGGAACTGAAAATATTTTTAACCGCTGATGTTGACGAAAGGGCGAGACGAAGATATAAGGAACTTATAGAAAAAAAGGCTGAAACAAATTTTGAATCAGTCAGAGAAGAAATTTTATTTCGTGATAAAAATGACAGTGAAAGAGATTTCGCTCCGTTAAAACAGGCAGATGATGCCGTTTTATTAGACACTACTAACATGTCAATAGATGAAGTAATAAATAAAATTTTATCTTTAGTTGAGGAGAAATGCAATGACATTATATAAATTTGGCAGATTTGTCGTTAATGCATTTTTTAAAGTTTTTTTTAGAGTAAAGTTCGTTGGAAAGGAAAATATTCCAAGTGTTGATGAGAGATTTATAATATGCGCTAACCATAAAAGCAATCTTGATCCTCCGCTTGTTGGAACCGCATTTTCCTTTGAAATAGGATTTATGGCTAAAGAAGAATTATTCAAAAATAAAATTTTCGGAAAGCTTATTACTGCTCTCGGAGCATTTCCTATAAAACGCGGAAAATCAGATTTTGGAGCTCTGAGAACTGCTATAAGTCTTGTTGCTGACGGCAAGCATATAGCTATCTTCCCAGAAGGAGGAAGGTCGCATAAAGACCGTTTAAGAAAAGGAAAAATGGGCGCTGCCCTGGTTGCTGTTAAGGCGCGGGCAAATATTTTGCCGATTGGTATTGAAGGCGAGTATAAACCTTTTGGTAAATTAATTGTGCGGATAGGGAAGCCAATAGAGTTGACATCATATTTTGATGAGAAATTAAATTCAGCTGAGCTTCAGGAGATAACAGACAAGCTCCTTATGCCAAAAATATCTGAGCTGTCTAACATTCCTTTAAATAATCAGATATGATGTATATTATAAAAAGATATAGTGAGATAATATAATATGAAAATAGAAATAGCTAAAAATGCCGGTTTTTGTTTTGGCGTTGATAGAGCTGTCAAAATAGCTTATGATTGTATAAGTGAAAAAGATAAGCTAAGTCAAAACAATTTAGCGGATGATTCTTTAATATATACCTATGGAATGCTGATCCATAATACAGATGTTACAAACGACCTTGCAAAAAAGGGTATATCAGCGATAGAAAAACCTTGTGACGCTCCATTTGGTTCAAGAGTGATTATAAGAGCTCATGGCGTACCAAAATCAGATATAGAATATTTTAAAAAAAATAATATAAAATTGATTGACGCTACTTGTCCTTTTGTAAAAAAAATCCATAAGATTGTTTTGGATGAATACATAAATAAAGGCAGAACAATAGTTATTGTAGGTAATCCTGAACATCCTGAAGTTATTGGCATAAATGGGTGGTGTAATAATTCAGCTATAATTATATCAGATGAGAATGATATAAACGATATGCTGTTAAAATTGAAGGATATTCCAATATCCGTTGTTGCGCAAACTACCATAAGAAGGCAATTATTTAAAAAAGTTGAAGAAATTTTAAAAAAACATTTTACAAATGCCGATTTTTTTGATACAATATGTAGTGCAACCTCTGAAAGACAAAAATCGGCAGCTGAGTTGGCAGCTAGAGTAGATATGATGTTTGTTGTAGGAGGTAAAAACAGTTCTAATACTTTAAAACTTTATGAAGTTTGTAAGGAATTATGTGAAAACACTGTTCATGTTGAAAATAGTAAAATAATAAAAAAACAATATAATAATTTATTAAACAAAAAAATGAAAGTAGGTATTACCGCCGGAGCATCTACTCCCGAGTCGGTAATCAAGGAGGTCTATTTAACCATGGCGGAAAATGAAATGAATTTTGCAGAGGCACTAGAGGAAACATTAAAGCCTCTGAAATCAGGTGAGGTAGTAAAGGGCGTTGTAATCGGTATCACACCAACTGAGGTTCAAGTTGATATTGGAAGCAAGTATGACGGAGTGATTCCTTTTGATGAACTAACTAATGACCCTAATGATAATATTAATGATTTGGTAAAGATTGGTGAAGAGGTTGACGTTTATATTGTCCATGTCAGCGACAGAGATGGTGTCGTTACTCTTTCTAAAAAGAAAATTGACGCTGTTAAAGGTATGGAAGAACTTAAAGCTGCTTTTGAAAACAACGAAGTGCTTTCAGGACGTGTTGTTGAGTTGGTTAGAGGCGGTGTTGTTACAATTGCAAAAGGAGTTCGTGTATTTATACCAGCTTCTGAATGTGCATTGAACTATCTTTCAGACTTAGGCGTTTTATTAAATACAGAGCAGAAGTTTAGAATTATTAAGATGGATACTGACAGAAGAGGAAGACAGAGAGTTGTCGGCTCTATTAAGACAGTTGCAAAAGAAGCTGCCGATAAAGCGTCTGCTGAATTTTGGGCAACTGCAGAAGAAGGCAAACAATATAAGGGTATAGTTAAGTCTTTAACATCGTTTGGAGCTTTTATTGATTTGGGTGGTGTTGACGGATTAATTCATATTTCTGAACTTTCTCCGATTCGTATTTCTCATCCTTCTGAGGTTGTTAAAGTTGGAGATGAAATTGAAGTATATATTAAAGAACTTGATAAAGATAAAAACAGAATTTCTCTTGTTAGAGAGCTCAAAGAGCAAAAAGCTGCTGAATTTTGGAAAGATGCTGAGATTGGCAAAAAATATACCGGTATTGTAAAGTCTATTACACCTTTCGGTGCTTTTGTAGATATTGGCGGCGTTGATGGTTTGGTTCATATTTCAGAGTTATCTTGGAATAGAATTAAACACCCGTCTGAAATAGTTAGTGTTGGACAGGAGCTTGAAGTTTATATTAAGGATCTTGACAAAGATAAGGGTAAAGTTTCTTTAGGATACAAGAAGGAAGAAGACAGCCCTTGGGTTAAAGCTGTTAAGGATCTGCATGTAGGAGATAAGATTCAGGCTAAGATTGTTAGAATTCTTCCATTTGGTGCTTTTGCTGAAGTGGCTGAATATGTAGATGGTCTGATTCATATTTCTCAGATTTCAAATGAAAGAATCAACAAACCTTCAGATGTGTTGGCTATTGGTGATGTTGTGGATTGTGAAATCGTTGAAATTAATGACGATACAAAGCAGATTGGTCTTTCAATGAAAGCTCTTATGACCGATTCAGCATCTGATGTAACTGCTGACAGTGATTCAAATGAAGAAGTTTTACCTAATTCTTATATTGAGGAAACAAGCTTTACATTAGGAGACATTCTTGATTCTGCAGAAGTTAGCGAAGATTCTGAGAAGAAGGCATCTGAAGATGTTAATGAAGAGCCTGAAGCATAAGCTTTATTAGTTTAAATCATTAGGGGCGGACAAGACTTTGTCTGCCCCTAGTTTTTGAGCGCGAATATTAATATCGTATTGGAGGATTTAAAATGGAGGTTAATGAGTATTCAGTTCCTATTGAGAATTTTAAAAAAAAGGTCAATGGGAAGCCTGTTGCTGTTGTGGGAATTGGAGTCAGCAATGTTCCACTTATAAAATTTTTGGTTGGTATGGGCTCAAAAGTGACAGCATATGATAGAAGAACTAAAGAACAGCTTGGTGATACTTACAGTGAGTTATCTGCTTTGGGAGTTTCTTTTATTTTAGGAGATTCATATCTTGATAAAATTGATGATGATATAAAAGTTATATTTAAAACTCCAGGTATAAGGTTTGACGTGCCTGCTCTTAGCAAAGCGGTTCAAAATGGCGCAGAACTTACTTCTGAAATGGAACTGTTTTTTGAACTCTGTCCGGCTGATATTATAGCCGTTACTGGAAGTGACGGTAAAACCACTACCACAAGTCTTATTTATGAAATGCTTAAACGAGGCGGTTATAATTGTTATTTGGGAGGAAATATTGGATCACCGCTTATTGGTGAGGTTGAAAAAATAAAACATAATGATAAAGTTGTTGTTGAATTATCCAGTTTTCAACTGCAAACAATGAAAATGAGTCCCAAAATTGCTGTTGTCACAAATATTACTCCAAATCATTTAGATTGGCATACTGATTTTGATGAATATATTAGTGCTAAAAAAACAATATTTTTAAATCAGGGCAGTGATGGAAAAGTAGTACTCAATTATGATAATGATATCACAAGAGAATTTAATAATGAAACTGCAAATGGAATTTACTTCAGCCGCAAAAATAGATTAAATAATGGCTATTGTTTGAATGATGATATGATAATATCTTTTTATAATGACGGCCATATAGAACGCGAAATTTTAAGTGTAGAAGATATATATATTCCTGGAATGCATAATGTAGAAAATTATATGGCTGCTATCGCTGCGGTTGATGGGTTAGTTTCAGATGATATTATCAGAAAAACTGCAAAAGAATTTGTTGGAGTCCCGCATAGAATAGAATTTGTTAGAGAACTTAACGGAGTTAAATATTATAATGATTCTATTGCCAGCTCGCCTGCTAGAACTACTGCGGGGTTAAATTCTTTTGATAAAAAAGTTGTTTTAATCGCAGGAGGCTATGATAAAAAGATACCTTTTGAAGAGTTTGGTTCTGTTGTGAATAATAAGGTTAAAAGTTTGGTTTTATGTGGTTTTACAGCAGATAAAATTGAAGACGCAGTAAAATCAGCTCAAAATTATAATGAAAATAATATTCCAATTTATAAGTGTTCTCTTTTTGAAGACGCTGTTAAGAAGGCTAAGGAAATTGCAGAAGCTGGGGACGTTGTTATTCTTTCTCCTGCTTGCGCAAGTTTTGATTTATTTAAAAATTTTGAGGAGCGCGGAAATACTTTTAAAAATATTGTAAATAGTTTTTAATATTTAATGTTTTAATATGCTTACTATCTGATTATTTATTAATAAATAATCAGATAGTAAGCATATTTTTTTAGCAATACTTGTAATATAGTTTTTATATCCAATTTGTATATTTTTTTCTCTTAATTTTTTTAGTGCAAAATATAAAATTTTTTATCTTTGAAATAATAGAAATTTATATTTATTTACAGAATAGCTGATTTTTTGTAAATATTTTGTCGAATGGGTTGACAAGATAAAAGAAAGTTACTATAATTTGAATATCAAATGTTGCCATATTATGTCAATAATCTTACAATTGTGTTACTGCTTTAATTATTTTTTAACTAAGAATAAAATCGTTTTAAGTATAATAAAAGTATTTTATATAATTATTTGTTATTGCCATATAATGGTGAATTAATTTTAAATTATCAATATAGGGAGAAAAGAAATGGAAATTAATCAAAAAATTAAAGTAGCAGTAGCAGATTTCGACAAAGATTTTGCAGATGGATTGTGCTTATATTTGAGACAGTCTGCAAAGATAGATGTTGTAGGATGTGTACATGATGGATTAGAAGTAGCAAGTTTAATAAAGAATAATGACGTAGATGTTTTGGTAATGGATTTGGTGCTGCCGACTATAGACGGAATAGGAGTTCTTGAGAGAATCAACAGAATGCAGCTGAATAAACGTCCTCATGTTCTGATAGTAAGCTCAGTCTTGAACGAGACTGTAACGTCATATTCCAATTCATACGGCGTTGAATATTGTATGTTGAAGCCTGTCAACTATGATGCGCTGATTGACAGAATCACAATGATGGCGGCTCCGATAACCACAGGCGAAGATGTAATGCAGAACTGGAAGGTGAACACAAAAAAGTTTGACTATGCACAGGTAGAAGCAATGGTGACAAACGTTATACATGAGATAGGCATACCGGCGCATATAAAGGGATACCAATACATAAGAAGGGCAATAATGATGGCGATATATGATTTGGATATAATGAACTCTGTAACCAAAGAATTATATCCAACCATAGCGGAGAACTTCAGCACAACGTCAAGCAGAGTTGAAAGAGCGATAAGACATGCGATAGAGCTAGCGTGGGATAGAGGTGACATGGACACTCTGAACAACGTGTTCGGTTACACAGTATCACAAATAAAAGGAAAGCCGACAAATTCAGAATTTATAGCAATGATAGCAGATAAGTTAAGACTTCAGCTTAAGAATGCTTCTTAAGATTTTATAATTAATTTTTGTATAATATAGGTATATAATAATTAAAAAATAAAATACAAGAATTTATATATTCTTGTATTTTATTTCAAATCGTGATTTAATTTCTTTAAAAGCAATAGTTTTTAGAATTGTTTATAATTAGGTCTTATTCAATAGAAGTTGCTCCTACTTAAGTTATGATAAAAAGTATAAATATTTGAGTGAATCAAATTAGAATCTCATTTGATAAAAAGAAATTCAATAATAGTTAAATTTAATTCAAAATGCAAAAAAAGTAATAAAGTCAATTAAGTGATTCTTATAATATTATTTTTTGCGACTGCGCATATATTGGGATGAGTATAAATTTATGACTGGCATATAAATATTGATTATGTCTAAGAATTAATAAAATAAATTATTTATATTATTAATACTCCAAAGCCTGTCACAGACATTCTAAGATTACTATCATATTAATTTTATAAATACATGTTTTGGATATAGTACATTGTAAGTTGATAAAATAAGTTAATATATACGTCTTATGCTATGATTAAATTATGAAATAAAACATTAAATATTTTCTTATCAATACTTATCATAGCATTTTTATAAAGACTTATAAAAATATTTGTTATAAGTTTAATATATTTATTTCGGTTTGCATTTGCCACAGGGCTGATAGCCTGATTTTATTGCTTCATCTATAGTCATGTATATTATATTAGGCTTATCTTTTATATAACTGCAGTTAAGGTCATGATATTTTATTCCGCTTTTGGTCACTCCGACTTTTTCTTGATTGACACTAATTGACGGTGAAGGGGATGTTTCAGATATACTCAATGTAGGTGTGGGAGAAGATTCATAATCATCAGCTTCATTTGCTTGGATACTTATAGGGGATGGATAAAACTGAGATAAAAATATAAATAAAACGGTAACAATAATTATTGTTAAAACACTTGTTGATATAATTAATTTTATATTTTTATATTTCCCGGGCGATTTAATTGCCTTAAATTTTTTGCAGAGTTCAATTTCAGCATTACTATATTTATTATGATTATCAATCTTTGTTAATATTTCATAACAATGTTTTTTATCAAGTAAAGAAAACATAGAAATATCTTCAACTGTTGATATACGATTTACAGATAAAACGCATATTGGGGCAAGGAATTCAAGAGCGAATTCGTTTGCTTCGCGTTCTTGGTTATCATCAAGAAGTCCATTTTCCTGAAAACCTAATATTCCATGCTTAGAAAAATGCCCCATTATATCGTGACCGAGTTCGTGAGCTAATGCGAAACGTTTTCCTGCATTTGATAAATTGTTGCGATAAAAAAGTATCATATTATTATCCGTTTTAATGCTGAATGCAGGTGAATATTTGGCTATATCAAGTACACCCATTCTTTTAAAAATATCTATATAATCAGAAGAATTAATATCATAACTTTTTATTATCCAGCCTCTGTCAAGCAGTATGGACTCAATGTCGTCAACGAGTATGGAAAATTCTTTAATATTATATTGTAATAAAGTTTGAATTGCATAATATTGTGCTGTCATCATTATCCTCCCATTTATGTATAATGATAACGACAAAAAGTATTTAAATAAAATTAAATTTATTATAAATTAATCTATATTGTCAATGTTTTCATCAATCTTATTAGATTTTAAATTTTTGACCGACTGTCCTTTAGCAGCAATTTCTCCGTATTCAGTATCAATTTTTAATATTTCATTTATGCCTTTGTCTAGTTCATCTTTTTGTTTATTTAATGCGTATTCTTCAATTATAGGTTTAATTTGTTCGATAAATTTAGTTTTAAGTTTTTCATCAGAGATTAAATTTACTAGTTCCAAAAGTTCTTTTTCATTTTTTGTTAATTTATTATTTAATTCTGAATTGTCTTCTATAGATTCATCGCTGGGAATTTTATTGTCAATACCCAGTATATCGTCGGCAGAAACTTTAAAATATTCTGCTATTACTGTTATTTTTTCCCATGCGGGATATTTTATTTTATTTTCTAAATCATAAATATAGTTTCTATTAATTCCACAGTCTTTTAAAACTTTTTTGATTGATTTATTGTTTTTTAATGCTAGTTCTTTAATTTTTTTTGCAAATTCGGATCCAGTTATCATTTCCATAATATCAGCTTCTTCCAATTCACACTTGTTTATAGTAAGACTTTATAAATAAAATCCGACAAAGTTAGAAAAAGTTTAACCTTCTTTGTCATAAATCAACAAATTACAGATAAAATCTGCATTTTTGTTGACTACAGAAATATTCTGTATTATAATATTAATAACTTATTTATAAAGTTAGACAAATAAAAGAAAACTTGCGCATATACAATGGCAAATTTATTCGACAAAATTATTATAATATATTTTTCATGAGTATGCAATAGTTTTTTATTAAAGTGAGGTGATTATGGTGGTAAATGAAATCAAAATTAGATTACTAAGACTGGAAAAAAGACAAGTGGATTTATTGGATGCTATCAGAAAGAGGGGATTCAAGAACTTACAGCCATCAACACTTAGTCAATATATCAGCGGAACTATTACAGGCCCGCAAGCCGAAACGGTAATAAAAATTATATATGAAATATTAGAAAGCTGGGAAGAAGAAAAGTCTACTTATGTTAGATAACTGTTTTCTAATTATAAAATAATAAAAATCGAGTGGAAGATAAATAACTCCACTCGATTTAACAAAGTTTGTAATATAACAAACAAAATTAGCTAAACTTATTCGCCGTCAGATTCTCTTGAATTGTTTGAACCACTATTTCTTCTTCCTGAATTATTTTCGGTGTTCTTAGACTTTGAAACTCCTGATGACACACTGACGCTATAGTCTATATCTATACTTCTATTTTTCTTTTTTATTGTCGAATGTACTTTGTCCATAACATTTTTCCATACAGGAATACAAGGGTTTGATGACATTTCTATTGAAGCCGGCGTATCATATCCATACCATACTGAAGCTACATAATATGGAGAATAGCCGATAAACCATCTGTCAAAGTTTTCTGATGTTGTACCTGTTTTTCCGGCAGTAAAGGTTCCGTCTGACAATGCCGCTCCGCGACCGGTGCCGCTGGTTACAACACTGTTAAGATATCTGTTCATTATTGCGGCGGTCTCCGGCTTTATTGCTTCCCAGGTAGTATCACTGTCTCTGCCGGTCAAGATTGTTTCACCGCTTTCATTTTTAATTTCAGTAAATGTGTAAGGTTTATTATATACACCTTGATTTGGGAAAATGCAGTATGCAGCAGTCATTTCAATATTTGTAGCGCCGTGAGTTAAACCGCCGAGCGCCAATTGTGCATATCCAAGATCTGTGTAAATTTCACCGTTTATTTCTTCTGCTTCAACAAGGGTAGTAAATCCAAGTTTCTGCGTCATAAAATCGAACGAAGTCTGAATGCCCATGTCCGACATTATTTCTACAGGCACTGTATTCAAAGACTGCTGAAGAGCATAGTCAAGTCCAACTTCTGAATTACTGTAAGTGTAACTATAGTTTCTTGGTACCCAGCCATCATAGGATTTTCTTTTATCCATCACTCTTGTACTTGTGTTTATTGTTCCATTATCCAGTGCGGGTGCGTATACAGCTAATGGCTTTATTGTTGATCCCGGCTGCCTGGGACTTTGTGCTGCACGGTTCAGAGTAAAACTAGCTTCTTTTTCACCAATTCCGCCTGCCATTGCAACAACTCTGCCGTCTGATGGGTCAATAATAACAATTGAAGACTGGGCTGAAGAATCTGGGAAATTATTTGTATTATAATAGTATTCTTCAACTATTGATTGAATTTCCGGGTCATAAGCACAGTAAATTTTAAGACCGCCGGAATATACCATTTTTGTTGCAAGACTTTCAGAATAGCCTTTTTCCTGCAATCTTGATATTGCATCACGTACTACTTGGTCAACATAATATGATGTTATTATTTCTTCTTTTTTAGTTGCAGCCGTATCTTTGCTGAATGTAAGAGGATAGTTAACAGCTTCATCATATTCTTCCTGAGTTATATAACCAAGAGAAAGCATTTTTGCTAAAACCAATTCTTGTTTTTCTTTATTTTTATCCGGATTTATGAATGGGTCATATAATGCCGGATTTTGAGTAATAGATGCAATAGAAGCGCATTCAGCCAGGTTTAATTGACTTACATCCTTATCAAAATACAAATTTGCAGCTGTTTGAACTCCATGACAGTTTTGGGATAAAAATATACAATTTAAATAAAGTTCTAAAATCTGATCTTTAGATAATTTTTTTTCTAAGTCAATAGCTTTTGAAATTTCTGAAATTTTTCTGGAAATTGTTTGTTCGTCATCACCGGTTATATTTTTTATAAGCTGCTGCGTAATAGTACTGCCGCCAAGAGAAGCTTGGCCGCCTTTACCGGTTAGTTTATCTAAAAAATATGTTAAAGTAGCTTTAAGTGTTCGTTTTATATCTACTCCATTGTGAATAGGAAAACGTTCGTCCTCAATAGCAATAAAGGCATTTTGAAGATTTTTAGGAGTTGCGTCCAGATCTACCCAAATCCTGTTTTCATCAGAAGATAATGTTAAGAGATTCTTTTCTTCTCCTGTATTGGGATCAAGATATACTATGTTTGAATTGCTGTCCATCGTCAGTGAATCCAAATCAATGCCGTCAGTATTTCCCCACATGCCCATTACAGCAGTGAGTACAGCTCCTCCGGCAACAGCTCCTCCAATAATAATTGTAATTAAAAATATTAAAATAAATTTTCCAACGTATTTTCCCATTATTTTTTCCCCTTATAAAATATCAATCATCAAAATACTACATATTATACTATATAATTATATCACATAAACAGGTATAATAAACTATAAATCTGTTAATAATCTATTAAATTAGTGTTACAGCAAATATGATAACACAAGATATGGGGGTACTAATTATGTATAAAAAGTTAGTCAAAAGTATTATCATTTGTGTTTCAGTTGTGTTCTTTACTTTGATGATTGGTTATATAACATATTTTGCAACTGTAAACGTTATAAACAGGTCTGTCACTAAAAATTTAAATTCTGCTGAAGCAGTTGCATCGCAAACAACACCGGGAATGCAGGAAGCAATTCCAAGCAGTACACCCGGAAATGAGCAGTATTATCTCGCACGCCTTAATGGAAACAGCATTGAAATATATTTGTGCAGTAATACAGATTCAGCAAAAGCAGCTGAAAAATTTTTATATTCATTTAAGGTATATGCGTCAGATATCCCTGACGATGATATTTTAAATTTAACGCGCGGAATAATTTTTAAAACTAAAGAAGAATTAGCGTCTTTTGAAGAAGATTACAATAGTTAAACTTTAAAAGGTTACTAATGTTTCATTATTATGTTTGTTCAGACGTTTCTAAATACTTCTCTAAAGTATAATATAATTCATCTGCATCAACAGGTTTAATCACATGTGAATTAAAACCATTATTTAAGATTTTTTCCACATCATCCTCATATACGTCTTGCGACATAGCTATTATGGGGATAGTAGAGGAGTTAGCGTGCTTGCTTTTTCTGATAGTATTTGCTGCTTCATATCCGTCCATTATAGGCATATCTACATCCATAAGTATTACATCAATATCCTTATACTGAGCTTTATTAAAAGTATATACTGCTTCACGCCCATTTTTAGCTATCATAGTTTTAAAATTAACAGTTTTAAGAACATCGTCTAGTATAGCAAGATTAAGTTCGTTATCTTCTGCTATAAGTATTGTTTTACCGGAAAAATTATATTCTTCAGGTGATTTGTATACACGAACTTGTTTGCCGTCCTTTTCACAAATTTCAAGAGGAATCGTAACAGTAATTGACGTTCCTTCACCTTCAGTGCTTATAGCAGAAATATTTCCGTTCATCATAGAAATATATTTTTTTGTCATTGATAAACCAAGACCGCTGCCATTTTGTGCAGAATCATTGTTGTAATTATTGCTAAATACTTTATCCAGTTTATCCTTGCTCATACCAATACCGGTATCACTGACAACAAATTCAAGGATAGCATAATTTTTGTCGCCGGATGGTTTTTGTGTTGATTTTAAGTCAATAGTATTTCCATTTTCTGTGTATTTAAGCGCATTAGTAAGCAAATTTGATAGTAGTAGGCCTAGCTTATATGAATCACCATAATAATTATTTTCAGTAATATCATACCTGTTTTCAGAAAAAGTAATATTTCTCTCATTACAAAGATAAGAAAAAGTCTGTCTTAGATCATTTAGAACGCGGCTTAGTTTAAATGGCTCATGATTTATTTCTAAAGTCTGTATATCTAGATTAGAAATATTAAGTAATTCATTTACAGAGTTAAAGAGAGTGTGTGCTGTATCATCAATTGCATTAATATTTTGTTTAGTTTTTTCAGAATCATTAAGTTCTTTTTTTGTTCTGTTAATTAAAGAAATAAGAGTACTCATAGGTTGTTTTATTTCATTTGACACACAATTCAAATATTCAGATTTTGCAATTCCGTTTCTTTCAGAAATTTTTAACGCTTCTTTCAGTGTAGAAGTAGATATTTCCAATTTTCTGTTTTTCATTCTCGATTCAAACCATTTAATTACAAATTGTATCAAAAGAAGAAGTATCATTATTAGGATAGAGCCAATAGCAAGAAGCTTACCATATTTCTCTCTAAATGATTTCTCATAATTAACATATATAGAATTTGAAGGCAAAGACGAACTGCTTATATGATATTTTTTCATTACTTTAAAATCAAATTTATATTTTGAACTTGAATTTTCCGATAAAGGTATTTCGGATATATTTTGTCCATTAATTATTGAATTTACAGTATTTGCTGCAATTATACCTGACTGCTTTGAAGACAACACTGCTCCACCCAAATAACCGTTACCAATATTTAAATCAGTTAAACAAAAGGTTGGAATTGTTGTATTTTCTGTTATTAGCTTGCAGACTTCATAATCGGAGTATTGCTTTTTATCAATAGTTTCATTCATATTTAAATAGAACAGTATACTGTCATTATTAAGTTTAGAAAGAGCGGATACAAATTCTTCTTCATTTAATTCAGAAGAATTAATATCTTTGAAAATGATATTAGAAAATTGTTCCTGCTCAGCATAAAACTGATCTCTGTCACCGATACCTGTTAATGTATTATCAGAAATAGCAATAATATTTTTTGCGTCAGGATAAAGATTCAGTGCTGTATGAATATTGTTTTCAATATTTAATTTTTCTATAGAACCAGTAATTAACGGATCCATTGCTGCTTTTTCAGCAATAAATTTGTTTTCAATTCCTTCAAAGATTATGGGTGTATTAGGAAATAGAACATTTTGGTATTTTAAAACTAAGTCAAGCGCTTCATCGTCTCCAACGATAACTATATCGAAATTGTTTTCATATGAAGAAATATGATAGTTAAGAATATCATAAAATAATGCGTCGTTTTTATTATCATTTATTATATTTGAATTCAAAAATTCACTTTCAAGTGTAACTGAGCCGTCAAGTGTTTCGCGTATACCTTCGAGTTGTTTAAGAACCGATGTGTTTGAGGGCGAGTATGAACTTATAAATAAAACTTGTATGTTTTTATCTGAACTAACATTGTTATTTTCCTCGCTAAAACCATTAGTATAACTAATAGAGAAAATAATAAAAATTATGGTAAAAAACATAAAGTATTTTAACTTTTGTATATGTTTTGTTCTGAAAATAAACATTGTAGTTGCCCCTTTAATTTACATATATGGTATCATTATGATAGCATAAAAAGGTGTGTCGCGCAAGGTTTATTTTTTTCGCTAAAAAGCATTATAATGGTGAGTTCTCTTTTGAGCATATTTTTTAAAAAATGTGTTGAATTATAGGTTTCAAATGTGGTACAATGTGAGATAAGTGTTATTAATAAATACATTATTATCTGAAGGAATTATTTTATAGCACGGAGGTGTGTTATGGATTTTAAAGTTGTATCAAAATATTCGCCGGCCGGCGATCAGCCTAAAGCTATTAAAACATTAGCTGACGGTATTTTAAATGGTGATAAATTTCAAACGCTTTTAGGAGTTACCGGAAGCGGTAAAACTTTTACAATGGCAAATGTGATTGAAAAGGTGCAAAAACCTACGTTAGTCTTAGCGCATAATAAGACATTGGCGGCGCAGCTTTGCAGCGAATTCAAAGAAATATTCCCGGAAAATGCAGTTGAATATTTCGTATCATATTATGATTACTATCAGCCTGAGGCGTATATTCCTTACTCTGATACCTATATTGAGAAGGACGCTCAGACGAATGATGAAATTGATAAGCTTCGTCACAGCGCTACTGCGGCATTATTTGAAAGAAAAGATGTTATTATTGTAGCCAGTGTTTCATGTATCTATGGATTGGGTGACCCAATAGACTATAATAATATGGTTATATCACTGAGACCGGGAATGATAAAAGACAGGGACGAAGTTATTGCAAAACTTATAGAAATTAAATATGAAAGAAACGATATTAATTTTTCAAGAAATAAGTTTCGCGTAAGAGGAGATGTTTTAGATATATTTCCTTCTGACGCATATAATACGGCAGTAAGAGTAGAATTTTTCGGAGATGAAGTTGAACGTATTACAGAAATAAACACTGTAACAGGTGAAGTTATTGGTGAAAGAAAGCATATTGCGGTATATCCTGCATCACATTATGTTACTACGCCTGAGAAGCGTGACAATGCTATAATAAGTATTGAAAAAGAATTAGAAGAACGCTTAAAAGAACTCAGAAATAATAATAAGTTGGTTGAAGCTCAACGACTAGAACAGCGCACTAAATATGATATGGAAATGCTGAGAGAAACCGGATTTTGTAATGGAATAGAAAATTACTCCAGACATATCAGCGGCAGAGAACCGGGGAGTCCTCCGTTTACACTTATTGATTATTTACCGAAAGATTTTTTATTGTTTGTTGACGAAAGCCATGTTACGCTGCCGCAGGTTAGAGCAATGTATGCAGGTGACCGTGCCAGAAAAGAAAATTTGGTCAAATACGGATTTAGATTACCATCTGCTTTTGATAACAGACCTCTCAATTTTGATGAGTTTTGGGGAAAGCTGAATCAAGCAGTTTTTGTATCTGCAACACCGGCAGATTTTGAAAAAGAGCAATCAACCCGTATTGTAGAACAGGTAATCAGACCTACCGGTTTGCTTGATCCTGAGGTTGAAGTCAGACCAATAGATGGACAAGTAGATGACCTTTACACAGAAATTGTCGAAAGGACAAAAAATAATGAAAGGGTCTTAGTTACTACTCTTACAAAGAAAATGGCGGAAAGACTTACTGAATATTTTGACGACCTTGGTGTAAAGGTAAGATATTTACACTCAGATGTTAAGACCATTGAACGTATGGAAATTATAAGAGATTTAAGACTTGGCGAGTTTGATGTATTAGTCGGCATAAATCTTTTGCGTGAAGGATTAGACATACCTGAAGTTTCTCTTGTTGCTATACTGGACGCTGATAAGGAAGGCTTTTTAAGAAGCGAGACATCATTGGTTCAAACAATAGGTAGAGCGGCAAGAAACGCAAAAGGAAAAGTTATAATGTATGCAGACACAATAACCGGTTCAATGAGATATGCTATAGATGAAACTAACAGAAGGCGCGGTATACAGATTGCCTTTAATAAAGAGCATAATATAATTCCACAGACAATTAAAAAAGAAGTATATGAGGTTATTGAAGCAACCACTGAATTAAGCAGGTCAGAAAAAGGAAAGACAGCAAAGAAGAATGAACAAAAATTAATTGATAAGGAACGAGCAATTGCAGAATTAACTGTTGATATGAAAAAAGCTGCAGAGCTTCTTCAGTTTGAATTAGCGGCTCAGATACGTGATGAAATTAGAAGAATGCAGGAAGAATAAGCGTTATAATAGGAGTTGACATAAATATGAACAAAAATATAATTGTAAAAGGTGCAAAGGAAAATAATTTAAAAGATATTGATTTGGAAATACCAAGAGATAAACTTGTAGTTTTTACCGGTTTAAGCGGCTCCGGAAAGTCTTCACTTGCTTTTGACACTATCTATGCTGAAGGTCAGCGGAGATATGTTGAATCTTTATCAGCTTATGCCAGACAATTTTTAGGTCAAATGAGCAAGCCAGATGTTGAATCAATAGATGGTTTGTCTCCGGCTATATCAATTGACCAAAAGACAACGGCGAGAAATCCGCGTTCAACAGTAGGAACAGTGACAGAGATATATGATTATATCAGATTGTTATATGCAAGAATAGGTGTGCCACACTGTCCTAATTGCGGAAAAGAGATTTCGCCCCAGTCCATTGACCAAATTGTTGACTCTGTTCGTAATCTGCCTGAGCGTACTAAAATACAAATAATGGCTCCTGTTGCCAGAGGACGAAAAGGCGAATACGTAAAGACGTTTGAAGACGCAAGGAAAAATGGATTTGTAAGGGCAAGAATAGACGGAAAAACTGTCGAAATTTCTGATATGGATATCCGTCTTGATAAACAGAAAAAACATAACATAGACATAGTTGTTGATAGGCTTATTATAAAAGAGGGTATTGATAAAAGGTTGGCTGATTCATTGGAAACAGCTTTAAACATGGCACATGGGCTTGTGATTGTTGATATAATAGATGGAGAAGAGTTAATGTTTTCACAAAATTATGCTTGTGAGGACTGCGGTATAAGCATAGAAGAACTCACGCCTAGAATGTTTTCTTTTAACACTCCTTATGGTGCGTGTCCGGAATGCGCAGGTTTAGGACATATTATTGAAATCGACCCAAACCTTATTATACCTGATAAAGAATTATCTATAAACCAAGGTGCAATAGCCGCAAGCGGTTGGAACGGAACTGACAAAAATTCGATTTCGTATATGTATTACAGAGGTTTATCTGAACTTTATGAATTCAGTCTTGATGAGCCTATTAAAAATCTCCCCCAAAAAATACTTGATGTTATCTTATACGGAACCGGTGACCAAAAAATAAAGCTGACCTATGACAGAAAATTTTCAAAAGGAGTTCAGTATGCAAGATTTGAAGGCATAATTAATAATCTTGAAAGAAGACATAAAGAAACGAATTCTGACTGGATGAAAGCTGAAATAGAAACTTTTATGGTAGATATGCCTTGCCCTAAATGTGAAGGAGCCAGATTAAAGCCGGAATCTTTGGCGGTCACTATTGGAGGGTTAAATATAAACCAAGTAAGTGATATGTCTATAACTGAAGCTTACGATTTTTTCTCTAATATAAAAATCAGTTTATCAAAAAAAGACATAATAATTTCCGAAAATATATTTAAGGAAATAAAAGAGAGATTGAAATTTTTAAAAAATGTTGGATTGGAATATTTGACGCTCTCTAGAAGTGCGGGAACGTTAAGCGGAGGTGAAGCACAGAGAATACGTTTGGCAACTCAAATAGGTTCAAGCTTAATGGGTGTTGTGTATATTCTGGACGAGCCCAGTATCGGACTTCATCAGAGAGATAACGATAAACTGATTGAGACTTTGAAACGGTTAAGAGATTTAGGAAATACTTTGATAGTGGTTGAACATGATGAAGATACAATGCTTGCTGCGGATTATATAGTGGATATAGGACCCGGCGCAGGAATACATGGCGGAGAAGTAGTGGCAACAGGAACCGCCAAGGAAATTATGAAATGTGAAACTTCTTTAACAGGTCAATATTTGTCAGGTAAAAAATTGATACCTGTTCCGGAAACACGAAGAAAAGGAAATGGATTTAACTTAGAAATTAAAGGCTGTCAAGAGAATAATTTAAAGAATGTCAACATCAAAATACCTCTTGGAACTTTTACTTGTATAACCGGCGTATCAGGAAGCGGAAAGAGCTCATTTGTAAACGAAATATTATACAAACATTTATCAAATGTATTAAATGGTTCGAAAAAGAAACCCGGCAAGTTTAAGAGTATAAAGGGGGAAGAAAATTTAGATAAGGTTATTGATATTGACCAGTCTCCTATCGGCCGTACTCCAAGAAGTAATCCAGCAACATATACAGGTCTGTTTTCAGATATAAGGGAGTTGTTTGCGGCAACCCAGGAGGCAAAATCCCGAGGCTACAAGTCAGGAAGGTTTAGTTTTAATATAAAGGGCGGAAGATGCGAAGCCTGTACAGGAGACGGAATAATTAAAATAGAAATGCACTTTTTGCCTGATGTGTATGTGCCTTGTGAAGTTTGTGATGGAAAACGGTATAATAGAGAAACACTTGAAGTTAAATATAAGGGTAAGAATATTTATGAAGTACTGGAGATGACAGTTGAGGAGGGGTGCAGCTTTTTTGAAAATGTTCCTAAAATAAGCAGAAAGCTTCAAACTTTATATGATGTTGGACTGGGTTATATAAAAATAGGTCAGCCATCCACAACTCTGTCCGGAGGTGAGGCTCAAAGAGTTAAACTTGCCACTGAGCTCAGCAGAAGAAGCACAGGAAAAACAATATATATATTGGATGAACCGACAACAGGACTGCACACTGCGGATGTTCATATGCTTATAAATGTTTTGCAAAAGCTTGTAGATGCAGGAAATACGGTTGTGGTTATTGAACATAATTTGGATGTTATTAAAACTGCTGATTATATTATTGATTTAGGTCCGGAAGGCGGAGACGGCGGAGGAACTATTGTCGCTAAAGGTACGCCGGAAAAAGTGGCAAAAAACAGCGCGTCATATACAGGTCAATATTTAAAAAAATATTTAGAGAAAAAGAACGAAAAAGCTAAAATATAAGTAAGTTGACAAACATTTTTAGTAATGCTATACTTAAATTTATAGAGTTTGTATTATTTTACTAAATAATATTATCTATTATTTTTATAAAATTTGTATTTTAAGGAGTTATCAGTATGGACAATGTTTTGGACGGAAGAATAAAAGAGGTTGCTGAACGTATAAAAACCTTACGTGAAATTGATGGATTAACGATGGAAGAAGTTGCTGAAAAGACTTCAGTTGACATCGAAAAATATAAGCAAATCGAAAACGGTGAAAGTGATTTTAGTTTTTCATTTATTTGTCTTTGCGCCAGAGTTTTGGGCGTAGATGTTACAGATCTTTTAGAAGGACAAAGCGCAACTTTGTCAGGATATGAGCTTACTCGTGCCGGTGAAGGTATGAAAATAGTAAGACGTAAAGAATTTGAATATAATAATTTGGCGTCTCTTTTTAAAAATAGAATTGCAGAACCATTTCTTGTAACCGCACCATTTTCTGAAGCGGAACAGCATAAGGATATAAAGCTTTCAAAGCATGAGGGACAAGAGTTAGATATTGTTTTAAGCGGTAAGCTTAAAGTGCAAATAGGTGATAATATTGAAATATTGAATCCCGGAGATAGTATTTATTACGACAGCAAGACTCCTCACGGTATGATTGCTGTTGATTGTGACACATGTAAATTTTATGCAATAGTGCTGACTCCCAACGGCAGAGGGACAAGCTATATAGAAAATGTTGAAATAACTCCTGAAAAGCCTGTTCCTATCCGTGAAGATTCAGATGATATGATATATAAAAACTATCTTAAAACTGAAACGGACAAAAACGGTATTGTTAAATCGATAGATTTTATTAATGAAGATAATTTTAATTTTGCATTTGATATTGTTGATAGGCTTGCTGAAAAAGCTCCTGATAAGATGGCTATGCTGCATTTGTCCAGAGAGAAAGAAGAACGCAGGTTTACTTTTGAAGATATGAAAAAGTATTCCGCTAAGACTGCAAATTATTTTAAGTCACTTGGAATAGGAAAAGGCGATAAAGTAATGCTTGTTTTAAAACGCCACTATCAATTCTGGTTTTCTATCCTTGCATTACATAAGATAGGCGCTGTTGTAATACCCGCAACAAACCTGCTTGTTGAGCACGACTTTGATTATAGGTTTAAGGCGGCTGAAGTAAAGGCTATAGTTTGTACTTCAGATGGTGATACGGCACATCAGGCAGAGCTTGGCGAAAAAAATTGTGATTTTGACGTCTTAAAAATTATGGTTGGAGGCAAGCGTGAAGGCTGGCATGACTTTGACAATGAAATTGAAAACTTCAGTGATGAATTCCCTCGTCCTCAGAATCCGGATGAAACTGCATGCGGAGACGAAACTATGCTGATGTTCTTTACGTCAGGCACTACCGGATATCCTAAGATAGCAATGCATAGCCATAAATATCCTTTGGGGCATTTTATTACTGCAAAATATTGGCAGAATGTAAATCCTGACGGTATTCATTTTACTATATCAGATACTGGCTGGGGAAAAGCGCTGTGGGGAAAACTCTATGGTCAGTGGATGTGTGAAGGCGCAGTATTCACATATGATTTTGATAAATTTGAGGCAGAGGATATTTTACCGCTGTTTAAGAAATATAATATTACTTCTTTCTGCGCACCTCCTACGATGTTTAGATTTTTTATAAAAGAAGACTTGGGAAAATATGATTTGTCTTCACTCGAGTATGCTACTGTTGCAGGAGAAGCGCTTAATCCCGAAGTATATCAGCAATTTTATAAACATACCGGTATAAAGCTTATGGAGGGATTTGGTCAAACAGAAACTACTCTTGTAGTCGGCAATTTTGTTGGTATGACGCCAAAACCAGGTTCTATGGGCAAACCCAGTCCGCTGTATGATGTTGATATTGTTTTGCCAAACGGTAAATCTGCTGCAGCCGGCGAAGTCGGTGAAATTGTTATTAATACTAAGAACAGTATTCCATGCGGATTATTTAAAGGATACTATAATTCTGAGGAATTAACGCGTGAAGCATGGCATGACGGCGTATATCATATGGGAGATACGGCTTGGCGTGACGAGGACGGTTACTTTTGGTATGTTGGAAGAACAGATGATGTCATAAAATCATCAGGTTATCGTATAGGACCTTTTGAAATTGAAAGTGTTATCATGGAACTTCCTTATGTATTGGAATGCGCTATTACTCCTGCACCGGATCCGATCCGTGGCCAGGTGGTTAAAGCTACAATAGTTTTGGTAAAAGGTGTTGAAGGCAGCGAAGAAAGAAAAAAAGAAGTTCAGAATTATGTAAAGAAACATACAGCTCCTTATAAGTATCCTAGAATAGTTGAATTTGTTGATGAACTCCCAAAGACAATAAGCGGCAAGATAAGGCGCGTTGAGATTAGAGATAATGATAATAAGCAATAGGTGAGCAAAATGTTCGTAGATAATCTTATAGAGGAAATAAGCATTACAGAACTTCCAAATGTAAAGATAGGAAGTTCGGAGGACTTTGAAGGCGGCACCGGTTGTACTGTTATTTTGTGTGAAGACGGAGCCCCTGCCGGCGTAGATGTAAGAGGAGGGGGGCCGGCTTCACGTGAAACACAGCTTTTGAATCCCACTATGGCTATGGATAAAATTAATGCTGTGGTTCTGAGCGGCGGCAGTGCTTTTGGCCTTGATGCGTCCGGCGGGGTTATGAGTTATTTGGAATCCAAAGGTATTGGATTTGATGTTGGTGTTACTAAAGTTCCTATTGTTTGTCAATCATCTATTTTTGATTTGACAGTTGGTTCAATGAAAAAAAGGCCTAATTTTGATATGGCAGTAAAAGCTTGTGAAAATGCTGAAATAAATATGCCTGAGCAAGGCTGTTATGGAGCCGGCGTTGGAGCCACTGTAGGCAAAGTGTTGGGAATGGATCGTTGTACTAAAAGCGGAATTGGTATATATGCAGCAAAATTAGGCGGTCTTATGGTTGGCGCTATAGTAGTTGTAAATGCTTTCGGAGATATTTTTGATTTTGAAACAGGAAAGAAAGTTGCAGGGGTGCTGAATAAGGATAAAACAAAACTATCTAAAAAAGATTGTCAGGAGCTAATGTTTGAATTCTATTCAAATTTTGAAAATCAAATAATTACAAATACAACAATTGGTGCTGTTTTAACAAATGCTAACTTTGATAAAACACATATGACAAAAGTTGCTCAAATGGCTCAGGACGGTTATTCACGAAGTATATGCCCTGTTCACACCACTCTTGGCGGAGATACTATATATGCGTTATCGCTGGGTGATTTAAAAGCTGACATTAATTTGGTTGGAACTTTATCGGCATATGTGACGTCTAAAGCAATAGTTAATGCTATAAAATTTTCCAAATCAATGTATGGTTTTAAAGCTGTCTGCGACTTACTCTAAAAGGTTTGACATTATTTTCTGTTGCATATTCGGTTGATTTATAGTATAATATAAAATAAATTTAGATTTGAAAAAATCATGTATTAAATATATAGTTAAGGAAGGTTATTATGAAAAAACTGATTTGTTTGTTTATAAGTTTATCGATAACCATCGGTATAATTTGCAGTTTTTCTATATCAAGCTACGCTGCATCACCTATTGAAAACATTTATATTAACGGTCAGCCTATTGATTTTAGTGAGGCTGAACGTCCGTATATTCAAAATGATAGAACAATGATACCGCTTAGAGCCATTGCAGAAGCTTTAGGAGCTACTGTATATTGGTTTAATACTGATAAAAAAATTCAGATTGTGAGATATGATACTACATTACGTTTGGTTATTGGCTTGCCAAGACTTGATATTTATAAAATTGACGGTGAAGAGCAAGCTTTGAAAGAAACAGTTGAACTGGACGCTCCGGCTTTCCAGGGAGATATAACCAGAGATTTTCGTACATTTGTGCCTGCTAGAGCAATTTCAGAGGCTTTTGGAGCTGATGTAAACGCTAAATTTGTTAATGATGATGAAGGTAAGACCGACAGAGCTATGAACGTATATATTTTAGATGATTATGATGAAACTAAAGAAAATGTAGTTTCGATAGCTGACTTATATGATAAAAAAGATGTTCAAGATAAAACTCTTATTTCGACTGTTGGTATAATATCAAAATTGGATTCTAAATATTATTTACAAGATGAAAACGAGCCATATAAAATGATTCCTATTACTGATATTCCTGAAGTAGAAAATTTTTGGACTGAACAGCTTGGTGTAGAAAATAATAACCCTATTGGAACAAAAGTGAAAATTACTACTATGGTATCTTTAAATGATGAGAGTGGATATTCTATACCTATTAAAAGGGCTATTACCGGTATAAGAACAATAGAAAAAAGTAATAGCTCGTCACCTGTTGTAAGCAATGAAGATAAAACAACAGCAACTCCAAAGCCATCATATGAAAATTTATTTGCTGATTAACAAGTTTATACTTAAAATAATAATGACCTGCGATTAATCCGCAGGTCATATTTTATATTTGTTTGGTTAAATCATTAAGACAATATTTGCAAATCATTTTTCCCCTGTATTCAACTAAATTATCTTCTCTATCACAGAAAGCACAGCAAGGCGTAACTCTTTGAATAAATATCTTATTGTCTAATGTATATATTTCAACTCTTATTTTTTCATCATCTGATTGACCTAGTACCCGTCTCATTTCGCTCGGAATAACGAGACGTCCATAGTGATCTAATTCACGAATGACACTAGTAGGTTTCATAATTGCTACCTCCTTAACAATATGATAATAATACCACATATATCTAAATTTGTCAATTACAAAAGGCAGGTGTCATTTTTTGAAATTTTTTATTTTACTATATAACTATATCAATATAATAAATTAATATTAACGGTCGGTATATTTATGATATTTTCTTTTTCTTGGATTACATTTTTCCATTCGTATTCATATAAGAATTTAGATTTTGCAAATTTTCCGATTGATAATATATCACATTGATTTTGATATATTTTTTCAATTAAATTTTTACTATCATTCATTAAATCTTCATAGAGCAATTCATAATTATCTTCAGAACCATTTTGATTTTTCTTGGCAAATATTTTGGTTTCAATTTCAGCACTGATTTTTTTATTCTCTATATTTGTTTTTATATTAGGTGATGAACTTTTTATCTTGTAGACTTGATTGGTGGATTCGGAAGTAAAAAATATAGAATCTCTTTCTATCCCTAAAAGTATGTTTATAATTTGACATTCATGATTACTTAGTTCTATTTTGGGTATTTCCCCGGAAAACAAGATTGCCCCCGTAAATCCATCCGGTGAAATAATTGGAAGATACCCGTCTCCTGAACTACCGGTAAGTTTTATTAAAAATGTTCTTAAATTTGTTTGCAAAGTTTCGGTTGTAGAAGAATCTGAAAATAATAATTCATAATATCTAGCCATACTTTCTTCGAGTGATGGGTTGACTCCATATAGATACTCTTTAGCGGTATCTGTGCTTGCTATACATATTTTAGTTTCCGGACGCACATCATTAATGTTAATAAAATCTTCACAGATATTTTTTAAATACCCATCACTGTTAGTTATTGATTTTGAAAAGACAATAAGTTTTAAATGTGAAAGTGATGGCGTTTTGCCTATAAATCTTTTAACGCTCTCTAAACCGTCAAATATATTATCAGCATCAATTGAAATATTGTTTACTGACTTATTTTCTGTTTCACTTTCTTCTGAACCTGAATTTTGCGGGTCTGTATTTTCTCCGGTTGTCAGCGGATTTGTAAATTGAAATGAGAATATCAATGAACCTGTATTTTCGTCTTTATCTACGCCAACAGCTATTGCATATGCGGTATCTTCAATATCCCTGTTGTCGTAACAGCCGCAAAGAGGAACTATTCCAATTAACAATACCAATATTGACGCGGTTGTTTTCATGAAGCTGTTTTTTGGTAAACCAATTTTTTTCATAAGAATTCTTATGACCGCAAGTGATGTTGATAAATATAATATACCGGATGTGATTGAAATAATTATATTTAACACATCAAGCCGGGTGTTAAGCCGGTTTATACCTGAAAATCTTGATATATGGAACAATGGATTATTTTCTGCTACAAAAACAGAGTCGGTCGGGATTGCCAGCAGAGATATTATAGTAAATATACTGTAAATCCCAGCGCCAATAATTGCTGAGTATAATATAATTTTTGAACGGTTTATATTTTTAGACTTTTCTTCAGGCATTATTGTTAAAAATACAATTGGAACTATTATTTCTGAAAATGCAAACAGATGTTTGAATCCGCTGCTTATCGTGGAAGCGATTCCATTTCCTAATACAGGAAGAGCATTATATATATCATCATATTTTATACTGCTTATTGAAATTATAATCAATCCAATTATTATTAACGGAACGCATATACTATGCAGTTTTAAGATAGACGAAAAGTCTCTGATTCCAACAATCAGCACTGTAACAGCAATTAATGTCAAGACAATCCAAAGAGGAGTATTGGGATAAGCGCTGTTGTTTATTGTATTAATCAGCTGGTAAATAAAATATATATTATGTGATATTAAATAACCAATTAATATCACAAATATAGTGTTTCTTAAATAAGTGTTTTTAAGGCTCAATATAAAATATCTTTTGAAAAAGTAAACTATAAACAAAATCGCCGTAAATACAGCAAAACTAAAGATTAATGCCAAACATGATGAAGAACCTGTCTCGTGAAGCAGAATGTTCGAAAATCCTATAAATATTTTTATCAGCAGACAGTTAAATGTTAAACACCATATACCTAAATTGATATTTTTTTTATTCATAGATATCACTCTGTTTCCTTTTATTTTTTCCACTTTCTGCTTATGTGCGGCTGTTTTATATTATCTTTTGTTTTGAGTTCAGCCGGACGTCTTTCTTTTTTCCATATTGGTTTTACAAGCAATGATTCAGATGAACGAACGTTAATTCCGAAATCGGATAGAAATGGAAACCCAAACGTTTTAGTCGCTGCCAATCCTGACAAAGTTATCATTATAGCAGCCACCAGACCAACTATTCCAAACAAATATGCCGCTGCTATATATACAAATTTTAATACGCTGAGAGATCTTGAAAGTGATAAGGTTGGTGTCGAAAATGCTCCAATTCCGCCTATTGATACTATTATTATTAATATTGGACTGACTATGCTTGCTTCAACTGCAGCCTGGCCTAAAATCAGTCCACCGATTATACCAAGAGTGCTGCCAATTGGGTTTGGTACTCTGACGGATGCCTCTTTTATAAGTTCAAATGATATTTCCATTAAGATTAATTCTACTATAAGTGGAAATGGAACTTTTTCACGGCTGGCTGAAATAGCTATTAGTAAGTCAGTGGGGAGAATTGCCTGGTGGTATAACATTACGGCAATAAACAGTGCAGGAAGAAGAATTGACAGAGACATGCCAAATATTCGTACTAATCTCATCAAATTTGCCTCGGGAACACGTACATAATTGTCTTCTGTGGCTTCTATCAAATCTAATGAAGTAGTTGGAACTATCAATGCAAATGGGCTGCCCTGAACTATTATTGCAACCTTTCCCTCGACAAGCATTGAGGCAACTCTGTCGGGTCTCTCTGTTTTTAAGGTTCTAGTCATAGGAAAATAAGTGGTGTCTTCTATCAGCATTTCAACATCACTTGAAGAAAATATATACTCGGTATCTATATCTTTTAATCTTCTAGTTACCTCTTTGATAAGCTTGCTGTTTGTTATTCCTTCAATGTACATTAAAGCGCAGGGAATTTTATTTGTTTTGCCTACCGGAATATTAGTGGCGGTTAATTTAGGATTTTTTAATATCTTTCTAACAAGTGCTAAATTTGTCATTATAGATTCGGCAAACGCTTCCTGAGGTCCCGCAAGGCTGACTTCCTGAGTAGGCGAATCAACTCCTCGTGAGTCCCAGCCTTTTATATCGGCTATAAAACAGCAGTCGCAGCCGTCTATAAAGATACCGCATTCACCAAAAGAGATTTTTTCTCCGATTAAATCAAAATCTTCGGCAATGCTTAGAGGCGCCACTGATACTATTTGTTTAAAAACAATATCTTTTTTTGGTGTTACGCTTGTGTCATACGCTTTGCATGTGAGCAAAGACCGCATAATATCGCGGTTTAAAAATGTTTGATTTGACATTCCGTCATAGTATATTAAAAAAGCGTCAGCCGTTTCGTTTTTAAACTCAACTTTAAATTCGCGAAAGTTAAAATCAATATTCTTATCTGAGTTAAACAGCTGTTTTACGGTATTCTCATTATTTTTTAAATTTGTATCTATCAATTTTATCACCTGGATTATTTTACCCTTATAGCCAAATTGCTATTCAGTTTTTATATAGAGATTTTGTTCATATAAACTTTACAATTTTATTTTTAGTTTTAAGGTTTATTTAAGAAAACTAATTTATAATTTTCGTATAGTCAAGTGGAAATATTTTTAAGGAGGAATAAAATGAAAAAAGTATTATGTTCAATATTCTCTGTATTTATACTATTATTCTTAATGTCCTTTCCGATAACGTCGCTGGCTGAGGAAAACATAAATGTTTATTATGAAGGAGAATTATTAGTTTTTGATGTCGAACCTCAGATTATAAATAATTTTACTATGGTACCGGCAAGAACTATATTTGAAGCTATGGGCGCAAAGGTAAAATGGGACGAAGAAATTCAGACTGTAACTGTGAAAAAGAAGAAAAAATCAATATCTATGACAATAGGCGGTCAAATCACTAATCAAGACGGAGAGGTGATAAATACTGAGACAGTTCCAGTCGTACTAAATGACAGAACATTGGTTCCGGTGAGATTAATATCTGAATTTTTAGGAGCTCAGGTAGAATGGAATGAAAATACCAATACTATTTATATAACTGAAAAAGAAGAGATTGAAGATGATTCATGGAAAGAAAATCTTGGAACAATAAATATGACTTCTATGGAAGTAAACGGAAGCGGAGTTAAAACAGATGATAAAATTGTATATATAACCGAAGGCGGAGATTTTGAAGTCAGCGGCAAAACAGAAGACGGAATGATTATTGTAAATACCGATGAAAAAGTTAAGCTTAGATTAAGCGGTGTAGACATAACGAATAGTGACGGTCCGGCAATATATTTTAAAAATACCGACAAAGGATATATAACATTAACAGACGGAACTGATAATACGCTTACTGATAGTGAGCAATATAATTATGAAGACGCAAGTGCCCCCTTATTCAGTGATGATAATTTGGAGATAAAAGGCAATGGTTCCTTAATAATTAATGCGAATTATAAACATGGTATTGCCGGTGATGATGATATAAGGATAGAAAACGGGAATATAACGATAAATTCAAAAATAGGTGACGGGATACATGCCAAATGTGGTGTTAAGATAATAGGAGGAACTTTGAATATTACTTCAGACGGTGACGGTATTCAGTCGGGTGAATGGAATGTTATAGTTGATGGCGGTGAAATAAATATGACTACTACCGGGGAAATAATCGGTTCACACAAAAACATTACCGGTTTTCCGAATGATTTTGAAAGAAATGAGCCGCAGGACGACGGAGCGAAATTTGATTCTAACACTTTACCGGAAAACTACAGAAATAACGTAAATGAAAAAGGCGGTATTTCACAAATATTAAATAACATTGATACTTCAGTTTTTGATAATATGACCGTTGAGGAAGTAACTGAAAAGCTTAAATCAATGGTTGAAAATGGAGAATTATCAATAAGTGGAAATATTGAAGACACACAGCAAACTCAGGAGGAAGGCGTTACTACCAATGAAAAAAGTTCAAAAGGATTAAAAGCAGCAGAAGATATTTATATAAACTCAGGAAAAATAAATATACATTCAATTGACCATAGTATTCATTCGGGAGATATTACTGAGATAAACGGCGGTGAATTAAATATTTATTCTGAAGAGGGCAAAGGTATGAGCGCTCACGGAAATTTGAATGTTAATGCAGGTGATATAAATATAGAATATTCCACAGAAGGAATAGAAAGTAAAGCAGAAATGACAATCAACAGCGGAAACATTCATATAATATCCACAGACGATGGGTTAAATGCCGGAGGAACAGGCAGTGATAGTATGGAACATGGTGTAATGGATTCAAGTATGATTTTAGAGCGTCTTGCTGAGAGAATTGTTAATGGAAATATTGATAATCAGCAAAATAATATGCCGCCTGATTTTTCCCCTGGTAATACAGAACAAATAATGCAGCAGCCCGATTCCCTCCCTCCAAATGGTGAAAGACCAACTGATAATGGACAAAATATATCTAGTTTTAATGGTCAGGCTAATTTTGGAGGGCAGCGTACGGACGTTGATAATAACGGTCATTCTATCACTATAAACGGAGGTTATATCTATATTGACGCAATGGCAGACGCAATTGACTCCAATGGATTTTTGGAAGTTAATGGCGGAACGATCATCCTGGACGGTCCAACGAGCGGCGGAGACAGTCCGCTTGATACAGACGGTTCCATGTGGATAAACGGAGGTTATATTGTTGCTGTCGGAAGCAATGGTATGCTTGAAATACCAAGTGATGATTCAAAACAAAATGTTTTAGTGGTATCGTTGTCTGAAGCTGTACAAAAAGAGACTATAATTAATATCAAAAATTCAAGCGGTGAAGATATAATTACATTTAAGCCGTCAAAAGAATACCAGGCTTTGATTTTCAGCTCACCTGATTTAGATTCAGATGATACTTATACTATCTCTTATGGTGGGACAGCTGAGAGTGAAAGCATAGACGGACTGTATAGTCAGCCTTCAAATTATATTGGAGGAACTGAAATTGGAAGTATAACGACTTCTGAAACCATTTCAAAATTAGGAACATTTGGAGGAAGGTTCGGCGGCGGACGAGGCGGATTTTAATTTATCAATAGAAGAGGTGATGATTAATACGCTGAATCTATTGTTTTTCATAACCCCTTTTTATATTTTTATGACTCTCCTTATTGGAGAGTCTTTTTTCTTGACTTAAAATGTAAAAAAATATATAATTATATCAAATAGTTATAATACCATTAAAATAATAATAAGTTAAATTATGAGGAGGTTAAATTATGAAAGTATTATTAGTAAACGGAAGCCCAAAACATAAAGGATGTACATACACTGCTTTAAGCATAGTAGCAGATGAACTTGAAAAAAACGGGATTAATACAGAAATTTTTCAGGTTGGTATGCTTCCTATAAGAGGGTGTATTGGCTGCGGCATGTGTGCAAAAAACGGAAACGGACTATGCCAGTTCGATGACGATGTGGTAAATAAGGCTATTCTCAGTTGTAGAACTGCTGATGCAATAATTATAGGCTCACCTGTTCATTATGCTTCTGCGTCTGGCGCGATAACTTCATTTTTAGACAGATTATTCTATGCTGGAGGCTCTAATTTGGCATATAAACCCGGAGCAGTTGTTGCAAGCTGCAGAAGAGGGGGCGCATCAGCAACGCTTGATCAAATTTCAAAATATTTTGGCATAACAAATATGCCTATTGTTTGTTCAAATTATTGGAACATGGTTCATGGGAATACTCCTGAGGAAGTTTTGAAAGACGAAGAAGGCGTTCAGACTATGAGAATACTTGGAAGAAATATGGCATGGATTTTGAAATCTTTAAATGCAGCAAAAGAGGCCGGAATAGAACCGCCTGAACGTGAAGCAAAGATAAAAACAAATTATATAAGATAAAAAAAGGTCATAATGTGGTATTTCACATTATGACCTTTTATATATCATTACATTTAATTTTATTACAAATTTTCTATTGCTTCAATAGAGTTTGGTATTGGATTTTCGGATATTGATTCTATTATACCATTGTCACATGCGGACGCAATGTTTGGATCAATCGGCAGCTTATCCAATACTTTTATGTTGTGTTTTTTTGCTATTTCATCTATATGACTTTCTCCGAAAATGTTTATTTTTTTGCCGCAGTCAGGACAGGTTACATAACTCATATTTTCGACAAGTCCAATAATCGGAATATTCATTAACTCTGCCATTTTCACTGCTTTGCCGACAATCATTGAGACAAGCTCCTGCGGTGAAGTGACAATAATTATACCGTCAACTGGGAGTGACTGAAAAACTGTCAGTGGTACGTCTCCGGTTCCCGGCGGCATATCAACAAACATATAATCCTCATCTTCCCAAACTACTTCACTCCAAAATTGTTTAACTGTTCCAGCAATAATAGGACCTCTCCAAACTACAGGTTCAGTATCGTTTTCAAGCAGCAAATTTATAGACATAATATCAATGCCAAGCTTTGATTTTTCAGGAAGAATACCAAAGTCGCTGCCAACGGCCTTATTGGTTATACCGAAAGCTTTTGGTATTGACGGTCCTGTTATATCAGCGTCCAAAATTGCAACATTGTGTCCCTTTTTCTTCATGTTTACAGCTAAAAGTGAAGTGACGAGAGATTTACCTACGCCGCCTTTTCCGCTGACAATACCTATTACCTTTTTTACAGAACTATGCGCTCCCAAATCTACCCTAAAACTATTTTGTTCCTGTTCTCTTTCAGAGCAAGTTTCACCGCAGCTTGAACAATCATGTGTGCAATTTTCGCTCATTTTCATATCTCCAATCTAAATAAATTTTAAAATATTGAAAAACAACAAGTTTAAATATAACTTTCTTTTCCGTTCTTGTCAAGTATATAGAGTGTATATAGTTTATTTTTGTATAATTTACAAATTTATTTATTTGCATATAAACAATTGTTATGATATAATATTTTAAAATTTTGCGGTTTTTGTTATTAATCTGCGTATGAAAATTTAAATATATTTGATACTAGGAGATAGAATATGAAGATTTCTCAACTGTTTAAAAATAAAAATGACAAACCTATAATATCTTTTGAAATTTTTCCTCCCAAAAAGGAAGAGGCTTTTGAAAATGTGGGAATTATGCTAAAAGAATTGTCTTATCTTGAACCGAAATTTATTAGTGTAACCTGCGGAGCAGGAGGAAGTTCAAACAGAAATAAAACTATAGAGCTTGCATCAAAGATAAAAAATGAATTTAATATTGAGTCTATGGCTCATATGACCTGTATTTCTTCTACACCTGATAGTGTTCTTGAAGAGGTGAAGGCAATACAGGACGAAGGGATAGAAAATATTTTAGCCCTGAGAGGAGATATTCCAAAAGAAGGTTTTGAGCCTGAAAAAGCAAGTTATAGTCATGCTTTTGAACTAATAAAAGAAATTAAGACGAATAGTGAACTATGTGTGGCTGCAGGAGCTTATCCTGAGGGTCATATTGAATGCGATGATTTTAATAAAAGTATAGAACATATGAAAATAAAAGAAGAAGCGGGTGCAGATTTTTTTGTCTCACAGCTGTTTTTTGACAACAGATACTTTTATAGATTTTTTGAAGCTGCTGAAAAAGCCGGTATTACCGTTCCAATAACTCCCGGTATAATGCCAATGATGTCTAAGAGCCAGATTTCTAATATGATATTTATGTGCGGTGCGTCTTTGCCTTCGGAAATGGTTAGAATTCTATATAAATATGAATCCAGCCCTGACGATCTTCTAAAAGCCGGAATAGAGTATGCCGGAAGACAAATAAGCGATTTGGTAAAAAATAATACGTGTGGTATACATCTGTATTCTATGAACAAACCTGAGATAGCTAAGCAGCTTCTTGAATATGTATAATATAATTTGAGAGAGTGGTTTAATGTTTAATATTGAGCTTGATAAAAATGAAATACTAAGATATTTAGGACATAGAGGTCAGGAAATTGATACTAATACCGAAACTATGATTGATAACTGTATAGAGGAAATAAAAAAAATCTCGCGGTATAGATATGTGTATAAGATTTTTGATATAAAAGTCGGATATCATGATGCAGTTTCTTGTATAGATGTTGTTGGTACCAGTTTAAGACTTGAAGGCAATGATATATATGAGCATTTGCGCGAATGCCGAAAATGTGCCGTTATGGCTGTGACGCTCGGTATAGAAGTTGATAACAGCATACGTATTGCACAAGGGAATGATATGCTGAAGGCGGTAGTAATGGATAGCTGCGCCACTGAATTTATCGAAAAGGTTTGCGATGAAGTTGAAAAGAAAATAAAAGCTGAGGCGGAAGTTTTAGGGAAAGGAACAAATTTGCGCTTTTCTCCCGGTTATGGAGATTTGCCAATTGACATTCAGAAAAATTTACTCGATGTTCTTGACGCCAACAGAAAAATTGGATTGACAGTGACGAACAGCTCTTTAATGATACCCGGAAAGTCGGTTACCGCAATAATTGGATTTACTGAAAATATAAGTTTTAAAAAGAAAAAATCAAAATGCGATATTTGTTCAATGAGAGAAAATTGTATGTTCAGAAAAGGAGGAACTACTTGTGAGCGTGGCAGAGTATATAAAGCATAATAGATTATTTTTTGACGGAGCCATGGGAACCATGCTTCAAAAATCCGGTCTTGAGCCTGGAGGTCTTCCTGAAGTATATAATATTGAGAAACCTGAAACAGTGCTTGAAATACACAAAGAATATGTAAAAGCAGGTGCAGATGTAATAACAGCAAACACTTTTCAAGCTAATGAGTTGAAACTGTCTGACTGCGGATACTCGGTAGAAGAGATAATAACAGCAGGAGTGCAACTTGCTAAAAAAAGCGGCGCAAAGTTTTCAGCTCTTGATATTGGTCCTTTAGGGCAGCTTATGGAGCCCATGGGAACATTATCTTTTGATGATGCGTATGAAATGTTTAAACGGCAATTAGTTGCAGGTGAAAAAGCCGGTGCTGATATAGTCCTGTTTGAGACGATGTCTGATTTGTTGGAGGTTAAGGCCGGCATTCTTGCTGCAAGAGAAAATACAAATCTGCCGGTATTTGTCACGATGACATTTCAAGAAGACGGTAGAACATTTGTCGGCTGTGACCCTAAGTCGGTTGCTGTCACACTTTCTGGATTAGGAGTAGATGCTTTAGGTGTAAACTGTTCTCTAGGACCCAAAGAATTATTGCCAACTATAGATGAGCTCATAAAATACTCACGGGTACCGGTTATGGTTCAGCCTAATGCGGGACTTCCGCATATTGAGAATGATAAGACAGTCTATAATATTTTGGCTGAGGATTTTTCTAACTTTATGAAAAAAATTGCAGAAAAAGGCGTTTCTGTTATAGGCGGATGCTGCGGCACAACTCCGGAGTTTATTAAGGAAACAAGAAATTTGGTTGAGGCTGTTGAGTTTTTCAGTCCGGAATATGAGCATGTAACAGCAGTGTCGTCAGGAACTAAAACTGTTATTTTTGATAACGCCGTTACAGTTATTGGAGAGAGAATTAACCCGACCGGAAAGAAAAAACTGAAGGAAAAATTAAGACAACAGGATTTTGGGTATTTAGTCAGTGAAGCTATCTCGCAAATGCATAACAGCGCTGATGTCCTTGACGTTAATTGTGGCTTGCCGGAGATAAATGAAGCGGAGACTCTTGCAAAAACCGTCAGTGAGATACAGGCGGCAGTAAACCTGCCTCTTCAGCTTGACAGTAGTGACAAAAACGCCGTTGAAGCTGGAATACGAAAATATAATGGTAAGCCTATTATTAATTCTGTTAACGGCAAACAAGAAAGTATGGACGCTATTTTTCCAATAGCTAAAAAATATGGTGCGGTTGTTGTAGGTTTATGTCTTGATGAAACCGGAATACCTGAAACGGCAGAGGGAAGATATAAAATTGCTGAAAAGATAGTACGTACAGCGGAAACATACGGAATACCAAAAGAAGATATTATTATTGATTGTTTAGTACTTACAGCTTCAGCCCAACAGAAGTTAGTTATAGAAACAATAAACGCTATCAAGCTGGTAAAAGAGAGACTTGGGGTTAAAACTGTGCTCGGAGTAAGCAACGTGTCATTCGGGCTTCCTGCGCGACCAATTTTAAACAGTGTATTTTTGGCCGCAGGTTTTGGCGCAGGGCTGGATTCTGCAATAGTTAATCCAATGAGTTTTGATATTATGAAAACAGTCCGAGGTTTTAAAGTGCTGAACAATCAGGACGTTGACGCTGTAGATTATATTTCAAACTATGCAGATTATGTGTCTGAAACCGGTTCCGGCAAAGATAGTGCCGGAAAAGTTAGTGATAATACGAATGCGGCAAAAGGTACAAATGAAGATATTACTTCTTATATCATTGATGGAAGACGTGAAGAAACAGGTATAGCAACAAAAGAAATGCTCAAAGATTTAGACCCTATAAAGATAATTGACAATTATTTTATTCCGGCTCTTGATATTGTGGGAGACAGATACGAAAAGGGAACGGCGTTTCTGCCGCAGCTTATCCAATCTGCAGAGGCTGTAAAATGTGGTTTTGAAATTATACGTGACAGTTCAAAAAAAGAAGGAGAAAATAAAAAAGGTAAAATTGTTTTGGCTACAGTTAAGGGTGATATTCACGATATTGGAAAAAATATTGTAAAAATGCTGCTCGAAAATTATGGTTATGATGTAATTGACTTAGGTAAAGACGTTCCTATAGAAAGTGTTGTAGACGCTGTAATTCAGAATGATATTAAGCTGGTCGGTCTCAGCGCATTGATGACAACAACGGTAAAAAGTATGAAAGATACAATTTCTGCCTTAAGAGAAGCAGGTAGCAGCGCTAAGGTAGTAGTCGGCGGAGCTGTATTAAATGAGGAGTATGTTAATTTTGTCGGCGCCGATTATTATGGAAAAGACGCAAGAGCAACCGTCAAGATTGCTAATGAAATTTTTGGATATGACAATTAATATTAGGAGGATTTACAGTGATTATTGATTTTCATACGCATGTTTTTCCGGACAAGATATCTAAGAGAGCGATTCATTCGCTTGAGGATAATATTGTAAAAATTCAGGGTGAAAACTTTCCCGCCAGAACAGACGGCAGCCTTGGTGAGCTGCTGAAAACAATGAAAGAGGATAATGTTGACTATTCTGTGGTTTTACCAATTGCAACCACCGTTACCCAATCAACATCAATAAACAAATTTGCAGCGGAAATAAATGGACATAACGGAATCATATCTTTTGGAAGCGTTCACCCATTACAAAATGATTGTGAGAAAGTTCTGGAAGAAATCAAAGAGGCCGGATTATTGGGTATAAAGTTACATCCGGAATATCAGGGGGTTTTTGTGAGTTCCCCGGAAATAAAAAGAATTTTAAAAAAGACAGATGAACTTGGTCTTTATGTTGTGTTTCATGCCGGACAGGATATTGGTATGCCAAAGCCTGTTCACTGCATGCCGGAATGTTTGAATCATGTTTTGGATTATATAAGCGGAGATAAGATTATTGCAGCTCATATGGGTGGCTGGAAAGAATGGGATGCCGTAGAAAAATACATAGTTGGAACGCCAATAATGATTGACACTTCATATACGGCCGGATTTATGGATAAGGCACAATTTAAACGTATTGTTAGAAATCATGGAAGTGATAAGGTTTTATTTGGAACCGATAATCCATGGCACCGGGTAAAAGAAGAAAAAGAGTTTATAGACAGTATCGGTCTTGAAAAAATTGAACTAGAAAATATATATTATAAAAACGCAAAAAGAGTTTTAAATATATAATTATTAAAAACGGACCTGCATTTTTTTATGCGGTCCGTTTTTTATTAAATTCATTTAAATACTCATTTGACTTCTTATATCTGTTTTTTCTAAAAATAGCATATAATAAAGCTGCAAATGCTATTACAGCAAAGAAAGTGTAAATATTAAATGTCCCATAAGCTATAAACGAGCCAAGTTGGTAGATACATAAAGAAATTATATACGCAAATCCCGTTTGATATAAAATAGCAAATGCAGTCCATTTTTTATTATTCATTTCTCTTGCTATCGCTGCCATTGCTGCACAGCATGGAGCACATAAAAGATTAAATGCTAAAAATGAATAGGCCGATAATGGTGTAAACGCTGAAGTCAATATACCCCAGGAACCTTCAATTGAACCGGATTGCGAAAAGTCAAACAGGACTGCAAGAGTGCTTACTATATTTTCCTTAGCAATAAGCCCTGCAAGTGTAGCAACAGTTTCTCTCCAGCTGCCAAACCCAAGAGGTATAAAAATCCATGATATCCATCTTCCAATGTAAGACAGCAGTCCATTAGAAAAGTCATTTACAAATCCAAAATTTCCGTTCTCAAAGCCGAGATTTGACAAAAACCATATTATTATTGTTGAAATTAATATCACTGTTCCTGCTTTTTTTATAAATGACCATGAGCGGTCCCACATACTTCTCAAAACATTTGTTGCGGTTGGCATGTGGTATGGAGGCAATTCCATAACAAACGGAGTATCGTCTCCGCTAAACGCTGAGGTTTTCTTAAGTATAATCCCAGAAACAACAATTGCTGATATTCCAAGCAAATATGCGCTTGGAGCCACCCACCAGGCTCCTCCGAATAAAGCTCCTGAAAATAAAGCGATAACAGGAAGTTTTGCTCCGCATGGGATAAAAGTTGTTGTTATTATTGTCATTTTTCTGTCAGCCGGATTTTCTATAGTTCTGGAAGCCATAATTCCCGGAACGCCGCACCCTGTTCCAATCAAGATAGGAATAAATGATTTTCCTGACAGACCAAATTTTCTGAAAACTTCGTCCATAATAAAAGCAACGCGAGACATATATCCACAGCCTTCCAGGAAGGCTAGAAATATAAAAAGCACCATTAATTGAGGTACAAAACCAAGCACAGCACCAACACCGCCAATTATTCCGTCAATAATCAAACTATTGAGCCAGTCCGCAGTTCCAATAAAGCTTAAGAAACTTTCAACAATTACCGGGATACCCGGTATCCAGTTTCCAAATAAACTCCATCCCTCTCCAAATATTCCATTATTCATCCAATCGGTTACATAAGAACCAACTGTTGTAACTGAAACAAAGTACATAACAAACATTACTATTATAAAAATTGGTATAGCTGCAAACCTATTTGTTAGAACTAGATCAATTTTTTCTGATAATGTCTGTTCATTATCAGACTTCCTTATATAACAATTTTTAATAATAGAGGTAATATAAGCATATCGTTCGTTAGTAATTATACTTTCACTGTCATCGTTAAAAGTCTTTTCGGTCTTTTTAATTATATCTTCAACGTTTGGAATATAATTTGAATTTATTAACTCGTTAATTTTTTTATCTCTTTCAAAAATTTTTATAGCAAAGAAGCGTTTTTGAGTATCAGGGATTTCCCTGCTAAGCTTATGAGATATAAATGCAAGAGTCTCCTCAAGTTTTGGGCTAAAAAGAAGAGGTCTTAAAATTTTCTTATTTTTATCAGTTTGAGCTAACTCTATAGCTTTATCTACAGCCTGAGAAATACCGTCATTTTTAAGCGCAGATGCCTCAAAAACCGGACAGCCGCTTAAGGCGTCCGAAAATCTTTGAAGATTTAAAACATCGCCTTGTTTTTTTAAAATATCTGCCATATTTATGAGAATTACAACAGGTATTCCAAGTTCAAGCAGCTGAGTTGTAAGATATAGATTGCGTTCTATGTTTGTCCCGTCAATTACGTTCAAAATTACGTCAGGACGTTCTAATATTAAATATTTTCGAGAAATAACTTCTTCTAATGTGTATGGAGATAATGAATATATGCCGGGCAAGTCCATAATAATAACATCGCTGTTATATTTTAAAGTACCTTCTTTTTTTTCTACGGTAACACCGGGCCAATTTCCGACATATTGATTCGATCCTGTTAAAGCGTTAAATATAGTAGTTTTTCCGCAATTTGGATTTCCGGCAAGTGCGATTTTTACAGTCATAGATTTCTCCTTAAATATGTATGTTAATCAATCTCTATAAGTTCAGCGTCACATTTTCTAAGAGACAGTTCATAACCTCTTACTCTTAATTCCATTGGGTCTCCCAAAGGCGCAAGTTTGCGAACACTTATAGCAGTACCTTTCGTTATTCCCATATCCATTATTCTTCGTTTTAATGCACCGCTGCCATTAAGTTTGACAACTTTGACAGTACTGCCGCATTCTGCATCTTTAAGCGTTTTCATTAATAAACACTCCTTATCAAAAGCATGATCAAGCTATTTCCTCACATATAGGTTAGCACACTCTAACTTGTATGTCAATTAGTATTTGTATAGTAAAAAATATTTATATATTTTATTCAATAGGTATAAATTTAATAACTAGATATTTGTAGAACATTATAAAATTATTAGAAAGATATGAGGAGCTTTAAAATTAATATAATATGTTAATTGATATAAATTGATAATAAAATAAGAATTTAGAATATGGTATAAATTTGAGTAAAATTAACGCAGAACTTAAAATTATTTTTAAAATATATTATATTAATTAATAGAATATCATAAATTTCTATTAAAAATCTAGTTATTATATAATAGCTAGATTTGATTTATTTATTATCTTAATTATTATAATTATTTATTAAATATAACTTATTCATTAAAATAAAAGAAAATATACATAAAAATGTTGACAATTCTATGACAATTTGGTAATATATACAATAATAATATTGTAAAAATAATCCAATATAATATGCGGTTATTAAAAATTATTTTTATTTTATTTTTGCATTAACACAGAAATATACATAATAATACTTATTATAAATTATTAAAATATAATATGTATAATATCGTGAATTATAAACTGTAAATAGAAAGTTAAATTTATTAATTTTCTCTTTACGCATATTTTTTTAGCTATTTATAGTTAAATGGTTTAATTATTGTTAATCAATTAATATTTTCATTCAGACATTTTAAATATTTCTTTGAACTATAAAAAATAGTATATTACAATATATTTAGTATTTCAAAAAAATTTATTTATGATATTTGAATTAATTTTAAAGAAAGGAAGTGAAAAAATGAAAATAAGTTCGTGTTAGAGATTGCAGTATTATATGAATTTTAATTATACTTTTATCATCCGAAAATATTGTAATATATCAATTGTTTTAAGTAATACATACTTTGAAGAAAATATTTTTAAATTTGTTTTATATGAAAATATTAAATTTGCATTTTAATTAAGTAAAAAAACAAAAAAGAAAAAAGAGAAATTAGGAGGGAGAAAAAGTGAAGCGAAGGATAATAAGTCTAATATTGGCAATGTCAATGTTAATATGTATGAGTAATTTTGGTATAGTAAATTCTCAGGGGGAAGAGAATAACGACGTTGATGTTTCTGAAAATGTAACGCTGCCGGAATTTGAGGATAAAGTTACAAAGCAACCGGTTGATACAACTCCGGAGCCTACAGAATTAACATTTACTCAGGAGCCGGTTGAAACGCCTGAAAGTTCCAAACCGCAGGAAACTATTCCTTCACCTGCGTTGCTGGATAATAATGCAGGTGAAGAATTTTCACGTCAGATAGAAATTAAGATTGCTACACAAGACGGAATAATTGTGTCGAATGCAGATGTATCAGTTGATGAAGATCATGCTGTTTCTGATTCGAATGGTATTGCACATTTTGACAGTATACCGGAGGGAAAGCATATCCTGAAAGTGTATGCTGCCGGATATAGATACAAAGAAACAGTATTTGTTATCCCTGGTAATAGTAAAGAGACGTATGAACATAATACATATTTGATACAAAATGAAAGTGAGTTAATGCTTCTGTCAGATGAAAATGATGAGGAGACTGCCTACAGCGAGAAAGTTAAAAAATATTCGGAAAATTTCGACTATGCAGATGGCGGTGGATTTAATATTTCATACAGCCGTTCTGTCGACGGAAGCGTAGGTACGGGAGTTCCTGTTACTCAGTGTAATGGATATATTTATTGTTTTGATTCAGACGCCACATTTGCATATAATATATCAAACGATAGTTGGTCAATTTATCCGGTGATTCCAACGTACAGAGCATATGCCGGAGTTGCAGCAATAGGTGATATAATATATGTAATTGGAGGGGCTGGTCCAAATGCGGCAGGCAACGAGGTTCAGGCTTTTAACACAAATACAAAAACATGGTCTCAAAAGTCAAACATGCCGCAGACAGGCTCATATTTTAACGCTCATGCTGTGAACGGAAATATTTACATTGGCGGAGGTATTGTGTCAGGAAATCCGGCAGGGAGCTCTCCGAGTGACTCCAGCGGAGAGGTTAGTCTATATAAATATTCACCTGAAAATGACCAGTGGACAATTCCTGTGCAGAAAGGCGAAATTCACTCTTTAAAGGGAAGAGTTTCAACAGCCGCTAACGGCAGGATTTATTTTACTGCCGGACATGATTGGTATGCTGATCAGCATTCAAATGATGTATATATTTATGATACTATAGATGAAACATGGAAAAGAGGCGAAATAAGACCCTCTAATTCAGATAATATCGGTATATTCGGCGGAATATTTACAAACTTAGGTAGTTGCCTGTATTATCAGGGCGGAACATCATGGTTTGGCGGTGACGATGAAGGACATAAATATACCACGGAGGACAGACCGTGTCTGTATGATCCATATTATGATTCATGGATGGAATTCAATTTATATGATGAGAAATATAAACTGGATTTGGTTGACTATCAGTCAGTAACATCATACGGGAGCACAATATTTATACCTGAAAATGACAATGATTCATTTCGTTTAAAAAAGGTTTCAGTATTTAATTCATATGTAAACTCACCGGAAATGTATAGAGACCATAATATAGCCCTTGGAAACAGTTATATACTTAAAGTTGAAGACGGAAAAGTGATGGCAAAAGGAAAAAATGACTGCGGACAGCTAGGCAACGGAACAAATATTGATTCTGAGGATTTTACAGAAGTTAAAGCAGTGTGGGGAAATAAAAGAATAGCAAAAGCAGAAACCCGTGCCAACACATCATATGCTTTGACAGAAGACGGAGTTTTGTATGGCTGGGGAGATAATTCAAGCGCACAGCTAGGAGACGGAACTTATGTTAATAAAAATGTACCTGTAGAAATTCTGACAGGAATATCTGATATTACAGCAGGAGTAGAACACGCTTCTGCGTTGAGACAGGAAAGTTCAGTTTCAAATTACAGAATATATTCCTGGGGTTCTAACAAAGAAAAGCAAATAGATGATGAAAGTAAGGTTGAATATTATGATTTGCCACGCGGAGTAGACAGTGGAGAAATTATAGAAGCCGGAAGTTATCAGTCATATAGGTATAATTCTCTTAATGGTAGAAAACTTTATGCTTGGGGCAAGAATGATAAAGGTCAGCTGGGCGGAAGTATGCCGAATCCCTTTAATTACTTAAATGATTATGACAACGTCAAAAAGATTGCAACCGGAGCTAATCATACGGCAATGATATGCAATGATAACCAGCTTTATGTTTTTGGTGATAATACATATGGCCAGCTGGGCAGAAGTTTAGGAGAAAATGAAACATACTCATCGGCCCCAATACGAACAGGAATATATCCTGAAAATGTTTTTGCCGGAGGAAACTCTACTGCATATGTTTTGCAGGGGGAAGTATACCAGGCAGGACAGGTGTTTGACGGAAATAACGCCTCGTTCAAAAAGGTTGAAAACACTAAAAATATAAATGAGGTTGCAGTCGGGGATAAGTTTTCTATAGGTGTTGATGTGAATAAAACATTATGGCGCTGGGGAAGCCTGACGGACGACAGCAGTTTTGAATTGAAATCTTCAAAAAAATACCAAAAGCCGCTTAAATCAGAATATATCTATGATTTTATTGATATAGACTCACAGCGAGCACAGACAATAGGAATAAACAGCGAAGGGAAATTAGTTGCTTGGGGCACAGGATATTATGGAGACGGAACAGATAAGGAAGTTAAACACAACGCGCCTCATGAAATAGTTTTAGGAGACGGCGTTATCCCAAAGTCAGTTGAGCGCGGGAAGAATTTTAATTTGGTGCTTGATACAGAGGGCAATGTATGGGGCTTTGGAAGTAATACTAATAAGCCTATGGGCGGCACGGCCGGTAAATATAAAGTGCCGACTAAAATATCAGATATATCAGATGTAAAGCAGATCACAGCAGGAGATGGGTTCAGTATTTTCCTAAAAAACGACGGAACACTTTGGGGGATGGGAGCCAATAATTTAGGACAGTTATGTCAGGGTAATAATACAGATTCAAAAGTCCCGGTTCAAATAACGGATAAAAATAATTTTACAAAAGTATCAGCCGGAGACAGCTTTGTTGCTGCAATTGCCGGAAATGAAGTATATACTTGGGGTGAAGGGACAGACGGACAGCTTGGAAACGGAACGGATAGTTCTGCAAACACTCCTCAAAAACTTCAGGTAAGCTTTGATGAGCCATACGAAAAATTTGTCGATATAAAAACCAGCGTCAATTATTGTATAGCTTTAACCAACAAAGGAAACGTATACAGCTGGGGCAGAAACGCATCAGGTCAGTTGGGGCATGGGGATAAAGTGAGCAGAAATATACCTGCAAAAGTACCGGGGCTTAGCGATATAAAATCAGTATTTGCTGAAAACTTGCAGAGCTTTGCAATAAAAAATGACGGAACAGTGTACGCGTGGGGAAATGGCTCTAACTATCAGCTCGGATTAAATAAGACTGGAACACAGCAGTCTCCGGCAGTTGTTACAAGTCTGGCAGGAAAAGAAATAACAGAAATAGTATGCGGAAACGGATACAGCATAGCGCTGAGCCGATATGGATATATGTATTCATTTGGTTCAAATATAGACGGCTGTATGCCGGTATATTCAGAAGAGGCGCAGAAGTATAGCTCAATAGAGATAGAGGATATGCGCTGGCTGAGAAAATATATGAGTGATAATATAGGAAACAATATAACCGAAAATATATCACTGCCGGCGAAGGGACCCAAAGGAAGCAAAATAACATGGACAAGCAGCCACGAGGGATACATAAGCAACACGGGAGAAGTGCACCGCCCGGACGCATACGGAAAAGATACAGATGTAACTCTAACGGCGGCAATAGGACAATACGATGACGGTGAGAAGGCAAGATTTGATTTAACGGTTCTGCAAGACGCGTCAATAAAACCGTCAACCGATGTGCCTATACGTTCTATAGGTATGGAATATGACCAGATGTATCCTGAAACAGCCCCGGACGTATATCCCGAAATAACAGCAGCGTCAATGACAGTTATAGATGAGAGCAAGGGAATATATCAACTTACCATACGAGACGACCAGTATAGATGTTCTGAAAAAGCGGCGCCATTCTTTTTCTGGAATGCAAGACAAGGAACATTCCTGCCTGTTGACGGATGCGACGATTATAGAAGCGTACAGTTTACAGTTGACCCGGACGCATTGGGTAAACAGATAAAAGTTATTGTTGGTATAGGAGATGGTTTGGGTTACATTGACAGAAAATCAATTCTTATTCAAACAAGCGGTTCTGCGGAGACAAGCGTCCAAGCGGCAGATTCAGAAAATATAATGACATTGGCAATGGAAAATGAGCTTACACAAGAAGACATAAGCAAGGATATAGAAGAGACAGGCTCGGCAGTGACATTGGCAATAGGAATTGATAGTTCAGCTGATATGCAGAAGTTTGACCAGGGTTCAACAAAAAGATGGGCAAGTTCAGTTGAAGGACTGATAGATTCGGCAAACAAAGGAACAGAAATAGTTTTAGTGGACGATACAAACTATGGATATGCAAAAGACGCAGAAAGCGCAAAGAATTCACTGGGACTAATGATGTCCAAGGACTATTCGGGAACAACAGACGCGGAAACTATGCTTGCACGATGCGAGGAAGCGCTAACCGAAGAGGAAAGTATATCCACAAATGGGAACAAATTGATAACTTTATTCGTCCAAAAAATAACAGATAAAACCGCATTGGAAGAAAAGGTTGAAGAACTGAATAATAAAGGAATAGCAGTATATGTAATGTTACTCGGCGGAGGATATGAAGGAAGCAGGGAAGAAATAATAAACTGTGAAACAGAGCTGAATCTGAGACTAAATGTATCAGAGCTGTACGGAGCCTTTAATAACATATCGCAGGTTATGATTCTTTCGGAGAATGAAACGTCCGTTTTTTCGAACGGTAATATATATAATAGCGACTTTAGAGCAGGAAAACATGATTTTGCTAATGTTACTGCCAACCAATTTGGTGCGTCAATTGCTTCTGTATTAAATATTTATGGATGCTTGCCGGCTATCGCTAGTAAAATCAAGGGAAATACTAAAAGCTATAACTTATTCACTGAACCGGATGATGTATATAACTTGACGCAAGGAAATGCTCATGAAGTGAAGCAATCAAACGCAATAGCTGAATATTATCAGGAAATGTTAGGACAGTACACGAATGATAATAATATAACGATTAAGAATGCGGATTTATCAAAGTATGATGTTCAGCAAGTCATTGATAAAAACCTGCAGTATAGATTCCCTGTAGTAGTGTATAAAGATAATACAGCAAGTATAATCACCTCAAAAAATAGTCAGGGAAGTTATTGTATAAATGGAACGAGTTCTGCAATATCAGGAACATATAATATTATCGATACGTATTCGTATTTGTTATCAATAGCAAATAAAACAAATATAGTAAACTATGTTGCGGAAGGCGAATATTTATATGATAATATAAGGTTTACAAAGCCATATGGTTATGATAAGAATGATGTTGAAGTATATCAAAAGTTGGATTCAGGTTGGGGTAAAACAAATGTTGTTGAAGAACAGGAATGGTATGTAATACCAACGCCGGAGCCTGATTTAGAAATAGTAAGAGGAGTGAGAACAGAGTTTGACGGAGTAGTGCCAAATATATATAATGCAAATGAAAAATATAAGGTAAAGAAGTATGGAGATTTGCAAGAACGAACAGAAACATGGTACTATCCGTATTTGTTTAAGGCAACAAATATAGGAGCAATAGGAGGAGACGACCAAGGAAAAGTAAATGCAATAGACCCGGTTACAAGAGCGGAATTATTTAAAATATTACTGGAAAGCGCAGACGTAGAATTAGAAAATGCAAATCCAAATGCAGAGTATTGGGCGAGAAACTATATACGGTATATGACGCAAAATATAGATATATATGCAGGGAAAGCAATCGACGACAGTTATTTTTACAGTGAAATCCCAAGAGATGAGTCAGCATATATAATAAAGTCAGTATTTATGGGAGCAGTGGAAGATACAAAAGTACCAAACAAGTTATATACATATAGTGAAAACATGTCATGCGACCAAATGAGTAATTGGAACAGCAATAAGGGATTGAGTGATAAATGGAAAATAAACCAGTATTATTTAGAGGCGGTAAGGCAATTATACTGCAATAAAATAATGGTGGGAGACGGAAATAGCTTTAATCCAAAAGATACAATCACAAGAGCAGAGATGTGTAAATCAATAATGAGCTGTTTATTTACGCTGGACGAAGGATTGAAAAATGTAAGAGTTGTAAAGGACGGTGAAAAGACTGTATATATTATGCTTTATGATTCTGAGATGGAACCAAACCAAGATTATAACCTTACTATTTCAAGCCGTTATATGAATGATAAAGGCAGTGAATATCAATATACTCCTGAATTCTTTAAAAATTATTTTGATATGATAGGCAATAAAAAGGTTGGATTTGTAATTTCAATCCGTGACGTGGATTTTGACCAGGATACAATAGGGTATAATAAGTTCAACCAGAAGTATAATCAAGACATAACAGACGAGCGGATAAATAGTGTAATATCAAAAACAACAGATAGAGTTGCAAATATTATAAGTAATATGAAAAGCGGATTGACTTCAGCAAATTCAGGAAGAAGCGATAAAATTCAAATGCCAGAATTATATATAGGCACACCGCATCTTGCGCATACAGGAATAAATGATGAAGTGGAGTTTTCAACAAACCCGGAAAAAACAACAGAACAAGATTTGCTTGATAAATATATGTATGTAACGAATGTAATATATAACAATATTGCAAGTCGATTTGGTGAAGGGAATATAACAGGATTATATTTTGGAAGAGAAGACCCTGATAGCATGAAAGACGCTTATGGAAATCCAACGTTTGCATATAAAAACCGTTCTCAGATATCAGAATTTATACATAGAAAGAATAAAAGCCTGTTTTGGATTCCATACAGCACTAATGAAACTGAATGGACAAACATAGCGGAAGCTGCTAATACAGGTAAAACACTAAATACAAACGAAGATTTATTCGATATAGTTATGATGCAGCCGGGCTTGTTTTATTCAAATTATGAAGGTGGAGAAAGTGGAGTTGAAAGTTATAATGTAGAACTTGAACCGGACAATGGGTATTATAATGACCAGCTTAGAAAGGTAAAGGATTTGTATTTGAGTGCGGCAAATAATCAATTTTATATGTGTGGTGTGCCATATGGTCAAAAAATTACAAATACAATAATTTCATTTGAAATGGAATATGACATTTCATTGATAACAGGACGTATACACAATAGAGAACGTGTAAAATCTGCTCAAAAAGCAGATAACTTTATGGTAACATATAATAAATACAAAGATTTAATAAATGACGCTAATAAATCTTTTGCAATATACGCAGGCGGACCAAATGAACAGAATTATTCCGGCATTTACAACAATGAAGGCAATGAAATCTTAAAAAATAATAACAGACATTATTTTGTAAACCATCCATCATTTTTGGCTAGTTTAGATGCAGAAAAAACAGGAAACTATGATGATCCTGGTAGTAATATGCCATATTTTTCTTTCTATAATGGAAATATAAATGGAGTTCTAAATGAATACTATGCGGAGGATTATAATAAACTCATTTATGATATGACATGCGGTTTATTATATGGAGAAACAACATTTACACAAAAATGTAAAAATTATTTAGGATGGCAGTAAATAAAATAGGAGGAATTAAAATGAAAAAGTGTAATGAATATAAAAAAATGTTATATATGTTTTTATCTATAATATTGTTATTTACATCTATTACTGCGATTGCTGCTGAAGATAATATAGATATAACATCTGGTACATATTTTCAATTAGGAAAATATAACGATAATCCAATACTTTGGAAAGCAGTGGTCTACGATAATGAAAATGGAATTTTAATGGTAAGCGATAAAATTTTGTGCTATAAAAATTTTGATCCAATTAAAGAACCTATTGGAAAGTATGAACATTGCGGAAGTAATTTTTGGGAGGAATCAACACTACGTATATGGTTAAATTCAACAGCTGATATTGGTAAAATTAACTGGAAATATGGAAAAAAGCCTGATAAGGAACATGTTAGAAGATACTATATGTCAGAAGAAGGCTTAGATCCGTATGCTGATTCTGCTGGATTTTTATCAAATAAAAATTTCTCAGAATCTGAAATGTCGGCAATAAAAACAGTAAGTCACTGGCAGGCTCTATCTGAAAACAAAAAAATGTTATCGACAAATGGCTTAAATGTTCCGTATTATCCTGAAATAGTGAGAGCGCCAGGTACTCATTTAGAACAAATTAAGTATAAATATGAGATATCAGAAATGAATAAGGCATATTATGGGGCGATGTATAGGTTATACGATACAATATTTACGCTTGATGAAAGTCAATTATATGAACTTTGGTCTCAGTTTGGTACTGTTGAAGCGGAAAAGGCAGAAGGAGTTTTAGATCCATGGTATGGTATTGATAATCCAATAGGAAAATCGCCTTATCAATGGTATTGGTTAAGAACACCCGATGGAGATAATGGTATTACCGTGGCTGCAAGCAAAGAGGCATATGCTGTAACTAATCCTACAGATAATGAATTAGGAGTAAGACCAGCATTTTATTTAAATGAGGATAATATGATAATCAAATCCGGAATCGGAACGGAAGAAGACCCATATATATTGGACGGAAAAGGACAAGAAAATACAGCAATTTTCTGTAACGGAAAACAAGTGGAATTTGATCAGCAGCCAATAGAGGAAGATGATAGATTGCTGGTTCCGGTAAGAGCAATATTTGAACAACTGGGTGCGGAAGTAACGTATGACGATGGAGATGGAGTTATAACAGCCAATAACGGTGAAAGAACAGTAGTAATGCAAATTGACAATCCTGAAATGGGTAATGGAACAGAAGTATTTACACTGGATGTAGCGCCAAAGTTAGTAGGAGATAGAACAGTAGTACCTCTGAGAGCAGTATCGGAAGCGTTTGACTGCAGAGTTGACTGGGTAGAAGAATTAGACAGAGTAGTAATAGACCCGCCACAGCCGGAAGACACTGACGAAGGACATTACCAAAATATATGGGATATAGAAATACACGGAAAAGGTAAAAAACGATAAGTTGGCTAAATATAAATTGAGACGAATCAACTTGATATTGCAATAATAACAACTGAATAAATATTTATTCCGCCGCTCAGTTTATTTGAGCGGCGGAGTATATTTGGTTAATAGTAAGAGGAGTGAGAACAGAGTTTGACGGAGTAGGAAGTGTAAATGCTGATACAAATATAAGTAGATATAAAAATTCTGATGGTAGCAATTACGTATATACACAAGAGTTTTTTGAAAAGTATTTTGAGTTGATAGGAAACAAAAATGTAGCGTTTGTAATATCAGTTAGAGATGTTGATTTTGACGGTTATATGCAAAACAATGGAAAAGTAGAACAAAATGATTTAGGAGACCTATCCAAATTTTGGGATAGCAGCAGTTTGTACGGAGAAACGAGCAATCGTTTGAGTATAGTTGTAAATAAATATAAGAATATATTGCAGAATATGCAGAGTGCATTAACCGCAGTAAATGGAAACAGAGCAGATAAAATACAAATGCCTGAAATATATTTGGGAACTCCGCATATGTGGAGATACGAAATTGATGATGCCACACAGAGAACAGACTTTTTAAATCTATATCTTGATACAACGCAGAATATCTATAACAGTATAGCAAATGAGTTTGGAGAAAATATTATTACAGGTTTATATTACGGGCGTGAAGATCCTATATGCTTAGAATCAAACGTAAACACATATACAGGTTATGCGAATATGGATCAGATATCAAGATATATACATGGCAAGGATAAAAAACTGATATGGATACCTTATTGCGATGTAGATACTGAACATTGGGAGAACATCGGAACTATAGCGAATACAGGAAAATGCACTGATAACAGCGATATATTTGATATAGTAATGATTCAACCTGGATTGTATTTTTCGGATTATAATGATGATATGGCGGCAGATGAGAAAATGTTATATGAAAATAAGGTTGAAAATATACTAAAAAGTTCAATAAACAACACAGTCGTAGATGGAGATAGTGTAATAGGAGGCACAAAGAATACAAGCACAATAATTTCGTTTGAAATGGAATATGATATATCTCTTGTGACAGGCCGTGTTCATGGATTTGACAACAATGCAAAAGTATACCCGAAACAAAAAGCGCAAAACTTTATGAGAACATTGGGAAAATATTATAGTTTAATCTATGATGATATGACGTCGTACGGTATATATTCAGGTGGTCCAAATGAGCAGGCATATTTGACTCAAACATTAAATGGAACTAATAATAATATTCATAATTTTATTAACCATCCTTCTGTTTATGGTGTTTATAACGATAGTAGTAAAACTTGGAGTGATAGTCATGACGGATTTGCATATGATCAATTTATTAGTACATTTGCTGATAATAGATATAATATAAAGGATTATGGTAAATTAATATATGATATAACTAGAGGGTTGTTATATAATGTATGGGGAGAAAACGGGGATACTAGAGTTAAGCAGTACTTAGGAATGCAATGAAATAATTAAAATTAAAAACGGAAGAGAAACAAATGTTAAAAATTCAAAAAATATTAGCTGTTATTTTGACTATAACAGTTTTATATGCTGGTATGACAATAACAGTAAACGCAGAACCAATTGATTTTTCAATAGGTACATATCTTCAAATGGGAAAGTATAATAATGAGCCAATTTTATGGAGGTATATGGCAGATGATGAAAATGGCAAGTTAATAGTGAGCGATAAGATAATATGCTTTAAAGCGTTTGACGCATCTGTTAAAGATGCAAATGCAGATGGACATTTAGTATATGGAACAAATAAATGGAAAGAAAGTAATATACGTACATGGTTGAATTCATATGCAGAGGGAGGGGATATAATATGGCCGAGAAACAATCCTCCAACCGCTAAAAAGATACATGGAAATAATAATGCTGTTCAATATGAAGAAGGTAAGTATCCATATGCGGATGAAAAAGGATTTTTGCACATTGATAATTTAACATTATCAGAGCGTAGAGTGATGAAAACAGTCAGCCAATGGCAAACCTTAAACGGAAGTGAACTTGATTTATCTGAAAACGGATGTAATAGGATATATATGCGAGGATTTATGGTGGGCAGTGGGCGTAATCCTAGAGTGCTTCATACGGTTGATGTTTCGGAACTGGGTGAAGCATTTCAAGGCGCAATGTATAGATAGACTGATACTGTATTTTTACTCAATGAATCACAGATATATAATATATGGAAAAACTTTGGAATTGTAGGAGCCAAAAGAACCGATAGCTCAATTCCAAACTCAACTATTAATAATGGGTATTATGAATATTGGCTTCGTAGTGTTGCAACTATGCATGCAGGAACGTTAGGAGGAAGCACAGATGTAACATCAATATACGGAGAAAATACATATAGTGGGAAAATAGTTAACATGTATGAACTTGGAGTTCGTCCGGCATTTTATCTGAATGAAGATAATATGATAATAAAATCTGGATCAGGAACAGAGAACGACCCATATAAAATCGACGGATATGGTCAAGAAGGCATAGCTGTATTTTCACAGGGTAAACAGTTAAACTTAGACCAGCAGCCGATAGAGGAGAACGACAGACTACTGGTGCCGGTTCGGGCAATATTTGAATCGCTTGGAGCAGAAGTAAGTTATGACGATGGAGACGGGGTTATAACGGCGAACGATGGCGAAAGAACAGTAGTAATGCAGATAGACAACTATGAAATGGGAAATGGTACAGAAGTTTTTACGCTTGATACAGCCCCGAGAATAGTTGGAGAAAGAACAATGGTACCTCTTAGGGCTGTATCAGAAGCATTTGACGCCAAAGTAACATATGTAGAAAATTTGCAGAGGGTAGTAGTTGACAAACCTGAACCGCAAGTGTTTTCAGAAGCATGGCGTAAAACCCCATGGTATAAAGAAGCATGGATGGAATAAAGTTATAATCGTGTAGAGTAATGGTTCCGTTTAGATTCCTATCTGAAAACTTATGATATAATGTAGAGTGGGACGAAGCTACTAATACTGCAATGGTAACAACTGAATAAATATTTATTCCGCCGCTCAAATAAACTGAGCGGCGGAATATTTTATTATAATCGGTCAACAGTGTTCTATTATTTAAGAATATCATTCTTTTTTTTTAGGATTGCCTCTGCTGCAGCACAAGCCGGACAATCGCAATATTTTGCCCCTGATGATTTAATTTCCCTTGCATGTTTTGCTATGCTTTTTGCGGCGTCTGCTCCAAAACAATTTACTCCGTTATCTGATTCTGCAAAATTAATTAAACTATCAATAGGCATAATATCAGATTCCAATTCAGCAAAATAATTCTTTGTCTCAGAAGCTTCGTTTTCTGTGCCAACGGCTTTCAGCCAGGATTCTGCTGCTGATTTTGCCCCATTACTGCATGTTGAAGAATTTATTAGCTCTTGTGATTTTTCGGAGATATATTCCAACAATTTTTTATCCATATATATCACGTCCTATAAGTTTTTCTTACATTCTACTATAACCATTTTATAATGTCAACCATGATATTTTTAGTTTGTCACCCAGCAAAAATATTTTATACAATGCTATTTTTTAAAACCTAATTTATGAAGCCATTTTTGAAATAGCTACGTATATATTAGAAATTTGATACCATGTTGAAAAATCTACATCTCCTGTTTCCGGAAGATAAAAAATTTTTTGAAATGTTTTTACACTGTTTGCTGTTGATTCACCATAACTTCCATCTATCCTCAGTTTAGCAATTAACGGGTAATTGTTCGAAATTTTATTTAATTGAGTTTGAACGGTTCTTACTGCTTCTCCCAAGCTTCCTATTTGCAGAGGTTCTCCTGGATATGATGATGGAATCCCCTCAACTTTTTCAGCTGATTCAATATATATATCTGAACCATAATAAGTTTTTAATATACTTAAAGCATCATATCCCTGCTCCCCGAGTGCCTGAGAACCCCATTGTGACAAACCGCCGCACTGTGTATGTTTGCCGTCGCAATACTGTGTAAACAATGGCTGTTCAATATTTTCTCTGGTTATATAATTCGTGAATAATTCATCTACTGCTACAGAGATTTCTTTGAATATATTTCTTCCGTAATTAAATGCCTGATCATATGCTGTAGAGTTTGTGACAGTAAAATCATGTCCCTTTCCTCTGTACCATTCTGTATAAACACGGTTTAAAGTAAATGATAAAATTGCAAGTATATTTGCTTTTATTGTTTCAGTCTTCCAGGTAGAATAAATTTCACAACTTGCTACATTTTTTATGTACTCTTTAAATGGAACCTCAACGTCACCGGCAGATATGTCATCGGGATTACCAAGATGAACAACAATATACTCAGGTATAACCGGTTCAGGCAGTACTACAAACCCACTTGCATTATCTATTGGCTTCACTTCATTTTCAGGTATTTTTGCCGGATAATTCGTCCAAAGAGAATGAGAGTTAATCAACGTATTGCGAACATTGAAGCCTCCCGGAACGGCTGGTCTTAAAACTGCATTTTGTATCGCTGAACTAGTGGGTAAAATTTGTACTCCATCAATATGAAGAACCTCTGTATCTGCTGCTGAAACAGTTACATTATATAATGCATATGGTCTTTCATCTCCACCGTTAACCGAATATTCAAGCGGCGGTGCAGGCAATTCAACAGCGGGCGTCTGACCTGAACTGTCTGTTTTAACTTCCTCTATTACAGAACCGTCAAGAGGATCAGTAATACGAACCAAAGCATTATCTGTTGGTATTACAAATTTCTCTGTAGAGACCGATACCTGCAGAATTCCTTTATCTATATAATCTGTTCTCATAATATCACATCCTTTCTCATAATAATATATGTACAGCTCGTTGGTACGTGAGCAAAAATATATTTTAAGGCTGTGTTCATATGGAATATATTATAAAATATAATGGCAACCTTGATTCTATAAGAGATAAAATTGAAATATTAAGCGTCGGTTATGCAATTATTGATATAGAACCATCTCAAATCAAATATCTGAGAGAATTAAAAGAAATTGAATATTGGGAACCAACAAAAAAACTATTTTTATCAACTAAACTCGGTCTCAACTCAACATGTATATCTCCGGTCCAAAATCAAACAAGTTACCATTTGACCGGTTCTAGAGTTATAATTGGAATTATAGATTCCGGTATTGATAGCAGCCACTCCGAATTTATGAACACTGCAGAAACAACAAGAATTTTATCTGTATGGGACATGACAACTGAAGGAGTCCCACCTAATGGTTTTTATAAGGGAACAGAATATACATTTTCTGATATTAATGCAGATAAATTTGTATGCAAAGATTTTATAGGACACGGAACTGCAGTTGCTGGTATTGCTGCAGGAATCAGCGGAGCAGCTCCGGAAGCATCAATTATAGCAGTAAAGCTTGGTAGTTCAGAAACTCGCACAACCGACATAATGAGAGGTATAAAATATATTATTGATAAAGCAATTAATTATAACATGCCCTGCGTAATCAACTTAAGTTATGGTACGAATAATGGTTCTCATAGAGGCCAATCTTTATTTGAAACTTATATTGATGACATATCAAGACTTTGGAAAACAGTAATTGTATGTGCTTCCGGAAACGAAGGATATAGCGGCCACCATTTTAAAGGAAATATTAAAGAAAATAATCCACTAAATTTGAACTTTAACGTTTCATCTAATAAAAATAATGTTTACTTATCACTTTGGAAAAATTTTTCCGATATTGTTAATTTTGAATTAGTTAATCCCAGCGGGATGTCTACAGGCATAATTACACCATTGGTTCGAGATATTAGTTTAAACTTACACAATGTTAAAATATCTTTTTCTTTTGGTGAACCAAATCATTATAGTGCAGCTCAGGAAATTTACGTTAATTTAGGAGCAGCATCAGACCTAATGGACGGTATTTGGACTCTAATATGTTACGGTGAAAAAATAGTAGACGGTAATTTTGACGTTTGGCTCCCGACAATTGATGAAGTGTCTGAACGTACTTCATTTCTTGAATCTACTCCAGACATGACGATGACATTACCGGCTACTGCGGTTACTCCAATTTCTGTTGGCGGTTATAGGCCCGAAACTGACACTGTTTGCACCTTTTCAGGAAGAGGCGGCACAATGCATGAAATTGGACTGCCTCAATTGGATTTGACAGCTCCTGCCGAAAACATCTATACAGCAAAATCCGGCGGTGGTTTTGATACATATACGGGAACCAGCATGGCTGCCCCATTTGTTTCTGGAGCAGCGGCTCTTATGATGGAATGGGGAATTGTAAAAGGGAATGATCCTTTTCTTTACGGACAGCGTGTTAAAGCTTTCCTATGCAAAAATGCAGTCCGAAATACATATTTAACCTATCCCAATCCTCTTTGGGGATATGGAAAACTAAGTCTTTGTGACACCATCGATGATTTGGAACTATATAAAAGGAGAATTTAATATGGAACTTTCAAATGAGATCAAAAATTTTATACAATCGCCCGACACTCTTGATTTTATAGTCAGAAGTTCCGATTATCTTGATGAATTTATAAAAGAAAATCCTAATATAACAATTACACAGACTCTATCCGGAAGATATATTATCGGTTATATAGATAAAAGTCACTATGATGATTTGCTTTCTTATTTAAGCACATCGTTTATAAGTTCTGCACCTGTAATATTGGGAACACTGGACCGTCCTCCTCTTGATTCAGCCGGAATTATACCGGTTCATAACCAACCGTATCTTGACTTAAAAGGCAGAGGCGTTTTAGTTGGTATCGTAGACACAGGTATTGATTATATGCAAAAAAGCTTTATTTATGAAGACGGAACAAGTAAAATTCAATTTATATATGATCAAACAGCTGAAGGAGATCCTCCTGACGGTTTCTTTTTCGGACATGAATACAATAATGAACAAATTAACTCCGCATTATCTTCTGAAAATCCTCATGATATAGTTCCTGAACATGATAAATCAGGCCACGGAACCTTTTTGGCCTCGGTAGCTGCAGGAAGAGAAATAGATGATTTTTCAGGAGCAGCGCCTGAGGCTGATATAATTGCCGTTAAATTAAAAAAAGCCCGGCCATTTTATCTTGAAAAATTTTGCGTTCCAGACCAACAGGAATACGCTTTTGAATCAAGTGCAGTAATGGTAGGTATTGAATATATTATAAAAAAGGCTCATGAATTGAAAAGGCCGGTAGTAATTTGTCTTGGTCTAGGTACAAACTTTGGAAGTCACGATGGTTTCAGTATATTTGAAGAATATTTAAGCGGTATATCTAATTTAAAAGGAGTTTGTATTTGTAATGCAGCCGGAAATGAATGTCAGGAGCGCCATCATACATCAGGAAAACTCAACACAGTTGGTGAAACTCAGAATGTTGATGTAAGAGTAGGCAGCAACGCCGGTAACATATGTATTTCGCTTTGGAATACTGTATCCGATAGGCTTTCTGTATCAATTCGGTCACCATCCGGAGAATTAGTTGGACGTGTACCGGCAAAAGCGGGCACAAGCACAGAGGTAAAGCTTGTTCTTGAGAATACCAGAGTAACTGTAGAATATTATATGCCGCTGGAGGGCAGCGGCGGTCAGTTAACAGTTGTGCGAATATTAGATGCTACTCCCGGAATATGGACCATTATTGTTCATGGTGACATTATTCTTAATGGTGTTTATCACTCATGGCTTCCAATGTCAGGATTTGTGTCTACAGATGTAGAATTCCTGTCTGCTTCACCATATTACACCACAACTATTCCAGGGACAGCAATTGGCACTATATGCTGTGGAGCTTATAATAGTTTAAGCCAAAGTCTTTATCAAAAATCCTCTTGGGGTCCATCGAGGGCAGAAGTAACTCTTCCGGATTTAGTAGCTCCCGGCGTTAATATAGGCGGGTACTTTCCGTATGGATTTGGCCAAATGAGCGGCACAAGTGCTGCTGCCGCAATAACCAGTGGTGCCTGCGCACTTTTAATGCAATGGGGAATTGTAAATGGAAACGATGTATCATTAAGCACCTATCAAATACGGGCTTACTTGATACGCGGATGTGTAAAAAGCATTGCAATGGATTATCCCAATGAACAATGGGGATACGGAACCTTAAATCTAATGCAGTCTTTCCATCTGATGCGTGAATTATAAAACTTAGAATTTTTTTATATAAAAATCTTTTGATAAAATAATTTTGTCAATGGAATTAATGGTTTGAAGATAAGTGCAGATAAATTCATAATAATATTTATTAGAAACATTTATTATTTTTTAATCACAATTTATATATTGTAATTATTATGTCGTAGTAAGATTTACATTCATGTTAATTATCTGCCATTTGTTGGTTTAATCTGGTACACTATTAATTATATATATTAAAAAATAAATATCTGTTATATTATTTATGACTGATATATTAGTTTATGTGAAATGTGCTATATACTTTTAAAAATATAATAGGCAGAAATTCATGACATATCTTTAATTAGTAGTTTAACAATTAATTTTAATGTAAACAAATAAATATAAATCACGGAGGTATAAATATGATTATTCATGTCGTCAAACCAGGAGAAACACTAACCGGTATCGCTAATGAATACAATGTAAATTTAAATAATTTTTTAGCTGATAATGGTTTAAACACCAACTCAAGGGCTGTTATCGGTCAAGCATTGGTTATACTGCAACCCGAAACACAATATATAGTTCAGCAGGGAGATACTCTGACAGGTATAGCAAACAGATATAATGTCAGCATTAAAACTTTATTAAGAAACAATTATTTCTTAAAAGGCAGTACAAACATTTCACCGGGTCAAACAATAGTAATTAAATATCAAGATGAAAACAGAACAACATCATTTATAACCAACGGATATGCTTATCCGTTCATAAGTCGCGAACTTCTTCGAGAACAGCTGCCTTATATGACATACTCTACCCCATTTACTTATGGGATAAGAGAAGACGGTGGATTGGTTAATTTAGAAAACGATGAGTGGATGATTGCTATGGCAAACAGCTTTGGAACCAAAAATTTAATGCACCTTTCAACATTAACTGAAGCTGGAAACTTCAGCAATGAAAGAGCAAATCTTGTCTTCACAAATGAAAATATACAAAGTAAATTAATCAATGAGACTATTGGTAACATGGAACGAAAAGGATATGACGGTCTTGATATAGATTTTGAATTTATATACCCGGAAGATAGATATGATTATGTTATATTTCTCCAAAATATGTACAAAGCTATAAATCCTCTTGGATACCCGCTATTTTCAGCGCTTGCTCCAAAAGTTAGCGACACACAGCAAGGAACTTTATATGAAGGTCATGATTATGGCGCTATTGCCTCATCTGTGGATAAAGTGTTACTTATGACTTATGAGTGGGGATATACATATGGACCGCCAATGGCTGTGGCTCCAATAAATAAAGTTAATGAAGTGGTGGAGTATGCTCTGACCCGCATATCTTCTTCAAAAATACTTTTAGGCGTTCCGACTTATGGTTATGACTGGCCCTTGCCATTTGAACAAGGAGTAACAAAAGCAACATCTTTATCACCGGTAGAATGTATTAGGATAGCGGAAGCAAATAATGCAGAAATACAATTTGACACTGTTGCGCAATCACCATGGTTCAGATACACAGATAATGAAGGGCGACTTCATGAAGTTTGGTTTGAAGATCCAAGAAGTATTACCGCCAAACTCCAGCTTGCCGAACGTTACAATTTATCAGGAATTGGCTACTGGAATCTCATGCGGGAGTTTCCACAAAATCTAGTAATTCTAAATGCAAATTATAATATAATTACTTTATAATTATAAAATACATCATACAGATAATAAGTATAAATATTTCTATTATTGACAACTGCGTATTTATTTATATAAAAATAAACAAATATTTTACTTATAATACATCGATATTACTGCTGCAGCATATGTATCATAAACTTAATATAATATATATCTTTTTGGTGTATATATATTCAACAGAATTTTTGATATAAAAAATTGTGCTCTTTATTAGATTATTAAAAGGGTGTGAAAACATACCCTTTTATATTTTTGCTATGACATTTTCAATAAAGAAAATGTTACTATAGCCTGATAACTGCAAATTTTTTTGACCAACATATCAATACTTCAGAGTATTATTTAGAAATAAGAAATTAGAAGATTAATTAATAGGTTTATATATAATGATAATATAATTAATCTTTAAACTTATACATTATAAAGAAAAATATTATTGTTAGATAAATATCCTAAAACTTATTAATATATCTTTACTCTATACAGAGTAAGGTTTGATATAAAAAATTTAAGAAGATTTTGGGATTCGCATTTCATGAATCACACTTCGTTTCAAAATATATAAAATTCTGATACAATCCATCTGTAGTATATTGAAGGGAGGTGTTTTTTGTGATAAATAAAAACAATCAACAGATTATAAAAACTGTATTGAGCGAAATCTTACTATCTAAAAGAAAGGAATATAAACTTACTCAGGAGGCTATGGCTCATAAGTGCCATATTACATGCAGATCATATGTAAATTTAGAAAACGCTGTAAGTATACCGTCAACCCCAACTTTTATAAACATATTAATTATTTGTGATATAGACCCCGGTGAGTTTATAAAAAAATTAAAAAACGCTGGAGATTATACCTGAACCGATAACAACTATATTTGCACCGACAGGCGCGGCATTTAAAGCCGCGTTTTTTTTATTTAATTATAAAATTTATTATGCAATTATTACTCATATTTTGCAAAAAGTATTAGCAAGTAAAATTCATATGCGGCAATTAAACATATAGCTTGGAATAAAAATTGATAAAATTTACACATTTTGTATATTAGGAGTGAAATGATGAATATATTAAAATTATGCTTTGGAAAGACATTATACTTTAGAAGAATGGAACTGAAATTAAATCAAGAAAAAATGGCAGAAAAATGCTGTCTCTCCCCACGTCAATACATAGATTTAGAAAATGGGAAAAGACTACCGTCATTTAAGAGTTTAATTAATATAATTATAAATGGCGGCATAGACTTAAATTTATTTGTAGAAAAAATTATTAAAGCTGGATACATACCTGAAGATTCAGTGGGGAAATAGAATATATGTTTTTAAACAAGTAGAAACAGGCTTCTTAAAAAAGTTACAAGAAGCCTGTTTGGCATATTTAATTATCAATTTTAATCTTGTAATCAAAAATATATGCTATAATATTATAATAGTTATAAATTTCTCCTTTTAATAATATTCTGTCATTGTTAGTAATCAATATAGTTCATTTTGGAGTGCATATAATTTATCTGATGTAAGTTTTTATTGAAATTTATACATATGAATTTTTAAAACATATAATATTTAAAATTTATAAAAATATAAATTATCTTTCCATTTTCCAATACTGCACGCTGTATGGAGGAAGCTTGCTTCCGCCGCCGAAGTCGTGTACTTCGTCAGTAATTAAATCGACAGCCATTCCACATTGAGCGTCAAAGTGTGCGGTGAAAGATGAATCATCAATATTTATTGCGACAAGCACACGTTCATCTTCAAATTTTCTCTGAAAAATTGCTTGTTTATTTGTTAGCAGAACAGATTCAAAACTTCCATAACAGAGCGCTTTTGATTCCATATGTGCCTTTGATAATTTTGAAATTAACTCTGTAAGTTCATTTTCAATAGGAGCTTCAAAGCTTTGACGCAGTGCATTGTCTCCATTTTCTTTCTTTCCTTTTGCGCCCCATTCACTTCCGTAGTAAATACATGGAACTCCGGGCATACTAAATAATAACCCATATATAAGGGGTAAATGTTCTGAAACATTAAGCAAATCAGCAATTCTAGTAACATCATGATTATCAACAAAATTTAAAAGATGTTTATCTTTATAAAGCGACCAATTTTCGGGTCCAAACTGTCTAATTAGCGAATGGATTATTTCGAACATATTCTCAGAATTAAAGCTCGAATATAGTCCCTTGTAGCATTCATAATTTGTGCAGCTGTGAAGTTTGTCATCTGAAACGAATAGATTGTAATCCCCATGCAGTAATTCTCCGATTAAAACAAAATCTTCTTTAATTTGATTACAATGATATCTTAAAGTTTTTAAAAAATCTTGATCCAAACAATAAGCTACATCAAGTCTAAGTCCGTCTATATCGAATTCATTTACCCAAAAATCTACGCATTCCAGTATATAATTTACAACTTCTTGGTTTCTCAAATTTAATTTAACCAGCTCATAATGTCCTTCCCAGCCTTCATACCAAAATCCGTCATTATAATTACTGTTACCGTCAAAATTTATATAAAACCAATCTTTATATTGTGAATCCCACTTTTTCTCTATAACGTCTTTAAAAGCCCAAAAGCCGCGTCCTACGTGGTTAAAAACACCGTCTAAAACCACTTTTATGCCGTTTTCATGCAAATTCTGAGCTACCATCTTAAAGTCTTTGTTATTACCAAGTCTGCAGTCAATATTTTTATAATCTCTTGTGTCATAACCATGATTATCAGAATCAAAAATAGGCGAAAAATAAACCGCATTACATCCAACCTTTTTTATGTGCGGTATCCAATCCACAACTTTTTTTATTCTATTTTTATATATTCCATCGTTTTCTGTTGGAGCGTCACAAAATCCCAAAGGATAGATTTGATAAAATACACTTTCGTCATACCACATAACTATTCCTCACTTTCATCAAAATAATATACAAATTTAATCTTTTGTTTATTATACTATACTAAACCATCATTGTCACGTTAAATTTACCTTATTTATAAATAAATTTATAATTGTAACAAAAATTAGAGTATAGCGTAACATACAATAGGTGATTCTTATGTTTATTTGGCAAAAAAAGTTAAAGTATAGGCTCGGATTATCAGGAAAAAGGTGTAAACGTCACAGAACATACTATAATAGAAAATCATCTTCAAAAATTAAATTTTATATTATCCTAATTTTAGTCATAGTTTCATGTGTATTTTTATTTAATTCAATTGAAAACCATATTGATCCAGTAATTAAAGATTTGTCATTATCAGTATTAAACAGTGAAGTTACAAAAGAATGTAATTCAGCTGTCAGCGAATTAATAAATGAATCAAATATTAACTATGATTCAATAATAAATATGACAAAAGACAGCAGCGGAAATGTAAAAAGTCTTGAAACCAATTACAGGGAGATAAACCTTTTAAAATCTGAACTTGCTGTAAATGTTCAGAATAGAATTGATAAAATAAACAGCGTCGATATATCAATTCCAATACTTTCTATGTTTTCGAGTAAGTTCTATTCCGGGTACGGAATACCTGTATCATTGCGTGTTTTAACAAATGAGAATGTAAAGGTTGAGTTTTGTAATGAATTTATTTCCGCTGGAATTAATCAAACAAAACATTTAATAAAAGTAAAAGTTACAACAGCACTGGGTGTTGTTTTGCCTGTAAGAGGAGACCTTGAAGACATAGTTACAGAAGTACCCATTGCAGAATCAGTCATAGTTGGCGATGTTCCAGATACATATCTTGACTTTAATTAATTAAATCTCTTTAATTTTGCGCTTAATATTTTATATTTAAACTAATTTTGCTTGATTTTTTTATCGCTTTGGTATATAATGCCTTAAGTAAATATATATGTTGTTTTTAATAGCAATATAAAATCTGGAGGTTTATATATGGATGTAAACACTTTTGGTGAATATGTCACAATCGTTGCAGAGGAAGACGGAGTAACTATTATTGGTTTAACCAGAGGAAAAGACACACGGTTTCACCATACTGAAAAATTAGATAAAGGTGAGGTTTATATTGCTCAGTTTACAGAGAATACTTCTGCAATAAAAATTAGAGGTAAATCAAAATTATATACAAAAATGGGAGTAATAAACATAGGTGAGGAGAAATAATCAATGAGAAGAAAAACTAAAATAATATGTACACTTGGTCCAGCCACAGATGAGCCAGAAGTTTTAAAGCAGCTTATGCTGAATGGGATGAATTGCGCCAGGATAAATTTTTCTCATGGTACTCATGAGGAACATTTGGTTCGTATAAATGCAGTGAAGAAAATGCGTGATGAACTCGGCCTTCCAATAGCCCTTTTACTTGACACTAAAGGCCCTGAAGTGAGAACCGGAGATTTTGAAAATGGAAAAGTTGAACTCGTTGAAGGACAGAGCTTTACTCTTACTCCTAAAAATATAGTTGGCGATAACACTCGTTCATCAATCACATATAAGGATTTGGCAAAAGATGTATATGCAGGCGCCAAAATTTTGATTGACGATGGATTAATTGAAATGAAGGTTACCGGCATCAAAGGTTCTGACGTAGTATGTGAGGTTTTAAACGGCGGTCCTGTCAGCAATCATAAAAGTATAAATGTTCCGGGAATTGAGCTTGGAATGGAATATATGAGCAAAAAAGATGTTGAAGATATTAAATTTGGAATTGAACAGGATTTTGATTTTATAGCAGCATCATTTGTCCGTTCAGCTTTTGATGTTCTTGACATAAAAAGGATATTGGAACAAAACGGCGGAGAAAATATTCAAATCATTTCAAAGATAGAAAACAGGCAGGGTGTTGACAACATTGAATCAATATTAAAAGTCAGCGAAGGAATAATGGTAGCAAGAGGAGATATGGGAGTTGAAATATCCTTTGACGAACTCCCTGCCATTCAGAAAAAGCTGATAAAACAATGTTATACAGAGGGTAAAAAGGTTATAACTGCGACACAGATGCTTGAAAGTATAACACATAATCCGAGACCAACCCGTGCTGAAATTTCTGATGTGGCAAATGCGGTTTATGACGGAACTTCCGCCGTTATGCTTTCGGGCGAAACGGCTGTCGGTGAATATCCGGTTTTGGCTCTTCAAACTATGGCAAGAATCTGTATTAAAACAGAAGAGAATATAGATTATGTTAAGAGGTTTGAAAATTTGCATTTAAATCAAACAACCAGTGTTTCAAATGCGATAAGCCACTCGTCATGTACGACTGCACATGATATCGGTGCAGCTGCAATCATAACTGTCACTCAGTCCGGATATACTCCGCGTCAGATTTCTGCTTATCGTCCTAAATGCCCTATTATTGCAGGTGCTTTAAATAAAAAAATATGGCGTCAGCTGAATTTGTCATGGGGCGTCACTCCTATTATGACAGAAGTTAAGAGCACAAGCGATGAGCTTTTTGAACATGCTGTGAATTGTGCAGTAAGAGAAACTAAACTGGTTAAAAAGGGTGATGTAGTTGTTCTCACCGGAGGTTCGCCGTTAGGTATAAGCGGAACTACAAACATTTTAAAAGTTCTGTTGGTTGGGGATATACTAGCGTCAGGACAAAGTCTTTCAAATAAATCAATAAGCGGAAAAGTTTGTGTTGCTTCCAATAACAATGAGGCTTTAAAATATTTTGAAGACGGCGATATATTGGTAATACCTGAGACTTCTAATTCTATAATTTCTATATTAAAAAAAGCCTCAGCGATTATAACAGAAGTTTCCGGAAGCACGTCACATGCCGCCATTGTTGGAATGACTTTGGATATTCCTGTTTTGGTAGGTGTTAAAAATGCGACAAAGATTCTGAAAAACGGTACCACGGTTACAATAGACGGAATAAGAGGACAAGTTTACTCCGGTATAGCAAAGATAGTATAAGGAGAGATAAAATTGTTTAAAACAAAAATTACGGTTCGATACTGTGAAGTTGACAGTATGGGAGTAGTGCATCACTCTAGATATTTTCCTTGGTTTGAAGTCGGCCGCACTGAATTCTTTAAAACTTCAGGTATGTCATACAGAGAAGTTGAAGAAAACGACGTTTTGCTTCCTTTGCTTGACTGCTATTGTAAGTTTATTAAGGGTGCTAAGTATCAGGATGATGTTTGGATTGAGGTTAATTTAAAGAAATTGGGCGTTGCAAAATGCGTTTTTGAATATAACGTTATTAGAGATGACGGTGAATTATTAGCCACAGGATATACCACTCATGGTTTCACTGACAGAAAATTTAAACCACTAAATCTTTTGAAGAAATACCCTGAAATTTATGCTTGTATAAAAAATCTGCAAAGTTTTAATAATGAAGCGTAGTATATTATTCTATTAGATTTATATAATAAGGATGAGTAATTCTCATCCTTATTTTTATTGACATTATAAAATAAATATGCTATGATTATTACAAGTTAGGAATTGCTAACTTTTTACAAATGTTCCAATTATTGAAAGGAGCTGTTGTTATGAGGTCTGAGCTAAAAATTGACGGGATGACCTGTGCTGCATGCAGCGGAAGAATAGAACGTGTTTTAGCAAAAACGAACGGTATTGAAGAAATCAATGTTAATTTAACAACTGAAACGGCAACTGTAAGTTTTGACCAAACACTTATAACAAATGATGAAATAATAAATAAAATTAAAAAAATGGGTTTCGGAGCTGAGGTTTACGACGAATCAAAAGAAAATTCCAATCAAAGAGAGTTTAGAAATCTAAAAATATATCTTATATTTTCTATAATATTAACCACCCCTCTGATTTTGGGAATGATTGCCTCGTGGCTTGGAATTCATATAATGTTTCTTCATGACCCGATTTTTCAATTAATCTTAGCTACACCGGTGCAGTTTATAATAGGTTATAGATTTTATAAACCAGCGTTTTATGCTATAAAATCAAAAAGCCCTAATATGGACGTTCTTGTTTCTATTGGAACGCTGTCTGCATATTTTTTCAGTTTATATAATGTGATAGCAGGTAATATAGTACATGGACAGATGGATGGTCTTTATTTTGAATCGTCCATGACTATTATTACTTTAATATTGCTGGGAAAATATTTGGAATTAAGAGCAAGAGTTAAAACAAGCGAAGCTATACAGTCGCTGATAAAACTACAGCCGCAAAATGCAAATCTTCTTCGTGACGGAGTTATAACTACAGTACCGCTCTCTATGTTGAATGCCGGAGATGTAGTTGTTATCAATCCGGGCGAAAAAATACCAATTGATGGTGTTATAAAAAGCGGACGGTCAACAGTAGATGAATCTATGCTTACGGGCGAAAGTCTTCCTGTTGACAAAAAAATTGGAGACAATGTATTTTGTGCTACAATTAATAAAATGGGCGTTATACAAGTAGAAGCTGAAAAAATTGGTAAGGAAACAACGTTATCAAATATAATCACATATGTTAGAAATGCCCAGGGCAAGAAAGCTCCAATACAAAAGATAGCGGATAAGGTTTCAGCTGTTTTTGTTCCGGCTATTATGATAATAGCTCTGATAACTCTTTTTGCTTGGTATTTTATTACTAAAAACTTTGAAACTTCTTTGATAAACGCAGTATCAGTTTTGGTTATTGCATGTCCATGTTCTCTTGGACTTGCAACCCCAACAGCAATTATGGTTGGTACGGGGCTCTGTGCTAATCACGGAATACTTGTAAAAAGCGGTGAAATATTAGAAATATCCTCAAAAATAAACACAGTTGTATTTGACAAGACCGGTACTATAACTAAAGGAACGCCTGATGTCACCGACTTAATATTATCTAATCAGGAAGATAAAGAAACATTTTTGAAAATAATCGGCGGATTGGAATTTGGAAGTGAGCATCCGCTTGGTAAGGCTATTTATACACATTGTGTTAAAAATGTTAATGGTTTGCTGGAGCTTGAGGAAACTGAAGCAAAAGTAGGAATGGGTATAGAGGGAAAAGATAAGGAAGGAAATGTATATAGAATCGGAAATAGAAAACTAATGAATTCAGCTAATATTGAGATAAGCAATATAGATTTAAAAAAAGCGTCCGAATTTGAAATGCAAGGTAAGACTGTAATGTTTGTATCCGAAAACACGAATTTTATTGGAGCCGTAGCCCTTTCTGACACAGTTAAGGAAACATCTGTTCAAGCAGTTAACAGATTGAGCAGAATGGATATTGATGTTTGTATGCTGACAGGTGACAATGATGCGACTGCTGCAGCAATTGCTAAGTCGGTAGGTATAAAAAAAGTGTTTGCTAACGTGTTGCCTCATGAAAAATCAGAAAAAATATTGTCTTTTAAGTCAAAAGACAATGTTGTGGCCATGGTTGGCGATGGAATTAATGATGCGCCTGCATTAGTCAGTGCTGATATAGGTATAGCAATGGGCGATGGGACAGACGTTGCTATTGAAGCTGCAGATATAACTTTATTGAGAGGAGACCCAAATGCAGTTTGTGACGGAATTTATCTTTCTAAAATGACTATGAAAAAGATAAGACAAAATCTATTTTGGGCCTTTATATATAATGGAATAGGAATTCCGTTCGCAGCCTTTGGATTTCTCAACCCGGCAATTGCAGGTGCAGCTATGGCTCTCAGCAGTGTTTCGGTTGTGACTAATTCATTACTTTTGAAAAGAATAAAGATAAAATAAAAATATAGAGGTGTTAATATGAAAACTTCAGAGATTAAAATTAAAGGCATGAGCTGCAACCATTGCGTTGCTTCTATACAAAAAGCTCTTTCAGCTTTAGAAGGCGTAAAAAGTGTTGATGTCAGCCTTGAAAACGAAATGGCGACAGTTGAATATGATGAGGCCAAAACAGAAGAAAGCATTTTTAAAAATGTAATAGACGATATTGGATTTGAAGCAGTTTAATGTTTCTGTATAATTAACCGGACGTACTTTATAATTAAGTGCGTCCGGTTTTTATTTATATAATATATAACAAATTAAGACAAAATATATTGACTTATAGCTGGTAAAAGTGGTATAATGTCTTTTATATGAATTGAATATATAACTTTATGGATGTGATAATTTTGAGTTTTGGAAAGATTACGCATACTCCGGTAGGACTTGCCGATGTATTATGTGATGAGTATGAACTTAAACTGCGTATAGAAAATACAGCTTGTACAGTTTTTAAAGATTATGGTTATCGAATGGTTCAAATTCCGACTTTTGAATATTTCGATGTGTATAATGTTACTACCCCGACTCAGGCGGAACATATGTTTAAGTTTTTTGACAATGATGGAAGAATGCTTGCTCTTCGCCCCGATTTAACTACCTCTGTAGCGCGTATGGCGGCAACTAAGCCGGCTGCCGGTAAATTGCCGCTTCGTATTTCTTACTGTGGAAGCGCTTTCAGAAATGAGGAAAATTTCAGTCAAGCACGCCAGCGTGAATTCACACAAGTCGGAGTTGAACTAATTGGTGACAACAGTGTAAATGCTGATGCTGAAATAATTCAAATTGCAATAGAAACATTTTTAAAATCCGGAATTAAAAATTTTCAAATTGATTTGGGTCAGGTTGAATTTTTTAAAGGTTTGGTTGAACAAACCGGCTTGAGTGACAGCGAAAGCGATTTAATACGCAGTCATATAAATGACAAAGATTTTATTGCTGTTCAGTCTGTTCTTGACAATTTAAATATTAACAGCAATATGAAATCAATGTTTCAGAACCTAGCAACAATGTTTGGCGGAATTGAAATTGTTGATAAGGCTCTTTGTGATAATGACTTAAACCAACGTTCCAAAGACGCGTTAAAAAACTTGAAGGATGTTTATTCAATTCTAGTTGAAAAAGATTTGGACAAATATGTTTCAATTGATTTGGGAATGGTTCAAAATATAGACTATTATACCGGAATTATTATACGTGGATTTACATATGGCGTAGGATTTCCAATTTGCAGCGGAGGAAGATATGATAATTTGTTGGCGAAATTTGGAAGAGACATTCCTGCTACGGGTATAGCTATAGGCGTAGAGCGCGTCATGGCTTCAATATATGATGAAAATAATGACAGTGACAAGGAAATAAGCAGCAGCGAATACGTTACCGTGGCTCTTGCTAAAGGCAGATTGGCGGAATTATCTGTAGATATATTTGAAAAAATAGGATTTGATGTAAATCAAATTAAAGAAAAAACAAGAAAATTAATTTTTACTGATGAAGAAAATAAGTTAAAATTTATACTGGTAAAAGCTTCCGACGTACCGACTTATGTTGAATACGGTGCCGCGGATATAGGTATTGTAGGTAAGGATACGCTTTTAGAAAACAATAAAAATCTGTATGAAGTTTTAGACTTAGGTTTTGGAAAATGCAAAATGGCAGTAGCCGGTCCTAAAGAAATGAAAGACAGGATTGATAAACAAAACATTATGCGTGTTGCAAGCAAATATCCTAGAATTGCCAGAGAATATTTCCATAAAGTTAAAGGGCAGACCGTTGATATTATAAAGTTAAATGGCTCAGTTGAGTTAGGTCCGTTAGTTGGACTTTCAGATGTCATTGTAGATATAGTCGAAAGCGGTAAAACTTTAAAGGAAAATGGTCTTGATGTTTTGGAAAAAATTTGTGATTTAAGCGCCAGACTTGTGGTAAACCGAGTTAGCATGAAGTTAAAACGCGATAAAATTGTTGATATTATTCAAAAGATGAAAGGAGAAATAAACTGTTGAAGATTTACCCCGCAATAGACATAATAGGTAGAGAATGCGTCAGACTCGTTAAAGGCGATTATTCTCAAAAGACAACTTATTCACAAAATCCGGTTGAGGTTGCAAAAAAGTGGGAAGAAGCAGGCGGTGAATTTCTTCATATCGTTGATTTGGATGGTGCAAAATCAGGTGATATGCCAAATTTTGAACTCATAAGAACTATAGTATCTGAACTTAATATACCGGTTGAAGTTGGCGGAGGAATCCGCAGTATGGAATGTGTGGATAAGTATTTAAACGCTGGGATTGCGAGAGTTATCTTGGGAACTTCAGCTCTTAAAAATCCCGATTTTGTCAAATTGGCTGTCGAAAAATACGAGGATAAAATTGCTGTCGGAATAGATGCTAAAAACGGTATGGTAGCAATCAGCGGTTGGGAAGATGTCAGCAATACGCCTGCTGTTGAGTTTGCAAAGTTAATGGAAAGTATCGGAGTTAGATATATAATTTATACTGATATAGCAACTGATGGTATGTTAAATGGTCCTAATATAGAGGCTATGGCAGAAATGCTTGAAAATGTTAATGTAAACATAATAGCTTCCGGAGGTGTAACTACTTTAAATGATGTGAAAAAACTTGCTGCTTTAGGCGTAGAAGGCGCTATAATAGGCAAGGCGCTATATACCGGAAATATTGATTTAAAAGAAGCTATTTTGAAAGGAAGATGTTAATAATGGAATTTGTAAAGGATTTGAAGTTCGATGAAAAAGGTTTGATACCTGCCGTTGCACAAGATGCGGTGAGCGGTGAGATATTGATGCTTGCATATATGAACGAAGAGAGCATTAAACAGACAATTGAAACAGGACATGCTGTGTATTTTAGCAGAAGCCGTCAAGAGCTGTGGGAAAAAGGCGCTACTAGCGGCAATATTCAGAATGTGGTTGATATGTATGTTGATTGTGATCGAGACGCTATAGTATTAAAGGTTAATCAAACCGGCAATGCTTGTCATACTAACAATCACTCTTGTTTTTTCCGTAAGGTTGAGAATGGAAAGCTTATAGAAATTCCTACCGGACTAGCAGCGAGACCTGGAATTTTATATGATGTTTATAACGTAATTGTTGACCGTGTGAAAAATCCAAAAGAAGGTTCATATACAAATTACCTATTTGAAAAGGGCATAGACAAAATGCTGAAAAAAGTAGGAGAAGAAGCTGCAGAAGTTATCATAGCTTCAAAAAATTATGTAAAATCAGAAGTTCAATATGAAACAGCAGATTTACTTTATCATCTGTCTGTTGTTTTGGTTGAGCAGGGCTTAACTTGGGATGATATATTTATTGAGCTGCAAAAAAGATATAAATAATATTCAAAATTTATTCAGGAGGTAATAAAAATGGTAGGAATTGAGCACGTGGGAATATTTTCAAATGACACTGCCGCACTTAAGGATTGGTATATTGACATGTTCGGCTGGAAGGTTGTTTATGACAATGGCAAAGGAACATTTTTCTTAAAAGCAGATGACGGTGGCATGATTGAATTTTGTAAAACTGATATTGACGGCGGAAAACAGGATATGAAAGCAACCGGTATCAGACATATTGCAATTTCTGTCTCCGATTTTGATGGAATGGTAAAAAAACTTATGGATGCCGGCGTTAAGGTTCTGACAGAAGCTGCTGTTAATCCAAAAGGAATTGGAACAATGTTTTTTGAGGATCCTGACGGAAATGTTCTTCATTTGATTAACAGACCTTCTCCGCTATAAACCATACCTAAGTTGTTTGGCACAAATTAGGTTTACAAGATAAAAGCTTGTAAACCTATTTGTGTTTTGTTTATAATATGTAAGATTTTACAGCCAAATGATATAAGTTAATTTCAGATAATTTTATTAAATTAATTTATATTATTTGGTTTAAAATATAAGAAGAGGAAGTAACCATTTTGTTTAGTGAAATTTCAAATACCGGCGAATTAAAAAAAATGAATATTGAACAGCTTCAAAAATTGGCTTCAAGTATAAGGTCTTTTTTGATTGAAAAAGTCTCAAAAACAGGAGGTCATTTATCTTCAAACCTTGGAGTTGTTGAACTTACTATTGCTCTTCACAAAGTGTTTGACCTTGACCAAAATGATGATATTATTTGGGATGTAGGTCATCAAAGCTATACCCATAAGATTTTAACAGGCAGGGCAAATAAGTTTGATATGCTAAGAAAATATGACGGTATAAGCGGATTTCCTAAAACATCTGAGGATAAAAGGGATACCTTTAATACTGGTCATAGCTCTACTTCAATATCAGCTGCAAGCGGAATAGCTAAAGCTAAAGAGTTAAAAGGGATTTCAGGAAAAACAATTGCAGTAATTGGCGACGGAGCCATGACAGGCGGAATGGCATTTGAAGCATTAAATTATTCCGGTCATACAACCAAAAACTTAATAATTATTTTAAACGACAATGATATGTCTATATCAAAAAATGTAGGCGGAATTTCAAAAGCATTAAAGCGTTTAAGAAATGCAAATAGATACCTTAAATTTAAGCAAGATGTTAAATTAGCACTAGATAATATACCTGTTGTAGGAACACCAACTAAAAAGGGGTTAACAAAATTTAAAAGCGACTTAAAAAAAATAGTAATAAATGGGGACAGCGTATTTGAAAGTATGGGATTTACATACATGGGTCCTGTAGACGGACATAACTTTGAAGAGTTATTTACTATTCTGGAACATTCTAAAACAGTTGAAGAACCAGTGTTTATACATGTTCATACAAAGAAAGGAAAGGGATATTTACCTGCTGAAAACCAACCAGAGCTGTTCCATGGCGTTGGTTGTTTTGAACCATCTACCGGCAGAATTATATGCAACAATGACAGAATCACATGGTCAGAATGCTTTGGAAATACCATGTGTAAATTAGCTGAAAAAAATAAAGATTTGGTTGCAATAACAGCCGCAATGCCATTCAGCACAGGATTGGTTGAATTTTCTCAGAAGTATCCTCAAAGATTTTTTGATGTTGGAATAGCCGAGCAGCATGCGGTCACATTTTCCGCCGGTTTTACAATAGCAGGAATAGTTCCTGTTTTTGCTGTTTATTCCACTTTTCTTCAAAGAGCTTATGACCAAATTCTTCATGATGTTTCACTTCAGAATCTTCATATGATTTTTGCAATTGACCGTTCAGGTCCGGTAGGCGCTGACGGTGAAACACACCAAGGAGTATATGATATATCATATCTTTCACCAATGCCAAATATGACTATTTTTTCTCCTGCTTTAGCAGAAGACTTTGAAGCTATACTAAATATATCTGTAAATGATTTAAATGGACCTGTTGCTATAAGATATCCCAGAGGTTCTATCTTACACCGTTCAGACTTCTCTAATGTTTCTTTTCCAAAATTGGAATATAGAAACTGTTTTAAGGCTAAGGTGTTAGAGACCTATAATACTGTTGATGTATTAATAGTTTCTGTTGGTGTAATGTTGAAAAACGCTATAGAAACAAAAAAACTATTAAATGATATGGGATTTTCAGTTTCTTTGGTTGACGCATTTTGTATCAAACCGATTGATATTTCAACTATAAGAAGAGAAAGCAACAAAGCTAAAATTGTTGTAACAATTGAAAATAATGTAATAATCGGTGGGTTTGGAGAAATTCTTCAGTCTCAGCTCGACCGCTCAATTGTTAAATTTGCTTACAAAGACGAGCCAATCCCTCAGGGAAGCGTAAAAGAACTTGAGGAAAAGTATGGTTTATCACCGCAGTCTATAGCGGATAAAATAAAAAAATTACTGAGGTGATATATTGTTATGGGAAAACAGAGACTTGATAATTTTTTAGTAGAAAACGGATACATTGAAACTCGCAGCAAAGCACAGTCTTTAATTATGGCCGGAAGTGTTTATGTCAATAACCAGAAAGCATTAAAAGCCGGTGAACAAATAAAAGGCGATGAAACTATAGAAGTTAGAGATAATGGTATTAAGTATGTAAGCCGCGGAGGTCTCAAATTAGAGAAAGCATTAAAGGTTTTTCCAATTGATTTATCCGGCAAAATATGTATGGATATTGGCGCTTCTACCGGTGGGTTTACAGATTGTATGCTGAAAAATGGAGCCGTTCGCGTCTATTCGATAGATGTCGGATATGGACAATTAGCGTGGAAATTGCGTACTGACGACAGAGTTATTAACATGGAAAGAACAAACTTTAGATATGTAACTCATGATGAAATTAGTGATGATATTGATTTTTTTTCAGTTGATGTTTCTTTTATTTCATTGAAGCTTATATTGCCTCCGGCTTTTAAACTTTTAAAAGAAAGTGGTTATGGCGTGTGTCTGATAAAGCCACAGTTTGAAGCAGGAAGAGACAGAGTTGGGAAAAAAGGTGTCGTTAGAGATATCAACGTTCATAAAGAGGTAATAGAAGAAGTGATTAGTTTCACTAAAGAGATTGGATTTAAAGTTTTAGGTTTGGATTATTCTCCGATAAAAGGTCCTGAGGGCAATATTGAATACTTAATGTTTATAGGAAAAACTGGAGATAATGCGGATATAAATATTAATGAGATAGTTGAAAATTCACACAGCTTAAATAATCTGGAATAAATTTTGGTGATATATATGAAAAAGATTTCTATTGTTCCAAATACACTTAAAGATGAGAATTATTTGGAAACAAAAAACTTAATAAAGTATCTGTCTTTATATGAATGTAAGATTTTTTTTGAAGACATTCATAAGTCTGATCTGTACGATTTTTGTAAAAATATCGGTATAAATTGTTCTTTTGTTCCACGTAATATTCTGTTTTCTGAGGCAAATTTTTTAATTGCGCTTGGAGGAGATGGGACAATAATAGAAATTGCTGTTGACGCTGCAAAATATGAGATTCCTATAGTTGGGATAAACGTCGGCACTTTGGGTTTTTTAACTCAAACGGATAAAGGTGATTATTCTGCCATAAAAGATGTAATAGACAATAATTACGGGTTAACTGAGTGTATGATGCTGGATATAAGTATCATTTCTAAAGATAATCAGGAAATCTGTAATTTTCTAGCGCTTAACGACTTGATAGTTACAGGAAATTCATATAAAATGATAACCACATCTACTTCTGTAGATGGAACTAATATGGGTCGTTACTCTGCTGACGGTCTTATAGTGTCCACCGCAATAGGTTCAACCGCATATTCTCTCTCAGCAGGAGGTGCTGTTATGCATCCGGAAGTTGATGCAATGATTATTACTCCTATCTGCCCTCATACATTAAAGGCAAGAAGCACTGTTATACCTGGAAACAGCACAATTGAAATAACACAGATTCCGCCTTTTAGAACAGAAGCAGTTGCTCGCGCTGACGGAAAAATAATATACAAGTTTAAAGATTCATCTGAAAAAATAAGAATTAAAAAATCAAAGTATACAACATTATTGGTTAAACAGGAGCATACAAACTTTTTTGATGTGCTTAGAAATAAATTATCTGATTAAAAGATGATTATAAAAATATCGACTGAGGTGAGTGGATGTTAACCGAACTTCAAATAAAAAACGTTGCAATTATTGATAATATTACAATTAATTTCGGAGCCGGTTTTAATGTTTTAACTGGAGAAACCGGAGCAGGAAAATCAATATTAATTGATTCAATAAATATGGCTTTAGGCGGAAGAACAGCAAAAGATTTGGTTAGAAACGGAACAGAATACGCATTTTCTCAAGCAGTTTTTGAAGTAAATGAAACAGTTGAAAAGAAACTTACAGAATATGATATAGAGCTTGAAGATAATACTTTGATTTTATCAAGAAAAATTACCGCAGACGGCAAAAGCAGCTGCAGGATTAATGGCAGAACAGCGCCTCTTTCAATAGTTCGTGAGATTGGAAATATGCTTTTGAACATACACGGCCAGCTGGATAATCAGGCGCTGCTTGTTTCCTCAAAACATCGTGAGTTTGTAGATAATTTTGCCGGAAATAAAGATATATTGGCTGAATATTCAAATAAATATCTTGAATATTCAAAAGTTCTTAAAAAATTTGAAGAACTACAGCAGTCCGAAACTGATAAAGAACATAGAATAGAATTGTTAAAATTTCAGGTTAACGAAATAAAATCTGCTTCTTTAAGACCAGGAGAAGAAGAGGAGCTAATAAAACGGCGCGAGTTTTTGATGAATGTTGAAAATATAATGTCTAATGCCATTGAGGCACATAACGCATTGTACGGAGATGAAATGACAAAATCAGCATACGATATGCTTTATGATGCAAATCAAAGTCTTGAAAAAGCTGCTGAGTATGATGAGAAGTTAAGCAGTTATTACGATACAATCTCTTCAGTTCTTGCTGATATTGACGATGTAACAAGAGAATTAAAATCTTATATCGACGGAATAGATTATGAACCTGAAGAAATTGATATTGTTCAGAATAGACTTGCATTAATATCAGACTTAAAACGTAAATATAACTGCTTGGATATTGACTCTGTTTTAGAGTACTGCAATAAATGTGAAGAAGAAATAGCCGAAATTGAAAATTTAGAAAATACAATTGAAGCAATAAAAGATGACGTAAAAAAATCTAAAGACGCTTTAACCGCAGCAGCAAAAAAATTAACTGAAACAAGAATAAAAGCCGGGGAATTTTTAGCTGAATCCATAATGAGAGAACTTGCTGAACTTGACATGAATAAAGTAGTCTTTAAAGTAAAGATAACTGAATCTGATTTTACAATAAGCGGATGTGATGACATAGAGTTTTTGATTTCCACAAATCCCGGTGAAAATCTCAAACCGCTTAGCAAAATAGCTTCCGGCGGTGAAATGTCAAGAATAATGCTGGCAATAAAATCAATTTTATCTAAAGGCGATATTGTGGACACTCTAATTTTTGATGAGATAGATACCGGCGTAAGCGGACGGGCCGCACAGAAAATCTCGGAAAAAATATGTAAAATTTCAAGAACAAAGCAGGTGCTTTGTATAACTCATTTGGCTCAAATTGCTTCTATGGGTGATTTCCACTATCTAATTCATAAAGACAGTGATGAAACAAAAACGAGAACATTCGTTAATTTATTATCAACTGAAGAAAGAAAAGATGAATTATCGAGAATTATTGGAGGGGTATCTGTAACGGATACTACTTTAAAAGCTGCCGAAGAAATGCTTCAGCAGGCAGAAAATCTTAAAGATTCTTTTATATAAAATATATTTACAACTGAGTAATTATTATCTATTTGACAATATGATTGAAATTTATTATAATGATACAATAAAATTAAATATATAATCATTGGGTAATGACAATATTATTATAAACGAATTTAAACCGAGGATATTATTTATATGGAACAAACAGGATATGTAGTTGAAATAAAAAATGGCGTTGCAAAAATTAGAATTGACCGTGAATCTGCCTGCGGAGGAAAATGTGTCAGCTGTAAAGGATGCCCTTCAAATGCTATTATTGTAGAAGCTAAAAATGAACTCAATCTCAATAAAGGCGACATAGTAACGCTATATGAAGATACAAGAAAAGTTATGAAATATGCTTTTATTGGCTATGGTCTTTTAGCGATTTTGTTAGTTGTTGGAGCCATTGTCGGGTATGTTTTAACTAAGCGTGACATTATGGCACTAGTGTCTGCTGCATTATTTGTTGCAGTCGGTTTTTTGATTATTAAATTTTCGTTTAGGAATATAGACAGTGAATTTACCATAAAGTCAGTTGAAAGACAAAATATTGATGAATAACTGGGAGACAGAATGAAAAATGATGCTGTGTTTTATAATTTAAATAAAGATGATGTAAAACGCATAACCGTGATTACCGGGCATTTTGGAAGCGGTAAAACGGAATTTGCACTCAATTATGCTTTGGCGCTTAAAGAATTAGGACTTGATGTTATAATTATTGATTTTGACATTGTAAACCCATATTTTAGAACAAAAGATGCAGAACAATTTTTATTAAATCAAAAAATAGATGTAATTTCTCCTGAATTTGCAAATTTGAATATAGAAAACCCATATTTACCTCCTGAAATTTTGCGCGCTTTTGATGATAAATCAAAGTATATTGTTTTTGACGTTGGCGGCGATAAAGATGGAGCCACCCCTTTAGGAGTTTATAACGAACATTTTCTAAAAGAAGAATATGATATGTTTTTTGTTTTAAACGAAAGACGTCTTCTTACGCAGAGTGTAGATGATGCTTTACAAATATATAATGAAATTAAATATGTTTCTAGACTGGATTTTACTGGTATAGTAAATAATACCCATTTAATGCAGTACACTAATAAAGAGATTCTTTTAGAGGGTCAGAAGTTAGCGGAGAAATTTTCTGTTAAAACAAATATTCCGATTAAGTTTATAACCGCAACTCCTAAAATACTTGCAGAAATATCCGAGTATTCTGATATAAATACTTATAATTGTTTTCCGCTAAGACTTTTTGTTGGTCCTGGATTTTAATATAAACTATAAAATTATGGGGTCATTCCCTTAATATATTGTATGATAATCTGTATAGAAAGAAGGAAGAAATATGCCAAAAGTTAGTTTTAGACAAGACAGGTGCAAAGGCTGCGGACTTTGTGTGTCTGTCTGTCCTAAAAAAATTATTGCTATTGATTCTGCTGTTTTGAATGATAAAGGATATCATCCGGCAGGAGTTATTGATATGGATAAATGTATTGGTTGTGCGTTTTGTGCAACAATGTGTCCTGATTGCGTAATATCAATTGAAAAATAAGGAGATAGATAAAATGGCTAACAAGGTTTTAATGAAAGGTAACGAGGCATTGGCGGAAGCTGCAATGCGCTGTGGCTGTAGATTTTTCTTTGGCTACCCAATAACTCCCCAAACCGAACTTGCCGCTTATATGGCAAAAAAAATGGAGAAAAACGGCGGAACATTTTTACAGGCGGAGAGTGAAGTTGCGGCTATAAATATGGTTTATGGTGCAGCAGGCGCAGGCGCAAGGGTTATGACGTCATCATCAAGCCCGGGTATCAGCTTGAAGCAGGAAGGAATTTCATACATAGCCGGAGCTGATCTGCCATGCTTAATAGTAAATATAGTTCGCGGCGGTCCCGGTCTCGGCGGAATACAGCCTGCTCAGTCTGATTATTTTCAGGCAACCAAAGGCGGAGGTCATGGAGACTATCATCTATTAGTATACGCACCGTCTTCAGTTCAAGAGCTTGCTGATTTAACATCGACCGCTTTTGATAAAGCTGATAAATATAGAATGCCGGCAATGATAATGGGAGACGGAATGCTTGGTCAGATGATGGAACCTGTAGAGTTTAATGAGTATATTGACCCTGAAAGTCTTCCTGAAAAACCGTGGGCAACTACCGGAACAGGTATGAAACGTAAAAAGAATATAGTTAATTCTTTATATCTTACGCCGGAAGAGCTTGAAAATCTTTGTATCGAAAGAGAAAAAAGATATAATACAATAAGAGAAACTGAATCTTTATATGAAGAGATAAATACAGAAGATGCAGATTTAATTATTGTTGCATATGGAACGATTGCTAGAATTGCAATGTCTGCTGTCGAAGAAGCTAGAAACAATGGTTTAAAAGTTGGTTTAATCCGACCTATTACATTATGGCCGTTTCCGGCAAAAGTTTTTGAAAAACGTGCGGAAACAGCTAAATCATTCCTTTGCGTTGAAATGAGCATGGGTCAGATGATAGAAGATGTTAAGCTTTCTGTTAATGGAAAGAAACCTGTTTATTTCTATGGAAGAACCGGCGGAATGGTTCCTCAGCAGGACGCTATTCTTGAAGAAATAAAAAAATGTCTTGATGCAAATGCATAACATAGGAGATGAAAATAAAATGGAAAAAATATTTGATAGACCACACTCTCTCAGCGATGTAGTACTCTCATACTGCCCTGGCTGCACGCATGGAGTTATTAACAGACTAATTGCAGAAGTGGTTGACGAAATGGGACTTGAAGGTAAGACCATTGGCGTATGTCCGGTTGGATGCAGCGTTACGGCTTATAACTTTTTTGAATTTGATATGCAGGAAGCATCGCATGGCAGAGCTCCTGCTGTAGCAACCGGTATTAAAAGAGTACATCCTGAAAATCTTGTATTTACATATCAAGGAGATGGCGATTTGGCGGCTATAGGTACTGCCGAGACTATACATTCTGCTGCCAGAGCCGAAAATATTACAATTATTTTTGTAAATAATACAATTTATGGGATGACGGGCGGTCAGATGGCGCCAACCTCTTTAGTGAATCAGGTTACGCAAACTACGCCGTTCGGCAGAAAAGTAGAAAATCAGGGATACCCGATACAAGTAAGTGAAATGGTGTCGACATTAAGAGGCGCCTGTTACGTTGAAAGAGTATCTGTAGATAATGTTCCCAATATAAAGAAAACAAAGTCCGCTATCAGAAAAGCATTTGAATGTCAGATGGCGGGATTAGGATTTTCACTGGTAGAAGTTCTTTCAACTTGTCCTACAAACTGGGGTATGTCACCGGTTGAAGCGCTTGAAAGAATACGCACTGAAATGATGCCTGAATTTCCTTTGGGTGTTTATAAAGACTGCACTAAGACCGGGGGTGTTAGATAATGTATGAACAAATTGTTATAGCCGGATTTGGTGGTCAGGGTGTTTTGTTTGTTGGGAAAACTTTGGCTTACTTAGGAATGGATACAGGAAAGAATATCTCTTGGCTGCCATCTTATGGACCTGAAATGCGCGGCGGAACATGCAATTGCAGCGTTATAATTTCAGATAATCAAATTGGCTCGCCAATTATCCAGTCACCGGATACACTTATTGCTATGAATAAACCGTCACTTGAGAAATTTGTTGATACTGTAAAACCTGGTGGTATAATAGTATTAGACAGCTCTTTGATAGACTTAAAAGTTGAACGCTCTGATGTTAAAGTTGTATACATACCGGCTATGGAAATTGCTGAAAGTTTCGGAAATAGCCAGCTTGGAAATATGGTTATGACCGGAGCTTATATAAAAGCTAGAGAAACAATGTTTTCAGCAGATGACTTATATGACAGCGTAAAAACTCATATTCCCCCTCAAAAGATGAATTTGGCTGAAAAAAATATTGAAATGATAAAGGCAGGATACGAATACGATAAATGTTAATTTCAATTTCAAATCTTAGTAAAAGTTTTGGAGAAAATCAAATATTAAAAGATATTAATTTGACCATAGAGGATAATTGCCGCTATGGTCTTATTGGCGTAAACGGAGCCGGAAAATCAACTTTGCTCAGTATAATTATGGGAGAGCTAGATTACGATGACGGTGATATATATAAATCTCCAAATTTGACAATCGGATATTTGAAGCAGAATAGCGGTCTTGACAGAAACTCCACAATAATATCGGAAATGCGCAATGCTTTTTCTGACATTATTAAAATCGAGGATGAACTAAGGCTTATCGAGGAAAAAATGCTTTCATATTCAGAACATAATTCATCGGAATATAAAAGTTTAATGTCTGAATATTCAAAAAAACAGTCTTATTTTGAGAGTATGGACGGCTATAATATTGACGTCAAGATAAAAACGGTTTTAAACGGACTGGGATTCTCAGATAGAAGCCTAGAGACAGAAATAAATGTTTTATCCGGAGGGGAAAAGACCCGACTTGCATTAGCGGCTCTCTTATTGGAAGAACCCAATTTGTTAATATTGGATGAGCCTACCAATCATTTGGATTTTAAAACCCTTGACTGGCTGGAAAATTATTTGATTAACTCCTACAAAGGTTCGCTTTTGATTGTGAGCCATGATAGATATTTTCTTGATAACACAGTAGAGAATATGTTGGAGATAGAGCGTGGGAAGATGTATTCTTATAACGGAAACTATTCAAAATATTTGGTTCTTAAAGAAGAAAGAAACGAGGTTTTGAGAAAAGAGTATGAGGCGCAGCAGCTTCAAATTTCTCAAATGCAGACATATATAGATAAGAATATAACTAGAGCTTCTACGTCAGGAAGCGCCAAATCAAGAGTAAAAGCTCTCGAGAGAATGGAATTAATTGAAAAGCCGGATGATGATATTAAGCCTATTAAATTAAAGTTTGAAACTATCAAAGAACCTTATAAAGATGTTTTAACAGTTGAAAATCTAGACATTACTGTTGGAGATAGAGAGTCCGCCGGCGGTATTAAAAATATTTGTTCAGGTTTAAACCTCAGTATTAAACGCGGAGATAAGGTTGCTCTGATTGGAGATAACGGAATTGGCAAGTCATCGTTTCTAAAAGTAATTCAGGATATAATTCCCCACCAAAACGGTTCTGTCGTTTGGGGAAAAAACACAAGCGTAAGTTACTATGAGCAGGAAAATTTAAATTTAAATCCCGATAATCTAGCTATTAATGAATTGTGGGACAGATTTCCACGCATTCCGGAGGCTCAAATCCGAAGAGTTTTAGGAAATGTTCGACTTACAAAAGAAGACGTTTATAAACCTGTAAAAGTAATCAGCGGCGGAGAACGAGCAAAGCTAGCGTTCTGTATAATTATGCTGGAAAAATCAAACGTCATATTATTTGATGAGCCTACAAATCATCTGGATTTGCCCTCAAAAGAAATTTTAGAACAAGCTATGAACGAGTATGACGGCACTTTATTGTTTGTATCGCACGACAGATATTTACTCAATAAAGTGCCAAACAAAATAATTGAAATGACCAAGGACGGTTTTACAATTTATGACGGAAATTTTGAGTATTATAAGCAAAGAAAAGAATGGATTAAACAGAAACAATCTATAGAAACAAATAATAAAGTTGAAACAAATAATTCATCACAAAAAAGCAGCGGAGGATATAGGTCTAAGGAACAGAGAAAAGCGGAAACTAAACGAAAACTTCAAATCGCTGAGCTTGAAAAGATGATTTCTAAGACTGAGGAAGAAATTTCAGCGCTTGAAAATGAAATGACAAAGGAAGAAGTATTTTCAGATTATATTTTGATGAATGAAAAAAACAGCGAGCTTGAGAAATTAAATTCAAATTTAGAAGAGTATTATGACAATTGGACCAAACTGTCCGAAGAACAAGAATAAATTTATTTGTTCTTCGGACCTTGACTTTCGATTTCTGATAAAGGATTTTGGGCAACTGCCTCTCTAATTTGATTATTGTTTACATGAGTATATATTTCGGTTGTGCTCAATTGTTTATGACCTAATATTTCCTGTAATATTCTAATATCAACGCCTGATTGATGCATTAATGTTGCAGCTGTATGCCGCAGCTTGTGCGTAGTATATTTATGAGAATCCATTCCAAGCTTTTTAACATATTTTTCAACTATATGCTGAACGGTTCTCCGGCTGATTCTTTTGTTTCTTTCAGATAAAAATAATGCGTTTTTATCTTTTGATTCAGGTGACATTTTTTGGCGTATTTTTAAATATGACTTGATTGCTGATATACATGAATTATTAAGATATACAGTGCGCTCTTTATTTCCTTTACCTGTAACAACTAATTCGTCCCCACGTATATCTGTAATATTAATTCCAACCAATTCTGCAAGCCGCATACCGCAGTTTAAGAACAATGTCAAAATACAATAGTCCCGTTCATAATTTCGTTCATCAACAGCATTTAATAAATTAATACTATCTTGAAGCGAAAAATATTTTGGAAGCGAGTTTTCAAATTTAACAGAATCCAAATCAGCTGTCGGATTATCATGAAGCAACTTAACTTTGCTGCACAAATATTTATAATACGATCTCAATGACGAAATTTTTCTGGCACGTGTTCTAGCTTGATTTCCTAAGTCTCGATTTAAAAAATCAGCATATTCATACAGCAGATTTAAATCGACTTTTTTTAAATAATCAATATTGATTTTATCAATGTCAATTTGATTAAAATTAATATTTGAATTTACAAGATTAAAGTGTAAACATAAAAATCTATAAAATGTTCTAATATCATAAAAATACTCATTAACTGTTTTTCTTGATTTGCCCTGAATACTTTCAAGGTAAATCAAGAAAGAATGCAATGGTTCAGGCGCATATTTAATATTGTCCATAATAATCACACATTTCTTTTTATTTTTTTTCATCTTCCATCTTTTGTCACAAAATTTTTATTTTGTGCAATGTTCTGTTTTGATTATATACCTCTACTGATTTTATTTCCAGTATTTTTAGATTAAAATTATATTACAATTTATCTTTTAATTTTATATCTTATTGCTATTCAATATCTGTTAGTATATAATTATAAAATATACAATTATAATAATTTTAAAGCAGGTACACATATATGATAAAAATTGAAGGAATTATTGATACAGTGATTTTTTATAACTCTGATAATGGTTATGCAGTCTGTGATGTATCATGTGTTGGCGAGCTTGTCACAATGACTGGAACTATGCCAAATATAACTGAGGGTGAAAAAATAATTGCTTCAGGTGAATGGACAACTCACGTTGACTATGGCGATCAGTTCAAAGTTGAGTATATTGAACGTGTAATGCCATCTTCTGAAAATGAAATTGAAAAATATTTAGCTTCCGGAATCTTACCATATGTAGGAAAAATGACTGCCAAAAAAATTGTCGAGAAATTTGGCACAGACGCACTTGACGTTATAGAAAATGACCACGAAAAACTGCTTGAAATAAAAGGGCTGACAAAAAGCAAAATCGAAGATATTTATAAAGCATTTGTTGAGCAAATAGGTATCAGACAAATTGTTATGTTTTTTCAAAAATATAATGTTTCCCCCTCTTCTGCTGTTAAAGTTTTTAAAATTTTCGGCACCGGAACTATACCTTTGGTTCAAAATAATCCGTATATTTTAGCAGACCAAATTGATGGAATTACATTTGAAAAAGCCGATGAAATTGCTATGTCATTGGGGTTTGAAACGAAATCATATGTTAGAATAGCTTCCGGGATTAAGTCTATTATTAAACGTATTTCCTTTTTGAACGGTCATACATATCTTCCGCGGCCCACAATTATCGCCCAGGCTGTTTCTATGCTTGAAGTTGAACAGGGACCCGTTGAAGACGCTATATCTCAGCTATTACTCAGCGGCGAATTAATATCTGAAAACCAGGGTGACTATGACGCAATATATTTAAAGCTTTTTTATGACGCTGAACGTGAGGTAGCCGAAAAACTAATAAGAATGTCCGGCGTAACATTTGATATAGATATAAGTCAAATTGATGGTTTAATAGACAAAGTAGAAAGCGAAGATAGAATTGAACTTAGTGAAAATCAAAGAGAAGCTGTAAGACGTGCCTTTCAGACTGCAGCTTTGGTTATCACAGGAGGACCCGGAACAGGAAAAACCACAATAATAAACACAATTATTAACGCAATGAAAATTGAACATAACAAGGTTATGTTAGCTGCACCGACAGGAAGAGCCGCAAAAAGAATGAGCGAAGTCTGTGGATTTGAAGCCAAAACCATTCACCGCCTTTTAGAGATTACACCGGGAGTTGACGAGGTTGGCAGCTGTTTTGCAAGAAACTCAGAAAATCCGCTGGATTGCGATGTTTTAATAATTGATGAAATGTCAATGGTAGATATTATATTAATGAAACATTTGACTGACGCTTTATCCTCCAGAACAAGATTGATTATGGTTGGAGACAGCGACCAGCTGCCTTCTGTCGGAGCCGGAAATGTCTTGAAAGATATAATTGACAGCCACAGCATTGAGTGTATAAAATTAACAGAGATATTCAGACAAGCAAAAGAAAGTATGATAGTCGTTAATGCTCACCGTGTGAATAATGGTGAAGAACCTCTTTTGAATGATAATGACAACGACTTTTTCTTTGTTCACAGAGATGACCCAATGCAGCTTCCGAATACTATAGCCGATTTGTGCGTCAGGCGGTTACCACAATATTATGGATTGGATGGTATAACACAGATACAAGTTTTAACGCCGACCAGAAAATCCTTGATAGGAGTTCAAAATTTAAATACAATTCTGCAAAGCTGTTTAAACCCACCATCTCCTGATAAAAGAGAATATATAACAAGACGTTGTATTTTCAGAGTTGGCGATAAAGTTATGCAAATAAAAAATAATTATCAGCTTGAATGGAAAAGAGATACCGAGAAAGGTTTGGGAGTTTTTAACGGTGATGTAGGATTTATAATAGATATTGACAGCAGAGCACAAAAAATGACTGTTCAGTTTGATGATAAAATAGTCGTTTATGATTTTTTATTACTAGATGAAATTGAGCTTGCCTACGCCATAACCGTTCACAAAAGTCAAGGAAGTGAATTTGATGCGGTAGTAATGCCAATGTTTGAAACACACAGACTTTTGATGACAAGAAATCTATTTTATACGGCTATAACAAGGGCTAAATCACTTGTTGTATTGGTCGGTCAAGAAGGCGTTATGGCTCAGTATGTGAATAATGATAATGTTCAAAGAAGATTTTCAGGTTTAAAAGATAAACTAAAAATATTTTAATTTTTAAATAAATAGGAGATATATAGATGGAACAATACGCAGCGCCACTAAGAGAATTAATAGAAGAATTTAATAAACTTCCGGGGATCGGAAATAAAACAGCTCAGCGTCTAGCTTTCTATGTTATGAACCTCCCTGAAGAAAAATCAGCTAAACTAGCTAACGCAATTATTAATGCCAAAAAGAATATTAGATACTGTTCAGTTTGTCAAAATCTATCTGAATCTGAGGTATGCAATATATGTTCAAATACTGCAAGGGACCACAGTATAATTTGTGTAATGGAAAGCCCCCGAGACATTATGCAAATGGAAAGAACAAATGAATATAAAGGCGTTTATCATGTTCTGCATGGCGCTATTTCACCCATGGATAATATAACGCCTGACGATATTAAAATAAAGGAACTTGTTGCAAGGGTTGCAGAGGGCGGTATTAAAGAAGTAATAATGGCAACCAATCCAAATTTGGAGGGTGAAGCTACTTCTATGTATATATCTAAACTATTAAAACCTTTTGGGGTTAAGGTGACAAAAATTGCTCATGGAGTTCCCGTAGGCGGAGAATTAGAATTTGCGGATGAAGTAACGCTTGGAAAAGCTTTAAACTGGCGTGTTGAAATATAGTTGAGGTGAAAAGTTTTGGAGAATAAATATAATATAAAACTAGCTCAAACAGATAAAGAGATTGAACAAATTGCAAAGTGCGCAGAAATTACTTGGCATGACGCTTATGATAATTTGCTGCCTGACGGTCAAGTAGATTATATGATAGAGAAGTACCAAAGTTTTTATGTATTAAAAAATGATATCAAAAATAATGGTTATGTATATTATATTATTCAAGAAGATGATGAAGTAATTGCTTTTTGCGGAATAAGACCGGAAAATGATAAGTTGTTTATAAGCAAAATTTATGTTGATCCCAAATATCAGCGTAAGGGTCTTGCGACGAAACTGTTTAACAAAGTTTTAATAGAATATAGAGATGATTATAAACTATTTTATTTAACAGTAAATAAAAACAATACTAAAGCGATATCTGCATATAAAAGTTTCGGCTTTACTATAACTGACAGTACTAAAACTGATATTGGAAATAATTATGTAATGGACGATTATATTATGACTTATAATAATTAAATTACTTATATTATTTTAAAATTTATATTAAAAAAGCGAAGATAAATCTCTTTAAAACAGAGAATCTTCGCTTTTTTATTTATTAACATCCAGCAATTGATTTATACTTTTTTAACCAACACTGTTTAAATTAAAAGATAACTTTTTTTAAAATGTCAAATGCAGAGTTCTTTTTTCTAACACATTAATATATTATTTTATTGGCACAGTTGGTGCATTTGTGTTTACTGTCTGTATTTCTTGAGTTAGTGCAGCTTGGTTGCCGTTTGGCAGAAGCTGACTTTCATTTCCCATTGGCTGAGTAAGCATAAAGCAGAATACCAGCGATTTAGCTGCTTTAGCTCGGGTTACCTCTACCTTTGGTTCAATAATTTTACCATTAGAAACAGAGCCTCTGGCAATTCCGCTCTCAGTTCTGATAAGACCTAGATTATACGCCTTTTTGAGTTTTTGATAAAGGTCAGTATTAATCGCTGCCTTATCATCTAGTACGCCCCAACCGGTAAGCGGTATATACGGAGTACCTTCATACTTGATATTTGGATCATAATTGGGGTCATCAGGTGATGGAACACTGCCATTTTGCGCTATATACATATCAATAATTGATTTGTCCGCTTTTTGATATGCATCATAGAGAATTGCTCCCATCACTTCGCGTGTAAGAGCTGCGTCACTAGCAACTATAGTGTCTTCCACCAGAGGTGGTTCCGCTGTGAATTCAGCTGTTACATTTGAATCTTTGGTTGCAGTAAAGGTGGCCTCTTTTGAAGTTCCAATAACCTCTCCATCTACTAAGATTGATTTATTAATATAATACTCGTTTGGCAACGCAACAACTTTGATTTTGTCATTAGCCTTTGCAACTAGTGAAGTTGTGCTATGCGGATAGTCATTTGACTCATATTGAATACCAAACAATCTTCCTGTGCCGCCATTTGTATAAACTTGATATGTCTTTCCAGCTTTGACATCAAAAGTCACAGCGTTATATTTATTATCTTTTGTTGTGCCGGCAATAGTAGTATTATTTATATACTTTGTAGATGTTGTACCGTCTGTTTTATTTTCACATGTAATTATTTTATGGTCAACAAACATAAGATAAAGAGTGAGTACACCGTCTTCCTTTGCCACATACTCAGGCTGTTTTGTTCCGTTATTACGAATTTCAATAGCCGATGTTGTAATATTTTTGTTTAATGCAAACACACCACCATTATCTACCTTCTTAACTATCTCCGACGGAGCCTTAAATGTATAGTATTCATTATCTCCCAGTACAGAGTTTGCTGTTACCTTACTTGTAATATCAGTAGTTGCTGTGTGAAATTCACTCTCATTATAGACCGTTACAGTACCGCCCGCCGCCGGTTGTGTTACATTGATTGTAACCTCACCTTCAGCAAGTTCTGTACTATTATCTGATGAAACCGAAACTGCCGTTGTTGACACTTCTGCGTTCTTTGTTTGCAGTTCAGCATATGTTTTGTTGTAATTAGTAAGTGAATTTTCTTCTAGACCAAATGCTTTTTCGGCTCCCCTTGCAAATTCGCCAACTGTAATCGTTTGAGTTGGTTTAAAATTGTTATTGCTGTCCTTATGGAGCAAACCAACTTCAAGAGCTTTTTCAATATTTGGCCTATAATAATAATTGTTTTTGCTCTGTTTAACCGCACCGGGAATTATGCCAACTGTACTCACATCTGACGCCATTTCGGGAAATACAGCAGACCAATTGCCTGATTTTGCTGCTTCCTGGACATTTTCAGGCATGTAACTTACCAATTTTTGCATTATCTCTTTGTCTTTATAAATGTCATCAGCTGAATTAGCCTGGTCATATATGCTTTGGAGCATAATTCTGCACCACTGCTTTGCTATAGCTTCACGATAATGTGTACCGTCTCCTCTTGTTCCATTAGCTGCATTGATTGCAGGAGTTTCGCCTGCCTCATATGTGTTATAGATATAGAATATCTCATTTGAATCTAAACTATCAATATACGCTTTTGCACCACTGTAAAGCTCAACCAAACCGATTTCTGAATCCGAAGCGGCCTTTTCACGCATATTTCCGGGAGAATCAGGATCAAATCCATTAGGTTTTTTAGAGCTTTCCGAATATCTTCCGCTGCCGGTTCTCGGCATTGCTGTAACAAGTACAGGCGTCATACCGCGTTCTTTTATAGCTGTCATATACATATCCAGCCACTTATTATAGTTTGCATTATTGGCTGCAAGATCGCCTTCTTTTACAGAAGAACCACGTTCGTATCTATCTGTGCTTACAGTCTCGTCATTGTGTGCTGAATGTATAAATACAAAATCGCCGACTTTACCTCTGATAAGAATTTCGTCAAATCTGCCTTCATCATAGTTACTCTTCATAGCACGGCCGCCCATTGAGTAATTAACAACATTAACCTTGTTTAAATCAAAATAATTTTTAAGTGTTTGTCCCCACGAACTTATAGTTTCGTTGAAACTGTAAGCCTTTTGAGTAGAGTCACCTAAGATATGAATTGTCGGCTTATCACCTGTCGCATTATTTTCAAGCGGCGTCACTTTAATTTTTTTAATACCAACAGTCTTCGGAGATGATTCTGATGGCAGTTTGGAAGGTTCTACATCGATTTCAATAAAATTTTCCCCTGTACCAAAATCATAAGACCATGTGTTTCCATTCCATTGAGCACTTACTGTTCTCGGAACCTGACCGCAGTTATCCCAATTACTTGTACTTGTCAGGCGTGAGGCCTGCATACCTGTAGGAGCAACCCAAGTATCCGCTGATGTGCCTGTTACCTCAACTTCTATATGATATGCACCCGGCTTCCCGGTGTCAATTCTGTAAATAAGACCGCCGTAATTATAATCTTTATCACCGCCATAATGCAAATATGAGCCTGTTGTTTCTGTAACTGTAGCTCCATTATCTGATGAAATCTTAATATTATCTGTCGCTCCAACCTGTCTCATATAAGATTCCGGCATTATGGTATGTGATTTATCAACAAACCCCTGACCATTATCTTTATTATACACCGGGACTTCACTTAATTTTGTGAAATCTATTGTTACTTCACTAACAGGTTCAGAACTATCCACTGTTTTTATATTGCTGAGTGGTATAATATTGTTAGTTCCATCCCAAATAAATAATTTAGTTTTCCCGCTTTCAGGTTTATAGTAATCCAATACTTCTTCTCCTACGGTTCCTATATCAAATTTTGCACAATCAGTTATAATTTTTTCACTGCTATCCTCATAAGTTACAACGAACAATACTGCATTGCTTAATTCACCATTTGAAGTATAACTAATATATAGTTTACCGGCATCATTGAAATAAGCCTCATTAATAACAAAAACATTTGAGTTTTCAGTTTGTTCTGCTAATACTGTTACGCCTGCAAAAACTGTAAAAACAAAAGTAATCATTATGACAAAACTCAGCCATCTCTTTTTTAACATTTTGCTTCCTCCTTTTCCCATAAGGGTTATATATTTATTCAAATTATAGCATACTTACATATAAAATCAATAGCCAAACGTCTTATAGTTTTTAATACCAGTTCGCAATTATTCTGTAGTAAACACAGTTTATTTACACAAAAGATATGTGTAAATAAATATTTTTACAAATAATTTTTAATAAAAAAACAGCTTTTTACTATAAATGCAAAAAGCTGTTCTAAAATATTATTTAATATATAAAGAAATTATTTTATACCAAATCTTAGTTTTACAAAATCACAAATTATCTTTGCAGTATCATCAATACCAAGAGCGGAACTGTCAACCGATATGTGGTAATTTGTAACATTTCCCCATTCTTGATTTGTATAAAAATTATAATAATTACTTCTCTTTTTATCAGTCTTTTTCATTGTTTCAAGAGCTTCTTTTTCTTTTTGTTTATAGATACGCATAACGCGTTCTAATTTAAACTCTTCATTAGCATGAATAAAAATGTTTACAACATTATCTTGATTTCTCAAAACATAGTCTGAACATCTTCCTACTATAACGCAGGAATTATCCTTAACCAAATCCTGAATAACCTGAGACTGAATTCTAAAAATAGCGTCAGAATTCAAAACGTCGCCATATCTATAAAATGAATTTCTATCGGATTGAAGACCCATAACTAAAGAATATAATAAACTATTAGTTGGCTTTTCATCTATACCTTCAAAAAGATTTTCTGAAAGCCCGCTTTCTTTTGCTGCAATAGCAATAAGACCCTTATCATAAAATTCTATTCCAAGCATATCTGCTACTTTTTTAGCAACTTTTCTGCCGCCTGAACCAAATTGCCGGCCTACTGTAATAACATAATTTTTACCTGCTTCTACTTTATTCATATCATTTCCCATATTATTTCCTCCTAATACAGATGATTTTAACATATTTTTTTATTTAATGCAAATTATTATTGAAAATTTATTGTATAAAATAAAACTAAAACTTTTGTACATATTTACCAAATAAAGTTTTAAAATTCCCAAATTATTATATCTTTAATTCTTTAGATGTTTTCTTGACATTATTCTTAAAGTATATTATAATAACTTAGTTGTATAAATTTATAAATATACAATTCCTTACTCCTATATTTATAGGGGTCAAAGTCCAGAAGGAGGTGACAAATATGGCAGAACATATCAACAAGTATGAGACTATTATGGTTTTAGACTCTTCTAAAACAGAAGAAGAAATCTCTGCATTGCTTGAAAAGTTCAAGTCATTGATTGAAAAACACGGCGAAATCGAAAGTGTCGATGAGTGGGGAAAGCGTAAGCTTGCTTATCCAATCAATTTCATGAATGAAGGTTATTATGTATTGGTTAACTTTAAATCAAACCCTGATTTCCCGAAAGAACTTGAACGTGTTTATGGTATCACAGACGGCGTTTTAAGAAACATCGTTGTTAGACGTGAGGAGGACTAATTATGATTAATAAAGTAATCTTAATGGGAAGACTCACTCGTGATCCCGAAGTTAGACACACCAGTACGGGAAAAGCTGTTTGTAGTTTTTCTATAGCTATTGATAATGGATATGGTGAAAACAGACAGACAGATTTCATCAACTGCGTTGCGTGGCAAAATCAAGCTGAGTTTCTCGGCAGATATTTCACAAAAGGTATGATGGTGATTGTTGCGGGCCGAATTTCGACTCGTACTTGGGAAGGTCAAGACGGAAAAAAGAATTATGTTACTGAAGTTATAGCAAATGAAGTGAACTTTGGTGAATCTAAAAAGTCCAGAGAAGAAAACAACGGTTATTCAGGAGGATATAATAATGCTCCGCAGCAGCAAGCATATTCTTCTTATGGTGCAGAGCAGCAGTCAAATAATTATACTGCTCCAGCTCAACAAATGCCCGGCGGACTTGAAGAAGATGAATTTACTCCGTTATCTGAAATTGATGACGACCTTCCGTTCTAAAATTTAAAGTTAAGGAGAGTTTAAGATGGCTGAAGAAAGAAGAAACGACAGACCCCGCGGCAGACGTCCTAAGAGAAAAGTTTGCTCATTCTGCGTTGATAAAGTTGATTACATCGACTATAAAGATGTTGCAAAGCTCAGAAGATATGTAACAGAACGTGCCAAGATACTTCCAAGAAGAATCAGCGGCTGCTGTGCAAAACATCAAAGACAGCTGACAGTTGCTATTAAAAGAGCAAGACAGATTGCCTTGATGCCTTATACATCTGACTAATAAAATATTTCGGCTCAGGTTCTGCCTGAGCCATTTTTTATAAAATTATTTAAAACTATTGTGTTTTTAATAAAAATAATGTAAAATATTATTATATAAATAATATTAATTTTTACTAAGGAGAACTGATTATGAAAGTACTTGTAATTGGAGGCGGAGGCAGAGAACATGCGATTATTTGGAAACTTGCCCAAAGCAAAAATGTATCAAAAATATACTGCGCTCCTGGAAATGGCGGAATTGCGGATTTAGCGGAGTGTGTTCCTATAGATGTCATGGATTTTGAGAAATTAACTAAATTTGCTAAAGAAAATAATATTGATTTAACTGTCGTGGCTCCTGACGATCCTCTTGCAGCAGGTGCAGTTGACGCTTTTGAAGCAAATGGTTTAAGAGCTTTTGGGCCTAATAAAGCTGCTGCAATCATTGAGGGAAGCAAATCATTTTCTAAAGATTTAATGAAAAAATATAATATTCCCACTGCAGATTATGAAGTGTTTGAAAACAGTACAGACGCAATAAATTATATTAAAGCAAATAACAAATTCCCGGTCGTAGTAAAAGCTGACGGACTCGCTTTGGGAAAAGGAGTTATAATAGCTAAAACATTTGAGGAAGCCGAAAATGCAGTTCATGACATACTAGATGATAAAATTTTTGGTTCTGCAGGTGCTAAAGTGGTAGTAGAAGACTTTTTAACCGGACCTGAAATTTCTGTTTTAGCATTTACCGATGGTAAAACTATGAAGCCAATGGTTTCTGCTCAAGATCATAAACGTGCTTTTGACAATGATGAGGGACCTAATACCGGCGGTATGGGTACGTTTTCTCCAAGCCGAGTTTATACCGATGAAGTTGCAGAAGAATGTATGGAAAAAATATTCATTCCAACCATGAATGCAATGAATGCAGAAAATAGAACTTTTAAAGGAGTTTTATATTTTGGGCTCATGAAAACTGTAGATGGCGTTAAAGTAATAGAATATAACTGTCGTTTCGGTGACCCTGAAACACAAGTAGTTCTACCACGGTTAAAATCAGACCTATGCGAAATATTTAACGCTGTAATAGACCAGAGGCTTGATGAAATAGATATTGAATGGAACGATGATGCCTGTGTATGTGTTGTTATGGCTTCAGGCGGCTATCCTAAAAACTATGAAAAGGGATATAAAATCGATGGTATAAAACAAGCGGAGAGTTTGGGAGCACTTGTATTCCACGCCGGGACAAAACGCTCCGATAATGATATTTTAACAAATGGGGGCCGAGTTTTAGGAGTTACAGCTCTAGGAGATAATCTTGAAGACGCAATTCAAAAAGCTTACAAATATGTTGATTTAGTAAACTTTGAGAATGCCCACTTTAGAAAAGATATTGGAATAAAAAAAGAAATCTAGTTAAAAAACTTACTATCATATTTTTCTACAGTCAGTTTCCATAAACAGGAAACTGACTTTTTTATATTTAATAACTAAATCTTATATGCATCAACTTACAGCAAAATATAATTTGATTTTTTTATACATCTTCTTCTATTATCATTTATTCTTTCTAAGTTTATATATTTACATAAAATTTATGTCTTGTGAAATAATAACAATAGATTATAAGAAAGCTAGGTGGTATTATGGATCAAGAAAAACTTCCTGTTAAAAATGACCGAGGTTACTATGAAATACGACTAGAGAGCATTGGCGGACTGGGAGCTAATCTTTGCGGAAAAATGTTGGGAGAGCTGGGCGTTACATGCCTTAAGCTGAACGCTGCCAGTTTTTCAAGTTATGGTTCAGAAAAAAGAGGTTCACCGGTTAAAGCCCATATTCGATGGAGCGAGCCGGATGTTGAGATTCAGCTTAATAGCCCGATAGAGTCACCGCATATACTGGGGCTTTTTCACGAGGCGATGACAGGTAAAGTTCCCGTAACAGCCGGATTAACCGAAAAATCAAAGGTCGTTATAAACACTTCACGCTCTCCTGAAGAAATTCAAAAAGCTTTAAATCTTTGCTGCGGAGAGATATTTTGTATAGACGCACAAAAGATAGCAATGGAAAGTAAAACTAGAATAAATATGGTTATGCTTGGAGCAATATGTAAAGCGTCAAACTTTGTTCCTTTAGACGCTGCTATAAAAATAACTGAAGAAACTATTGGTAAAAAATATCCGAATTTAATCGAAAAAAATATTGATGGTGTACGCCGCGGATATAATGAGACGATTTCTAAGTTTTTTGAGCGTAATAATAAAATAGAACCACTAAAATATAAAGAAGCAGAAAATCGCTGGGGATATGAAAATGCACCAATCGGAGGTATCAATAATAGGATAGGCAGCACTGTTTCAAATGATCTGTCAGCCTCCAGAGAAGGTTATATTCCTTTATTTGTTCAAGAAAAATGTATAAACTGCGGCTTATGTGACACTACATGCCCGGATATGGTGTTTCAGTTTATGCCTGGCACATACAAAGAAAAACCGGCTATGGTTAATATGGGCTTAGATTATCACCATTGCAAAGGATGTCTAAGATGCGTTGATGTTTGCCCTACAAACGCTTTAGTTGCCGGACTTGAACGTGAACATCCGGATAAAAAATGGTTTGTGAGAAATAAGGATTTAATTGTAGATAAATTGGAATATGAGGATGCAGGCGCAAACAGCTGGATTACCAGCGAAGCTTATTTGGATGAAAAAAGAGTGGATGGAGGTATTGTATGAGTAAACAAAAACTTTTATTTGAAAGCGGTAATGAATTAGCCGCATATGCAGCAAAACAGATTAATTACCATGTAATGGGATATTATCCGATCACACCATCCACACAAATAGCGGAATATTTGGATTTAATGAAAGCTAATGGTGAACATGATATATCTCTTATTCCTGCCGAGGGAGAGCACAGTGCTGCAGGAATATGTTACGGAGCGTCAACCGGCGGCGGAAGAGTTTTTAACGCGACCAGCGCAAACGGACTTTTATATGCTTTGGAACAGCTACCTGTACAGTCCGGAACACGTTTTCCGATGGTTATGAATGTCGCTTGCAGAACTGTATCCGGTCCTCTTTCAATTAAAGGAGACCACAGTGATATTATGTACACCCTTAACACCGGATGGATAATACTTTTTGCAAGCACTCCTCAAGCCGTTTATGATTTTAATATTTGTGCTTTAAAAATTGCTGAAACGGTAAAATTGCCGGTCATAGTAGCTTTTGACGGATTTTTTACAAGCCATCAAAAACGACGTTGTTATGTATTTGAAGAAGATAAGACCGTTCAAGATTTTATAGGTAAATATAATGCAGAATATTCGGCACTTGATTTAGAACAACCTGTTTCTATCGGCTCCTATATGAATGAACCTGACATTTTAAATAATAAATATCAGCTTCATATGGCTATGGAAGATGCCAGAAAAGTAATACCTGAAGTTTTTTCAGAATTTTCAAAATTATCTGAAAGAGAATATCAATTCACTGAAAGTTACAAAACCGATGATGCGGAAGTTATTTTATTCTTATTGGGTTCAAGTTATCATACAGCAAAAATGGCTGTGGATATATTACGTGAACAAGGAAAATCAGTAGGAGTATTTACATCAAATGTTCTAAGACCATTTCCAGCAAAACAGCTTGCTCAGAAATGCAAGAATGCAAAAACAATTATTGTTGGAGACAGACAAGACAGTTATGGAGCTAACGGCGGAAATATGACGCTGGAAATAAAAGCAATGCTTCAAGACGCAAAGTTGGATACACGTGTTATATCAAGAATATATGGTCTTGGAGGACGAGACTTTTATGTTGAAGACGCTATAGAATTTTTAGAAGCCGGATTAAACTCAGATTCTAAATCATTTGACTATAAGGGAATATATCCGGGCGATATGAGCACACCTAATACTCAATACTTTAATCCTATAACCGACGAAGAATCCAGCCCCGGTCTAACAACATGCAAATGGAACGATGATAAGCAGAATATGGAAGTATCAGGCGGAAGAATAAATGAAACTACAAAAATGCCAAAAAGACTTGCTCCCGGTCATGGAGCGTGTCCAGGCTGCGGAATACCGGTGAATGTCAATTTACTTCTGAGAGGTATCGAAGGAAACGTTGTACTGCTGTTCCATACAGGCTGCGGCATGGTTGTTACAACCGCATATCCAAAGACTTCTTTTAAGATTCCATATGTTCATAATCTTTTCCAAAACGGAGCTGCAACTTTATCAGGTCTTGTTGAAATGTTTCATCAGAGACAAAAGCGCGGCGAGTATCCGAAAGGAGAAATTACGTTCATAATGGTAAGCGGTGACGGCGGCATGGACATTGGAATGGGAAGTGCAATCGGGACTGCATTAAGAAATAATCATATTATTCTATTTGAATATGATAACGGCGGATATATGAATACCGGTTATCAATTGTCATATTCAACTCCAAAAGGCGCAAAAAGTTCAACTTCTCATGTAGGTGAATATCAGTACGGCAAGTCATTTTTTAATAAAGATATGCCTCAAATAATGTCTGCTACAGGTATTCCATATATAGCTACTGTGGCAGAATCAAATCCAGCGGATTTCATAAAAAAAGCTAGTAAGGCAAAAGCGTATTCACAGGAAAGCGGAATGTCTTATTTACGTGCTCTTTCTGCCTGTCCTTTGAATTGGTCTGATAAGCCAAACCTAGAAAGAAAGGTAATTGGAGCTGGCGTGGACTGCTGTTATTTTCCTCTATATGAAATAGAAAATGGAATAACTAATATAAATTATAATCCAGAAGATAAAAACAAGAAAATAAATGTACTTGAATGGCTGAGTATGATGGGCAGAACAAAACATCTTAAAGATAAAAAATATAAATATATAGTAGATGAAATTCAGGGGGAAATTGACCGAAGATGGGAAAGATTAAAAGCTCAGGATTCAAATCCGCTTTTGTAAGAATAAAAATAAAATCATGTATATTTTAACAGCAATTACAAATAATAGATATATAAAATAACTGGAGGTGAGAAGATGAGTCCAAAAGAATTACTTTATATTGAAGACGCTCTTGGCCATGAACAATTTTTGAAAACGCAATGCCAGGATACTGCCAACAATCTTCAAGACGGCGAATTAAAGAACTATGTTTCACAGCTTGTAATGAAGCATGATGAACTGTTCAAACAATTCTATAATTTAGTGTAACATAGCGCTATTATTGATGAACTCGTTAACAGAGAAAGGATGAAAATAATATGGATGATAAGAACCTTATGGAAAGTTTGCTGATGTCAACAAAGGGAGTATGCGACCTTTATATGCATGGTTCAATTGAATCGGGAACAACTAATGTAAATAACTCATTTAATAAAGCATTAAATGACACATTATGTATGCAGGATGAAATATATAAGAAAATGACAGCAAAAGGTTGGTATCCAACCGAACAGGCTGACCAACAGAAGATAAGCCAGGTTAAGCAAAAATTTGCTGCACAAGCGTAAAAAAATATATAAATAATGATAAAATGCACTTTTTATTGATACGATAGTTTTATTACATCGGCAATAAAGGTGCATTTTATTATTCAAAACAAAAACGCCGTATTTATACGGCGTTTGGCACCCTCTACGTGAGTCGAACACGTGACTAGCCCTTAGGAGAAGCCCCCGAGGGGCATTTTTGACTCCCTACAAATCCCCGAAAATCCTTGATTTTACTGGCTTTTCTGGGATTTCACTGTTAGTAAATTCTCGTCCAAAACCTGCTAATTTTTCGTGGTTTTTTGCCTTCCTTTTAGCAGGGTATTAGCAAATGCAAAGAAATATGGGAAACATCATTGAGTTAATCTGTAGCCCATAAATCACAGGAAACGCATTTGAAGTTTACGCATTCTCTTATGCAAATCAATAATCTGTGTTCAAATATTATAATGGTTTTTCTTCTTGATTTCAAGATTTTTCAGGAATTACAAAAGGCAACCCTGACGGATTGCCTTTTTTGTATGACTAAATTGTTTTCGCTAAAGCCTTTAATAATGCTGCTGTTTCCGGATTTGATAACAGTTTTGTGAGCAAGGCGGCGTTTTCATCTGTACTGTTCTCAGCAGGCTTTTCTTTTTCAACTTCGCTCTCTTTTTGAACCTCTGCCATTGGGTCAAGGAGTTCAACCGAAGTTTCAAACTTGGGCATTGGAGCAGTTTTACCTTCTTCCGCATTTTTGAGACCTTTAGCGTTGTAGAACTGTTCCTCAAACTTCTGTGCGTTATATCGCCTGTCCTCGTCGATTATATGGCTGTAAACATCGGCAACCATATCCATTCGGGCGTGTCCTGAGTCGCCTTGAACCGATTTCATATCGCCGCCGTTCCATTTCAGCTTGTAGGTTATACTTGCGTGACGGAAGCTGTGAAATACCACATCGGGTAAGTCGTTGTCCTGTATCAGCTTTTTCAAAGCACGGTTGATTACCTGACCTTCCATCGGTCTGCCTGACGAATGGCAGAATACCAAGTCATAATCCAAATACTCATCACCGAAAAGCTCTTTCATTTCGTCAATCTGCTTTTTTCTCTCTAACAGCATTTGAGCTACGGTTGACGGCAAGAAGATTTTTCTCACACTTGTTTTAGTTTTTGGCGTTTTCAAAACAAGGGAGGTATTTGTATTTGACAGAGTTCTCGGAAAGACACGGATAATGTCCTTATTATCAAGCACCTCCATTACATCTCTGTTTACTCGCTGAAGCTCTTTATCTACAAAAATGGAAGCGTTGTTTTCTTTCAGGCTTTCCTCCGAAATATCAATGCAATCCCAAGTAAGACCGAGCATTTCACCCATACGGAGTGAACAGGCAAAGGATAAATTGATGGCTAATGCGAGAATATCATCATCGCACACTTCAAGAGCGTGCATAAGAGTTTCTGCTGTCCATATTTCTCGTTTCTGATGTTCCTCTTTCGGGAGCGTTGCATTGAGAACCGGGTTTCTTGTCATCAACTCCCATTTTACCGCCTGATTAAAGGCACTCCTTAAAAACTTATGGATTTCTCTTACGGTATGTACGGTCAGATACTCATTTTTAGGCTTTTTATTCTGTACCACTTTGGTCTTAACTTTCAGAAGGCTTTGATAGAATTTATCCATAAGTCTCGGAGTCAGTTCATCAAGTTTCACATCGCCGATAAGCGGAATGATGTAATTATACATAAGCCCTTTCTTTGAACGGTAGGTTGACATTGCCCAGTTATTTACTCCGTACACGGAGCAGTATTCTTCAAGCAAATCCGCAACTGTCGTAGCATTAGGAATGATGAATGTACCGCTTTGCTGTTCAAACTCAATTTGAGTTTTTCTCTTTTTAGCGTCTGCGTTTGTATCAAAGGTTTCCCATTTTTGATGTTGGTTTCCGTCATCGTCTTTGTAGGTATAAACGACGGAATATCGATTCTTTCTCTTTACAATAGAAGCCATAGTCGTTCCTCCTTATTCATTATCCAGCCATTTATCAAAGCTGGTCTTTATTATGCGGTATCCGGTTTCGAGCATTACTGCCTGAAAACACCCCTGTTTGATGAGCTTATATACGGTCTGTCGGGTAATACCCAAGATTGACTGAACTTCCTCTACGGAATAGCTCTTTTTTGTATATGTACCGCCGTTTAATTCACGAACTCTATCCTCAATCGACATATCCCTCCACCTCCTCGATTTCCTTAACTTTAGTGTATTTACTTTGCGAAGCGTACCACTTATCAAAGCTTTCTCTTTTTATTCGGCGTTTACCGTCAACCCATATAAACTCAACAATGCCATCGTTCATAAGGTCATTTGCGGTGCTTCTCGGAATGCCGAGTACCTTTGCAACAGTAAGAGGAGAGAGCGTTTTGCCGTATTTCTTACCGGGTCTTTCGCCGTTTACTTTCTCATAATGGAATTGTCCTGCATACCAATCTTCAAAGCTATCCACATCAACTCTCATTTTGCCCAGTACCAAATAGGTCTTAAATCGGCACTGATTGATGAGTCGGTATGTAGCCGTCTTTCCAAGACCGAGTATTCTCATTACGTCGGGTACAGACATTGTCTTTTTGTCCTGATATGTAAGAACTGCCTTGACGATTTTCTTATTTTCTTCAACGCTTTTCTTTGAAGCTCTGTATTCGTTGCCGACTCGGTATGTTTTGAATAAGCCGCAATTCATCAGTTTCAGTGCTTCTTCTTCGGAAATGGAAAACAACCGAGATATTTCCTTGACAGAATAGGCTTGCCACTGTGCTTCCTCCTGAAGCTTTTCATCGCTGAACAATTCTGCCAAGCGTTCATTTTCCTCTCTGAGATTAAACTGCTCCACTCGGTCATTGAACATATTAACAAATGCCATCTTCAGAACCTCCTTTCTCGCCATTGAGCCAATTTTCAAAGCTCTTTTTAGATATTCGATATTGACCTCCGACACGAACGCTATGGAATTTCTTGCTTTTAAGCAGCTCATAGACGGTAGTTCTGCTCACTTTCAAGATGTGCTGTATATCATCTACCGTGTATGCTCGTATATCAGGTTCAGTCTGCCTGAATGTATTAGGAAGTCGAGTATCGCTCTTTTCAATTTTCTTTCGCATTACCGTTTACCCCCGATTTCTTATTTGCCACTCTGACTACCATATAGCCAAGTGACTTGGCTATATGGTACTGAAAATCGGAGTTTTTGTTAATTATGCGATTGGTTTAATCGCATAATTGACAACCGGAGCTTTCGCTGTCCATATTATCAAGCCATCGGTCAAAGCTCTTCTTGGAAATTCTGTAATGTCCGCCGACCTTTACAAAATGGAAAACGCCTGAGTTGACGAGAGCATAAGCAGTGTTCTTTCCAATGCTGAGAATATCCATTATTTCTTCTACCGTATAAACTCTTTTCTCAAAGCCGGAACTATCATCAACAGCGTTGGGTAGTTTGTTCATTGCTTCAATCTTATCTTCAAACATTGTCAACACCTCCCTTAGCGTGATGATGGTTCTTTTTGAAAATCATATAGTCATAGCCGTATCCTACCTGACATTTATCGCACATCTCTTTATCTGCCTGAAAGGGGTCAAGTCTTTTTACAATGTTTTCAGGGATAGACTGAAACTCGCTTCTGCAACGAGGGCAAAGACTTAGTACAATGCCTTTACGCTCTGTCTTGGGTTTAACGGGAATACCGACTGCAAATTTCAATCCTCGCTTGATTTCGCTGATTTTATCTGCGTCGGTAATTCTTCCGACAAAATTATCAAGCTCTGTGGCTTTATCCACGGTGCGTAGCTGCTCAAGCATTACCATCGACGGCTCTTTTAAGCCACAATCCGTGTTTAGCTCAATATGAGTATTCATTGCCGTTTTCTTTTTAACAGCCGTTATAGCGGCTACAACGACCGTAGGACTGCTTTCATTTAAGCGATTTGTCTGAACCACAAGAACCGGTCTCATTCCCGATTGCACACTACCGTTTGTAACCCCCAAGTCGCAGTAATAAATATCGCCCCATCTGACATTCTTAAATTCTTTTTCTTTCATATGTAAATCCTCGCTTTCGATTATTCTGAGGTAATTCATATCCGGATTAGAATTAACCCCTTCACTTGTTTGAAATGGGAGAGCGTTTTTGGGGGGTGTTTTAGAAAAATTTCCTCAACTTTTTTATTGCACTGTTTACCGATTCCCTTACAGAAGTAAAATCGACTCCTTCTTCATCTGCGATTTTTTCAAGTGTTTTGTTGTAGAAGAAATACTTAAAAACTCTGCGTTTCTGTGTTTCGCTTAAGTAACACAAAACCTCCCGAAGTCGCTTAATATTGTCTTTCAGCATTATTTCTTCGATTGGGTCTGTATCGACTGCCAATTCCGGATGATGCACTTCAAATTCTCCGTCATTGATGTCAAATGCGTGTCCGAAAAGAAGCCTTCTCATTCTCTCTCTTGCTTCGTAGTTCTGATACTCCGTTATCACTTCGCCCTGAGCCATAGAAAGCAGAATGAACGGAGTGTACCGACGGATAACATCAGGGTATTTAACCCACAATTCTTCTTCCGCCAGTTCTGTTACAATCGCCCATTTCTCCGTGCCGGTGTAGCCGTGATATTCATACCGCAGGTTAATGAGCTTGCAGTCGTTCGCAAATAATAATTCCTGTTGTTCTAATGTAAGTTTTGTCATTGTCGTAATCTCCTTAAATTTGAATTTTTGAATTTGGTTGAAATCAAAAATTCGGAGATTACGGATACTTGGCGATATACGCCAGCCACTTATATGTCACGGTCTTGCTCCTTTCGGGAGCGACAAAAAAGCCGGACACCAAGAACATTAGGATATTTCTATCCCTTAATTCTCAGCGTCCGGCAATTTGATGACTCAAGAGCTTTCGCTCAAGGACTCGTGGCTCGGTACATCTGTCCGATATTTAATTGTTCGCTCTGTTACTACTTCTTGTTAATCTGTACTTGACTGTTCCCTTGCGTAGGGATAGGTCAACCTCTACTACTCTGTGGCAGTTCGGACATTTCAGTTCAATCACGCCTGTTGTCATTGTTACCTTGTCAAAAATACGCCAGCCACAGTTTTTGCACCTTACGATTATCTTTTGTTCCAACGATTTCATAGCTCGCTCACCTCCGGATAAACCGTAACCAAATCAAAAGGATTATCAAGATACTCCTTTTTCAAAAGTCCGAGCTGTTTCATTCGTATAGCAAGTGCTTTTTTGGAACACCCTAAAAAATCCGCAAGTGCATCAAATCTCTTATATACGCTCGGATAGTATATTTTGTTCAGACACTCAATCTTTTCTCCAAGACTGAACAGATACATTCCCTGCTTTATAAGGTTTTCGGGAAGAAGGATAGCAGCTCCAAGCGTATTTGCCTGCCATTCCTCCCAATCGGATATAGGCTTATTTCTCTCGGAATTTGCCTTGTAATAATGTACTCCGGCAGATTTCTGTGTCACACCGTAATCATTCGGGAACAACATCTTAAATATCTGATGGCTGCCCTCGTGCATTAAGGTGAAATTCTTTCTGCCTTTCAGCTTGCTGTCAAAGTTCAAGTCCTTTTCCACGAGAACGGTTTTTCCATCCAAAAAGAAAAAGGCTTCGTTATCATCATCTTCAAATACCTGAACACCCATTTCCGTAAATGAGGTCATTCCGAGAATACTACCGTCATAAGATAGGTGCTGGTATTCGACATTCAATCCGAGAACCTTCTCCAAGAGAAGCTCCGGGTCAATTCTGTATATTTGTGTGTTACGGACATCGGGAAGTGCCATATATGCCTGAACATACTTGTCGGCAATCGCTTCGATGTCAAATCTCGATAAATGTTTCAAGTTACAAAACCTCCTACCATTAGGATTTTGCTTCTACAAACCACTTTCCGTTTTCTTCGTCGAACAGAAATGTGGGCTTGCCGCAAATCTGTACCGTGTAGCGGATACCGGTTCCTCCGACTTTGGTGGAAGCCGCACGGCATTTCTGAATTACACGGTCTATCTCATATTTTTCATCATTCTCAAACTTGATGAAGTTCGGACGAGCCGTTCCATCAGGTCTATGTGTTACATTTACTTCAACATAAACTTTTCTTCTTTCGGATTCCATTTTTATTCCTCGTAATTTCTCAAAGTCAAAACTAATCTTCCCAAGTGCTTGTATCCGTCGATGTTCTTATCCGACACCCTGTACTTGGGTCGGTCATCTCCGGCAGTATTGATGTAACAGGAAAGCCTTCCTTTCTTAAAGCGTTTTTTCCGGTCAAAGAAAAGAAACATTCCCTCATATATACCGTAGTCGGTAAAATGGTTTCCGCCGTCCGCACGAAAGATAACAATATCTTCGCTGCACCCCTGCAAAAAGCAGTCGGGCATCGTAACATAAGCCGTAACCTCTTTTTCGTCAATCACATTTAGACCTCCTTAACCAACCATACCTGTCGGCATAGTGATTTCGGCTTTTTCCGGTGGTAGCCGCAAGTTCTGACACAGAACCCCATTCCTTATGCTGTCCTTTCCGAAACGCCGTCTGATTTCTTCAACACACTTTTCCATTCGCTCCAATTTGTCCTGCTTTGCGGCGTCCATAAACATATCTATTTGACGGGGCGTGTCTTGTGGAATAAGATTTATGGCTTGTACTGTCACAGAACGGATAGGGTTATTCCACCCATATCTTTTTTCAAACAACTGAAAAGCGGTCTTTGCAATAATCATCGGAGACTGTGTAGGAAGTGCAATCTTCGTCTGCCATTGCCTTGTATTGAGCGTGTTGTCTCTAATATGTATTGCGACACCTTCTGCACTCAGTCCGTGAACACGGAGCTTGTGTCCGATGTCTTGGGTTAATTCGAGAAACACGGGCCACACCTGCTCCGGTTTCTCTAAATCTGCTACTGTTGTTATACCGTGTCCTACACTTTTTATAGGAGAAACGAAGTCTTTCTTGGCAACAAGGGAAAGGTCGTTGCCGTTGGCATAGTTCCATAAAACTACTCCGTTCTTTCCTAATCTTCTGCGTAAGAACTCAGGGTCGTTATTCGCTAAATCCCCGATGGTACGAATACAATAGCTGTCAAGCACTCGCTGGGTTGCCCGTCCTACACCGAGCAGGTCAGCGGCAGGAAGTCCCCAAATCTTTTCTTTGAATGTATCCTTTGGTATAACGGTTACTGCGTCCGGTTTCTTCATATCCGAGCCGAGCTTCGCAAATATCTTATTAAAGGAAACACCCACAGAAATCGTCAAGCCGAGTTCAAACTTCATCGTTTCACGAATTTCATTTGCCACCTTTTCCGGCGAACCGAAAAGGCTTTCTGTCCCGCTAATATCCAGCCAACACTCGTCCATACCATACGGTTCAACTTGGTCGGTATATCGCTCATAAACGCTTCTCGCAAGCTTTGAGTATTTGATATACTCCTCATAATGGGGCGGCACTACAACCAAGTCCTTGCACTTCTGTTTAGCCTGCCATACTGCGTCCCCGGTTTTCACATCAAAAGCCTTTGCTTTGTAGTTCTTTGCAAGCACGATACCGTGTCGTTCCTCCACAGAGCCGCAGACAGCAATCGGATATTTCTTCAATGCGGGGTCGAGCATACATTCGACGCTGGCATAGAAGTTGTTCATATCACAATGAAGTATGCTTCGTAACATTTTTTGAACCCCCCTTGACATTTTGGGAAGTTTAGTGTAAACTATGAGTAGTTCAACTTCCTGTTTCTTATTATACGCAGTTTAAGTGTACTTGTCAAGAGTAAATGAGAAGTTAAACTGTAAATATTCTTTTAAGGAGTGAAATCAAAGATGACATTCGGTGAAAAAGTCAAAGCAGAGAGGACTAAACTCGGTCTTAATCAGGATGAATTGGCTGAAAAAATAGGCGTAACCCGACGTGTAATTTGTTCTTATGAAAATGATAAATCCCGTCCGAGAGGAACGGAAAGATACAAGAAGCTGGCAGAAGCATTAAATGTAAATGTGAATTATCTGCTGTCTGAGGATGACGCTTTCATCGCCGATGTAGAGGATAAATACGGACGCAGAGGGGCAAGACAGGCTCAGGAGTTGCTTGCAGAAGTTACCGGTCTGTTTGCCGGCGGCGAAATGGCTGACGAAGATATGCGTGAAATGGTTGACGCTATTCAGGAAGCATATCTTATTGCAAAGAAGAACAATAAAAAATACACCCCGAAGAAATACCGCAAAGACGAGTAATCCTCACAGTGAACTAAGTCCAATATATGGGACACACAATAGTTTATAATTTATTATAGGGTAAATATCCGATATACTATAATATGGGAGGTGAGCCGGATTGGGGTATTACACTACGGCTGAAATTGTGAAAATCGTCAACAAGCTCATTGACCGTTGCGGTACTCGTGACCCGTACAAGGTCGCAAAAGAGCTTGGTATCAATATTATCTACCGAGATTTTGAAAAGCAGCGTGGAGCATACAAGGTCATTCTGAAGAACCGCTTTGTTTTCCTTAAAAACGGTATGCACCCGGTCGTGGAACAGATAGTGCTATGGCACGAAATCGGACACGATGTTCTCCACAGGCAAGAAGCGGTTGCTGTCGGCGGGTTCAAAGAGTTCAACATCTTTGATATGAGAGAGAACCGTATGGAGTATGAAGCAAATATCTTCGCTTCTCAGGCTTCGCTCCCGGACGACACCATTTTGGAATACATTGAAAACGGCTATGACATTCAGCAGATTGCACGGGCAATGTGTTCCGACATAAACCTAATTGCTCTGAAAGTAGATACGCTGATTGCACAAGGCTATCAACTTCGCAAACAGGAACACCAAAACGATTTTCTTAAATACAGTAAAAAAATATAAGACCGTCAAGTCTCGAATGAGATCTGACGGTCTAATTTTTATCAGTTTTTATTATATCCGAATTGTCTTGTGCAAAGGGTATCTTTCCACCATTTTTCACGACTCAGTATGTAATTATCATCCATTCGTGCGTTATAGTTTTCTAATACTGAATACTGAAAATTTGCTTTTATATAATCAAACCCTTTGGTGTCAACAATATGTTTAAGTTCAACATTCCCACCGTGTCCATTGTCTATATAGTTAGTCCACCTTTGAAGCAACATTCCATACTGAGCAGTTGCCGAGCCAACATACATTTTTCCGTTGCTGGTATCAGTTATAAGATAAACTGCTTTTTGATTTCTCAAAGCATCAAGCCAACCGCTGCGTTTATTCCGAATAATCGTTTCCAGTTGTGAAAAACTCAATCTTATGTTCTCATAACCCGGAAATTCGTCACCATCATAAGCAGTAGAAAGAATTTCTATTACTTCCAGTTCCTCCATCATAGACTCATAGGTTCTTCCCATGCCTTAACCCTGTATGCCATCCTGTTGTCCTCCTGCAAAAAATGAGTGAGGGGATTTCCATCCCTCACCCAGTAGCCCGCAGGATGGCAGGCTGTTTTAGAAGCTATAAAATTTTCCGCAGCTTCTTCCGCAGATGGTCTAACCTCGCATAGATGGCACCAGTCGTCAAATGCACAAGCGGGGCAATCTCCTTTGTGGAATACCCCTGCATTTTCAGCAGGACGATTTTCAAGGTACGCCCGTCCACCGTGACTAATACTTGATAGAGATTTTCGCTCTCAATCTCTTCCAGTAACTCCGCAACCGTACCCACTTCCGCCTGCCGCTCCCTGCCTGCCATGTCCTCAAGATATTCCGCAACGTCATTCGTCCATCGGTAAAACCGCCTGTTGGAATTGAAGTCTGCCCTGTCCGCCATGCGTATCTGCTCAATGGTCGCTTCATCAACGCCGCACTCACGCAGCAGCTTTTCCTCCGCTTCTTTCCAGATACGCCATTTCCTGTCCTCCCGTCCGTGGTTGTATGCCATTCTTACTTCCTCCAATCAGAATTGATTGAGAGGGCAGAGAAAAGCCCCCTCATCTTCCCAAAGGAAAAAACAAGGGGGCTGAACGCCTTAAATTTTAATTTTCTATTATCTTTCTTAGTTTTATTAGGATTCTGGCTTTGCGTTTGTTTACAACGCTCTGGGTTATGCCCAACCTCGCCCCGACTTCACGCTCGGAAAGTCCGTCAAAAAAGATTGCCTGTATCAGCTCCTGTTCACTATCCGACAGCAAAGGCAGGGCGGCTTTCAGCCTGTCCACCATGACCGCATTGACAACGGTTTCTGCAATGTCCACCGCTTCATCAGTGATAAAGTCCAGAGGATTCCCCTCGCTGTCCGTAAATCCGTCGAGAGATAGCAGTCTATTCTTTGTATCTAATTTTTGCAGATAACGCCACCGTTCCTTGTCACGGTAGAAGTCTGTGTATTGCTCCCTCACGACTTCAAGCAGACAGCCTTGAATGGGGATAAACAGCTTGTCCATATAGGTCTGGTCGGATTCCCTGCAACGGCAGAACTCCGTGTAGGATAATTCCACATAGCCGCCACTTTCTCTGATATATACCTTTCTTGGTGCATATTTCACCATAAATACCTCCCATCTGAATTTTTGAAATGTAAAAAATCCAGATGGAGAGGCGGAGAACGACACCGCATATCAGAAACAGCCCTACGGCACTTTCCAACAAAAATCGACAAAAGAAAAACCGCAAAGGCTCTGTGACCTTTACGGTTATAGGAAATAGTAATTCTATTGTATGGAGATTGTACTTCTACTTTCAAGGTGAGAAGTACCGTTGCACTGGCAGAAATTTTTTTAACTGGTTTCCTGCCGTTCTCTGATATGCTATGTATTGATAAATTTTGCTTCGTATGAGCAGATAGATAACTGCCCGAAAAAAGGACATAAAAAAATCCCTCCAAATTTAAAAACAAATTCAGAGGGTAATTTAGGGTATAACAAAATAACCCACCCGAATATCGTTTTTTTTATTTGGTGAGTTTGTTCTTTCAAATACGAAACAAATGCTCATGTACGGTAAAGTATCACAAGAAAATTATGTCGAATTGACAGCCGCCTCCGCTATACCGAATAAGGAAATAAAGAGTCCTCAAATTTTGCGCTACTAAATGAAGACGAGCGGAAGTAATCTCCCGCTCGTCAGTAAACTTAACTATGCCATATCAATCCCGCTTCTTTCCCGCCACCGGCACTAAGAACAGCGCGGGCAACAGCAGGAAAGCGGTACAGACCAGCCCCCAGGGTATGGACACCTGCTGGGCTACCAGCCCCACAATAGGCCCGCCGATGATCTGCCCGAAAGAGTCCAGCTGTCCGCTGGTGGAAAAGACTGTGGCGCGCATTTTCTCATCCACATGGTCGTTCATCCAGGCGGCCAGCACAGGCTCCTTGATGGTGCGCATAAGCCCCGCCAGCAGGAACACCAACAACATGAACCAAAAGCTCCGCCCCACCGCGAAGAGAACCAGGCACAGGATATACCCGGCGCTGGTGGACATGACCACACTGGTTCGGCTGACAGTCCCTTTTTTCTCCATGCGGGCGATGAGCAACTGAGAAGCCAGAATACCTAAGCCGCTGCCGATAAGACTGATAACACCGAACCAAGTGACGCTGTTCAGCGGCCCGATAACGGGTATTACCGTGTCATCCAGAAAATGAGCGGTGGAGAGCCGGTCAAAGCCTTCACTGGCAAGTCCCCCGCATAGTGTGATTGCTAAGAGCGCCAGCAACACAGGTGCGCCTTTCACAAAGCCCAGGTTGAGCTTGAACAGGCAGACAAAGTCTTTAAGCAAGCCCTGCCGTTCCTCAATAGCAGGGGAGAAGTTGGTTTCTGGCATGATGCGACCCAACACCAGCCCCAACAACAAGCACAAACTGCCCCCCAAGATGAGAGGCATTTGCAGGTTTATGTTTCCCAGCAGTGTGCCCAGCACCACGCCCAGAACGCCGCCGATTTGCCCCATTTGACTGCCCCGCAGGAACACCTTGTCTATGGGTTTGTCCTCTTCCTCCGAGGCAATCCACGCCTCCAGAGCGCCGGTGATGAAGGTATCACCGCAACCCCAGACAACCTGGGCCAGCAGAACCGGCGCGAACCACGGTAGCGCACCCTCCATCAGAAAGCCCAGGCCGTAGAGGAACATTCCAATCAGCACCGAGCGCCGACGGCTATACAAATCCGCCACCACACCGGTGGGTATCTCGAACAGAAAGCAGGAGGTCTCCAGAACCGTCCCTACCAGGACAAGCTGGAAAGCATCCAGCTGCACCACCTCCAGGTGGTACACGATGGAAAGCACTGTGGACATAGAAACCGCCAGGGAACAGACAAATCGGAACAGCAGGTAGACAGAATATGCCTTTGAATTTTTAGCAAACATGAAGTTACATTTCATCATAATTAGTCTCTAATCCTTTCAAATCTCATTTTATATGACTTTTGCAAGCTGTTAAGCTAACTTGTGGAACATATGCCGAACCTTATCTATACGGCTATTCGGGCGGCGGGGTTGGCAAATAAATTTACCAATAGCTGGCTGGTATCCTTTTAACTCTGTCAAGCAGACTCCCTGCCCATTTGTGAAATAAGTTAAATCGTTCCTGTATTCTTGAATACATCTAGCAGGGATTTCTCCTTTCAGAATGACCTCGTCATTCTTTATCTGAGTACTTACAATATCTGCACAATACCTTGGAGCATCATGATACGCCCGTGAGAGATATTCCTGCGGTGCATAAATTTCAAAGTGGAGATATGGCTCTAATAGTTCTGTCCCTGCTTTTTTTAAAGCCTGCTCCAATACGATAGGGGAAAGCAGCCGAAAGTCTGCGGGGGTACTTACAGGACTATAATACAATCCATATTCAAAACAGATTTTACAGTCTGTCACTTTCCATCCATACAGCCCCTGCTCGCAGCCATAAAGAACCCCCTCCATAACCGCATTTTGGAACGATTGATTTAAATATCCAAGTGAAACTCTGCTTTCATACTGCACTCCGCTTCCAATAGGGAGCGGCTCTATGGACAACCCGACAGAAGCCCAGAAAGGATTTGGCGGGACTTCTATGTGGATGGTATATTCTGCTTTTCTAAGCGGTCTTTCCAGATAAATAACCGAAGGCTCTTTCATAGCCACGCCCACATGATATTTTTCTTCTAATAGCGAACAAATAACTTCTAACTGTACTTTTCCCAAAAAAGATAACATAATCTCATGTGTAACAGTATCAATGTCAAAATGCAAAAGAGGGTCTGTATCAGCAATCTCTGCGAGGGCATTTAACAGGGCTTCCCTTTGCTCCGGCTTTTGCGGCTCTACCGTTGTCCGAAGTAATGGCATGGGATTATCAATCCATGTTTTGTGAGGCAGGAGTTTTTCATTTCCCAGAATGTCGTTCAGTTTCAAAGTATCATCAGCTAAAATAACAATTTCTCCCGGACAGGCATGGTCAGCCGGGACGATTTCACCATTTGACGGAATACACATTTCTGTAATCTTTATTTTTTTCTTTTTTGACAGCAGCAGGGTATCCCGTAAATGGAGCGTCCCATGATACAGGCGTAAATAAGAAAGCCGTTTTTTCCGCTCTGTATACTCAACCTTAAAAACATATCCACATAATTCAGACTGAATATCGTCTGTTTCTGTAATGAAAGTTTCTGTAACCGCTTCAATCAGTTTTTCTGTTCCTAAATTGTCTTTTGCACTCCCATGATAAACAGGAAACAAAGAGCAGCATCTGGTTCTTTTGCACTTTTCATATTGTAATTCCTGTATATCCAAAGAATCCTCTGCAACATATCGTTCTAATAGTTCATCGCTTCCGGAAATAATCATATCCCATTTGTCCAAATCAGAAATATCGGTCATGGATATTTGGGGCGACAGGGAAACCTCCTGCATGACAATCATATCACTGGTAAGTTTGTCTTTAATGCTTTGGTAAACACGCTGTAGGTCGATTCCATTTTGGTCTATCTTATTTATAAAGATAATTGTCGGAATGTTCATTTTCTGAAGCGCATGGAATAATATACGCGTCTGTGCCTGTACGCCGTCTTTTGCCGAAATGACTAAAACAGCTCCGTCAAGGACAGATAAAGCACGGTATGCTTCGGTTAAAAAATCCATATGGCCTGGCGTATCTATAATGTTGACTTTTACATCCTCCCACTGAAAAGATGTCACTGCTGTCTGGATAGTGATTCCCCTTTGACGCTCCAAATTCATTGTATCTGTCCTTGTTGTGCCTTCATCTACGCTCCCTAGTTCTGCAATTGCACCACTGGTATACAATAAACTTTCCGTTAATGTTGTCTTTCCTGCGTCAACGTGAGCCAGAATGCCTAAGTTAATTATTTTCATGTGATTTTCCTCCTATCAACACCCAAAAAAGGGCATAAAAATACCCAGTGATAAATACTCCTATCACTGGGTAAATAACTCCAATAGCCCCAAAACACTTATATGTTTTCGGGCATATAAAATTACATGATAAAAGTATTCTTAAACTGGGTACAAAAAACTAAGCCCCATATTAAAAGTGAAACGGGACTGCTACTTTTTGTTCCCACTATCAAATTGACAGTTTATTTAAGAATACCTTGCCGCATATTTATTAACTCCTTGTATAATACTGAATCTAATTATATTCCTTAACCCTTTATTTGTCAAGCCTTTATTTGTCAAGCTGACAAACTAAAGTGTAGGTTTACAATAGATGTGTTACAGAGATTAAAAAAAGAGTGACGAATGGAGCTTTCTGTGTTACAGTTAAAGTTGCGACACCAACTGAAAGGAAGCACCATTCGTCATGAATACTGTAACACAAACAATGCTGTACCGTCAAGCCCTAATTAACTATGCAAATAAAAAAGGTGTAACAAAAGCGGCAATCAGATACAAAACAAACCGTCAGTATATTTACCGCTGGCTGAAAAGATATGACGGAACGCTGCAATCATTGGCAGACAAATCACACCGACCGCACCATCACCCTAATGAGCATACGGCAGAGGAATTAAAGCTGATTGCAGATATGCGAAAGCGTAATATGAACGCCGGATTAGTAGTTTTTTGGGTAAAGCTGCGTCAAAGAGGATATACACGCTCGGTGACTGGATTATACCGCATTTTACGCCGACAAGGACAAATGGCGGTTAAGCCGCCAAACCCAAAGTATGTGGCGAAACCGTACGAACAAATGCAATTTCCAGGGCAAAGGGTTCAAATAGATGTTAAATTTGTGCCGGAGGTGTGTATGGTAGGTGATGTTAAGGGCAAGAAATTTTACCAATATACCGCAATAGATGAGTATTCACGCTTTAGGTATTTGGAAGCATTTGAGGAACACAGCACATATTCCTCTGCCATTTTTCTTGAACACCTTATAAAAAAATTTCCTTTTAAGATACAATGTGTTCAAACCGACAACGGCTCGGAATTTACTAAAAGCTTAGGCAATACCGAAAAGCCGACACCCACACTGTTTGAGGCGCGCCTCAAACAGTGTGGCATAAATCACAAGCTGATAAAACCGTACACTCCCAGACACAACGGTAAGGTAGAGCGTTCACATCGCAAAGATAACGAATACTTCTATGCCACTCATACTTTTTACTCGTTTGAAGATTTTAAAAAGCAGCTTGCTGTTCACAGCAGAAAGTACAATAATTTCCCTATGCGTCCTCTCAATTGGAAATCTCCTGCCGATTATTTGTTTTCCTTTTTATCTAACGGCGAAGTTTTCTGATTTTTGTAACACATCATTGACAAACCTACATTATTTGTCAAGCTGACAAACTAAAGCAGAAAAAGCGGCAGGATTTCCCCCTGCCACTAATCATCTGTTTATGCAAAAATAATTTCCTTTTCCACAATCTCCCTCGCACAAGCCCTTATGTTATTGAGGCATCCTGTCCATTCTAAGGCGTTTTCTGCCTTTAGCTGTTCCGTTATGCCCTGTGCCTGTTTCATACCCTCTATGAGCCTTTCAAAGCGTTCCTGTGCCTGTCTGTTGATGTCGGCAAGGTAGGCGTTTAGCCTGCCGCTTGTAAGAAGATTGGTGTATGTAACTTTACGGTACTGTTTTAGATAATCTAAATGCCGTTGCCCCCAGATGCCTATTGCCTGTTCTTCTTCGGCGGGTACAGTTAAGCACGGTATCAAATAATCCCCTTGCCTTTCGTATTTGCCGCCCAGTTCCTCAAATAATGATTTTGCCATTGTCTGTTACCTCCACATTCTTTTTTATTTTGAATGTCCGCAAAATCCGTCCTACATCAATCGGATTTGATGGCAGATTCCAATGCACAATTCTTCGGCAATAATTGTGGAAATCCAATCCTTCTTGTCCTATGGAAGTAGATGCTAAAACAAATGGTCTAAATGGAGAATTGAAAGAATTTCTAACGCTCTTTTTTCTGTCTGCGTCCTTTTCTTTTCCATCTCCTTTAGTAAAGGCAACTGCAAAGTGAGAACGAATAGCAGTTGGTTTTTCCTTTGTTCCATTTGCTCTTGCCTTAAACGCATTGAATGTATCAATAGTGTATATTGTGGTTCTCACATCCATAGAACTTGCTATTGTATAGTGTAAGTTATCAACCAAATTATTGTCTGCGTCTAAACCGTTTGTAATTAAATGAGCATATTCATCAAACATAGCCTGAATGTTTCCCTGCTTGCAATAGGTAAGCAGATTTTCCCAATGTGCGTCCTCGCTTTTTTTACCACAAGCAAGCTCGACTGTGGCTGTAGACTCGGCTGTATTCATACGGTTTATAAAGATTTTTGCAATCTGACTTGGCAAATAACTTGGAAAAGTAGTTCCTCGTTTGCAGTAAGATTGATAGGTTCTGTTTATAGTTATTGCAGGAGAAGCTATATGAACTATGCTTCATATAATGGATATATAAAGAAACTGCTGGGACTTATTTTTATCCTGTCCGACGACTTTTCTATGTTCAAAGCAAAAGATAATAGAGACAGCGATTTGTTGATGTGTTTTACTTATCACACGCACAATGTCTATCTGAAAGATAGAGAAATAACTGATTTTGAATAATGTACTTGATGGCTACTCAAACGAGCAGCCATTATTTTTTTATTGACTTTTTTCAAGTAATAGTGTATTATAACAATGTGAAGTGTGCAGTTCACAATTTTAGGAGTAAAAGAGGTGATTAAAAGTGTCGAGAGTATACACCAGTTACAGTGAGGAAGAATTTGCTCTAATATCTAATGAATGCGAGCAATATGGAATGACCCCCTCTGCATTCCAAAAGTATTGTGTACTATTATACTTAGGACAAAATGCCGAGGAAATTAAAAAGATAGATATAGAAGAAATGAAACAAATTATGAATCAAGAACTTAATAACAAAAAAGTTGGAGACAAATTCATTGTAAGTGCTTTGTTACCACCGGAAAAGTGGTCAAATCTAAATCGAAGTCAAAAAATCACATTAAGCCTATATTTAAAGAACATAATAGAAAACTGTTCTGACAGATTTAGAGTATGTGATATTTTACACAATAATATCAAGCAATATGAAAGATACTAAAGTCAAGCGAAAGAAAAAATGTTATGGATTATTTGAAAACGGCAGATGAAATTGTTGATGTCTATTTTGTCACATATATAGAGTCTTGTGATAAGAATAATAATTCACATTCTACATCTTGGAGAAATAGATATATAGGTCAAGACGGTGTTATCTATATTCTTAAGAATGGAAACAGACAATTCTTTGTTTGGCATCCTGTTGACGATGATTTTAAACCAATTACTTCTTTGGGAATTATTAGTTCCCGTGATGATTATTATATTAAAAAGAACAATCTATTAGTAACAACTCAGAATTCCATTTACAAATTCAGGCTTATCAACAAGGAGGTGAACACTGATGATAAAACTTAACAAAATGGAACAAAATGAATATAACGCTTTTATTGTTGCTGTTGTTCCTTCATTATTACCCGGCACATACCACTTTAGAGACTTTTTCACAAATAGAGTTACATCTGCAAGAATCGGTCGTAAATTCTATGAAGATGTTGTCAATGGTATATATCCGCATATTTCTCTTGTTGGGACAAAGGCTTCAGAAGGTTATATTTGTTCTTGAGTAAATACCTGATTTCTCATAATGTACTTGATGGCTACTCAAACGAGCAGCCATCTTTTTAATATGCCGGAATACCGTATCCGTAGATAACAGAGCTTCCGACAGGGTATGTTTTGGTTCTGCAAGTGTCGCCTGAGTTGCCCTCAACGGTATAGACTGTACCGTTTTCGCATTTCTGAACAATACCGGTGTGGTCTGTCACACCGTCGCCCTCCCAGTCAAAGAAAATGATTGTACCGGGCGAAGGCTCATACGAACCGTCTGCCCACTGTCCTCGGTCTCTGAACCATTGTACACCGTTTACACAGCCGGCATACTTTGGAATAATACCGGCGTCGATATATCCGCACTCGTTAGCACACCAAGAGACGAAGCAGGCACACCATTCTACACGGGAGTCAAATCCGTACCAAGACCAGTAAGGCTGACCGCCTACATTACCCACCTGTGACAAGGCAACCGTTACGATTTGGTCGTCGCTGTATCCGATACCGTAAAGCACCTGAGACCATAGTTGATTGTTTTCGTCCTTTAGCAGCTCGGCAAGATACTCTTTCTGCTCCTGATTAAATCCGTACATAGCCGCCATTTCATCAACGGTCTTGTGCGATACCGTGATATACAGGAAAGTTTCTGTTACTGTGGTTTCGGTCTGTACGATGTTGCCGTGTCCGTCGTCGCTTTCTTCGATTTCGGTATGGGTTTTCGTTTCCGTTCGGGAAGAAATATCGTTCATTTCCCAAAAAATATCCGACAGTAGCTGCTTCTTGGTTTCATCAACCGTAGCAACCTCCATCGGATTGTCGGGGTCGGTATTCACTTTAACAGAATAGACCGCAAGAACATCTTTCCAAACAGCTCTGCTTCCGCTCATTTCAAGCACATCATAGCTTACAGAGTTCTTTTCCTGTTCCAATCGGTCATCATATTCCTGATTGATTTCCTGAACGACTGTCTGCATTGACATTCCCGTGCCGGAATCCTCTCCCGAAAAGAAGATACCGAACACAGAACCTGCAATCAAGGCTACAAGACATAGCACAATAATTACTACCACCGCAACCCAACCGCCGGCAGCGATAGCGGCAATAAGACCTTTTACCGCCGCTATGATTGCTTTTACTGCGGCAATGGTGGCTTTGGCTGCGGCTTTAATCGTAGCGGCTGTTGCTTTGGCTGTGGCTTTTGCCGCCTGTGCCGCTTTCTGCGAAGCCTTAACTGTCGCCTGAGCTGTTTTCTGTGCCGCTTTTGCCGCTTGCTGACTGGTTTTTATCGCAGTCTTTGCAGTCTGCTCAGCCGTCTTAACCGATTTCTGTGCGGTCTTTGTTGCTTCTTTTCCGGCAAACTTAATGGTTTTCTTTCCGGAGGAAGTGGCAGACTGCTTTATGGTCTTTTCCGCCTTATCGACAGTCTTAATCGCAGAGCTTGTGTTTTGCGAAGCCTGTTTTCTCAAAGACTGCTCGGCTCGCTGCTGCTTGAAACGCTGAATACCGTCCTTTGCGGTGCGGATATTCTCTTTTGTGGTTTCAAGTCCCTTTCGTCCCGCCTTGTCAAACGCATAGGCACCATCGTGAAACACCTCGTCAATACCGCTTTCCAGTTTATCGGAAGCGTATTCCTCGGCAGAACTGCTGTTGGCATTTACCGACCGCTCCGCCTTTTCTTTTGTTGCGATATACGCCTGCTTCATTCGTTGGGTTGCGACGGCAGCCTTATCTATTGTTCGTATCGTACCTTTTGCATTGTCTTTCGTTTTAATATCAGCCATACAATCCCTCCTTCCTATGCAGGCTGAACTACCTGTTGTATTATTCGTTTATTAGCTTCGCCACTACAACAAGTCTGCCGTTTGTCCGGGAATACTCACAGGTGGAAAGGGTCAGGAGCTTGTCGCCGTATTCGGCGGTTATGCCGGTTTCGTAAAGCGACAGTTTCTTGCACTTCTCAACATAGGCAGTGAAATCCTCGGCGGTGTCCGCATTGACGAACTGATAATATTTGAAGCTGTCGGGACTATCCGTATATACTACGGTTTTGAACACGGCAATTACTTCATAGGTCTGTCTATCGGTCAGCGTATCAAAGGATACTGTTTTGTGCTTTTCCCAAAAGCTCTTGTCCTTGAATTTCATAAGACCGGCGAACATAGAGCCGTCGTTCATATGATGACCGTAGATAATGATATTGTCGCTTGGCAGTTCCATATCGCAGTTTTCCTGAACATAAGGACAGCCGTAGTCGGTGTATGCCTTATCAAAGCCGTGCTTCAGATAGAAGTTCGGGTTGTCCTTTGACTGCATAACGGGATAATTGATTTTTGTGTCCTCAACCTTAATCCAGCCGACCATATCGTTATTTTGCAGATAAAGCTCCTGATACTCCGGGATAAAGGTCTTTTCTTCGGAGTAGTTCATCAGCTCTGTGGTTTCTTCAGGCTCGGTCTCCACAACCTCAATCAGATTGTCGTACATCTCAGCCTGCTTTGCAGAGTCGCAATAGTGCTTGATGAGAAAACCTGAACTGACGGCAAATACAATGCTGAAAGCACAGATTATGGCAATATAGATTTTGTTTTTCATAGGTGTTTCCTTTCTCATTTACAGAATAGGGCAAGGGTTATGCACCCTCGCCCGGTTTGGTTGTCATCAGCTTATACAGCTTCGTATTCTTCGGGAACTTATTTGCAAACGGCACAAGCGAACTGCCGACCTTAATCAATCCGTGTCCTGCGTCAACATTCGTGATATACGAAAGCTGGAGGTCAGAAATGTTAAGGAGCTTTGCAAGCTCAATTCTGTCGGTTGACGCCTGATTGAGCATAATCAAAAACTCGCTGTTTGCAAGCATAGTTCTCGCTGTATGGCTCTGCAAAAGGTCGTCCACATTCTGTGTAATGCCGGTGGCATAAGCGCCGTACTTTCTTACACGCTTCCAAAGCGTAAACAGGAAGTTTGCAGAATACTCGTGCTGGAACAGGAGGTAGATTTCATCAATGAAGATAAAGGTCTGCTTACCTTTAGCACGGTTCTGTGTAATACGGTTCAGAATAGAGTCGAGGACGACAAGCATACCGATAGGCATAAGCTGCTTGCCGAGGTCAAGAATGTCATAACAGATAAGTCGGTTATCCGTATCAACATTGGTTGGCTTTGCAAAGGTATTCAAAGAACCGTGAGTAAACAGCTCGATAGCAAGGGCGATTTCCTTTGCTTCCGGCTCGTCCTGTTTCAAAAGCTCCGCACGAAAATCCTGCAAGGTAGGAACAGTACCGGTATATCCTCTCTGCTGATAGTCTCGGTAAACACTTGCCGTACAACGGTCGATGATAGATTTCTGCTTTGCTCCGAGGTTTGTACCGCCGATAAGCTGTTCGCAAAGGGACATAATGAACTCGGATTTCAGGATAACCGGGTTTGCTCCGTCGCCGTATTCCTTGTTCATATCCATCGCATTGATATGGCTCGGAGAAGTAGCGGAAATATTGATTATTTCGCCGCCGAGAGCTTTTACAAGCTGCGAATACTCTCGCTCAGGGTCTATGATAATAACATCTGCATTGGAGGAAAGAATGATATTTTCAATTTCACCCTTTGCCGCAAAGGATTTTCCGCCGCCGGATACGCCGAGAATAAAAGAGTTGCCGTTGAGTAGCTGTCTGCGGTCGGCAATAATCATATTTTTACTGATGACATTCTGACCGTAGTAAATGCCGTTTTCGTGGTAAATGTCCTGAACCCTGAAGGGAATAAAGACCGCAAGGCTTTCTGTGGTAAGGGTTCTGAATGCGTCAATCTTGCGTGTTCCAAAGGGCATAGCCGTATTCAGTCCGTCCATCTGCTGATACTTGAGAACGGCAAACTGGCACAAATGCTTTCTTGCCGTAGTAAGCAGAGCTTCGGTGTCGTTATCAAGCTGTTCTTTGGAGTCCGCAGTATGAACCATAGTGAGTACAGCGAACATCATTCGCTGATCACGAGTGGTAAGGTCATCAAGGAACTCCTTCATTTCCTTTTTCTGCTGTTCCATATCATACGGAACGGTAGCGGAAAAGTTATTGTTCTGATTCTGCTTTCTCTGCCAGTTGGTTATATTCGTCTCAACCCCAAGCAGTCTGCTCTCTGCTTCTCGCACCGCTTCATCGGTAGGAACAGGTACGATGTCAATGGACATCATCAGGTTGCGGTTCAGGTCGGTAAGCTCGGCTACCATACTGTCCTTGATATAGGAAGCGTACTCACGAAGAAAAAGGACTCTCCCGTAACGGTTTCCCATTTTGAAGTAGTCCTTTTCAAATTCCATTGTATCGGGGCAAACATAATCCTTGAAATCGTGTCCCTTCTTTCTCGTTTCCTTAATATTGAAGTGGTAGGCGGTTTCCTCCCCGACACGGAAGAAATCGTGGACAATTCTCAGTCTCTCATCGGTTTCAAGCTCCACACATTTGCTTCCGAGTCTTGCAAAGTGGGCAATCAGGTCAGCACCGACACGGGCAAAATAGGTTCGTGCGTCCTCCACGCTCTTTTTATTGATGGAGATAGTAACATATTTATCCTGAACGATGGCATTTGCCCCGGTTGCCTTGTCGAGAAGCATTTTGTTATATTCCTCTCGGTAAACATCAAGCTCATCGCCGGTTTCGGGGATAAGAATGGTTTTCTCAAAGTCAAGACGGTTAAGCCGTCTGTTGTTGATAGTCAGCTTTGTAGTAGCTCCGCTGTCAAGAGAGTTGAGAAGCTCGGAGTATTCAAGGAACATTGCTTCCTTATCCTCACGGCTCGCTACGGCATAGTTAATATCCGTGAACTTGAAGCTTTTGGAATACTTGTCCTTGCCTACACGGAAAATGCCGTCATCATAAATAGCGGTAATGGGAATACAATCCTGTACGCCCTTTGGTACTACGAACTTTTCTTTGTCCTGCTTTAACAGGTTTGTAAGAGTTTTAATCATTGTTCTTATAAGCCTCCTTCTGTTTTTGTTCGATTGTCGGTTTCATCAATTCGTAATAGGTGTTGGTGGAATGAAAGACCAGCTTTTTCGGCATAAGGAACTCGGACTTTATCCACGCCCATATAAATTTCTCAGCCGTCATTCCGTTGTATTTCACAAAGCCGAGAGCCGCAAAAGGGGCAGCTCCCAAAATGCACACCCACGATACAGTTTCTGTTCCGAGGTACGGTTTTAGGAGGAAGTAAAGTCCTACCGCTACCGCACAGGCGAGGACAGAAAAAATGAACTGTCTGAGCGACAGTCCAAAAAACATTGACTCTGTGTAATTTCGTATCTCTCGGTTAATTTTGACTTCCATCAAAAGCTCCTTTCTCTGCGATATGCTTGTTTTGCGTGACGGATTTCATCAGAGCAGACGCAGGTGTCCGCAAGGCAAATCACATTGCCGTTTTTCTTTCCTCCGTAATACACACAATATTTGCAGTCGCAGTCGGCAGGCGTATAGCCCTGCCATCTATCGTTATTATTCTTGTTTTTCTTCATCAGAGAACCTCCCGTTATAAGCCCATCATTTCACGGATAATTCGGTCGCTCATCTTAACCGCACCGACAAGCACAAGCATATTGAATACCAGTTCGCCGATATATGCCCATACCTGAGTAACGGCTGCTGCGTCAGGGTTCACTACCGGCGGCGTAGAAGCAAATAGGGAGAAGATGATACAAGCAAGTACAATTACTGCTCCCTCAAGCAAAACGGCACAGTAGCTCTTTATAAAGCTCTTACCCACATTCTGCGACGGTTCTCCGGCAAATGTGGAAAGCGGTATCGGAGCGAGAGCAGTGTACATATACAGCTTGAAAAATCGTCCGTACACCGTCATTATCATAATGAACGACAAGACCGTGATAAACAGTCCGCCGATAAGAGTAACCGCCCACAATGGGATACTTTCAAAAAATCCGCAGCTTTCAATGGTTGTTACCATTTCAGCAGGTAAAGTTGTTTGATTGGGCGTACCGAATCCCGCAGATGTCATAATGGTTGAAATCGTACCTTGTACGATGTCGAACAGGGCAAGCATAAGCTCCAGCCCGTAGGTAATCACACCTTTGGCAATGGCAAAGCGGATAAACAGCTTTAATGCGTGTTCCGGTTTCTTTACATCGGTAAAACTTCCGCAGGTGCGAACCACACCGACAACAAAAAACAGAACAAGCAGGGCAAGACCGATAGCCTGAACTGCTCCGTTGATATTCACCATTACCGACCAAATACTGCCGCCTTTGAACTGTTGCGGCGAAGTGGTTAGCAACTGCCATATTTCCGAAAGCTTGCTGTTCCAAGTTTCAAGGGCATTTTCGAGGTTCTGAACTACCCAGTTATCACTCATCTGTTTGCACCTCCTTTAAGATTAGGGGCATACCTGAAATGCCAGGTATGCCCCGTTTGATAACTGTGTTCTCTTAACCGGTAATAAGGGTAAGGATTTCCTTTGCAAAGGTAATGATGATACCGCCTGCAAGAGTCAGGAAACCGTTGGCTCTCTGAGACGGGTCGTGAGACTTCAAAGAGAGACCGACCTGAACGATACCGAAGCCAAGCAGGATAAGACCGATGGCACGGATAAGACCGAAGATGAAATCGGACAGATTGTTGACTACGGTAATCGGGTCGCTGGCGGCAAAAGCGGTAACGCTCATACCGCAAACAAGAGTTGCTGCTGCGATTACGGCGCAGTAAGCACGGAAGCCTTTCTGAACCTTTCCGGTCATAGGCAGCTTCTGAGTAGTTTTCTTTTCGTTGTTCTTCTTAAAAATGTTCATTGTGTTTTCCTCCGTTAAAATAAGTTTTTATTCACTTCAAAATCCTCATCGGACAGAAGTTCGTAATTGGTTTCTCCGTAGCTTTCCTCCGGAAGTTCTTCCGGGTCAATAGAAAGAACGGAAATTGATGAGTGCTTGATGGTCACTTCGCCGTGTTTATATGCAGAAGCCTTTCCATCGGTTGTAAGTGCCACATTCGGGTGCTTCAAGATGTCGTACTTGAAGTCCATAACGGGGCGTTCTCCACGAATAAACAGAATTGCATATTGGTTATCAAGCATACGAACCTCATCAGGAGTAAGAAGCTCTCGACCGCTAATCTGATAATTTGTGGAGTAGTTGCCGCTTCGACCGGTACTTTTTCCGAAAGTGTTGGTATCAATGGTTTCCTTGCCGAGAAGCTCGGACACATATTTGTGGGTGCTTTGCTCGTTGCCGCCGAGATATAAAAACTCGTCGCAGTTACCTACAATGCTTTCCCATTGCTTTTCAAACAAGGCTTTAAGCTGTGCCAAGTTCTGCAAGATAATACTTACCGATACCCCACGGGAACGCATAACCGAAAGAATTTTGTCGAAGTCATCAGGGAGTGAAACATTCGCAAACTCGTCCATCAAAAAATGAACGGGAACGGGAAGCGAGCCGCCGTGAATATGGTCGGCAGCATAAAACAACTGCTGAAAAAGCTGTGTGTAAAGGATAGATACCAAGAAGTTAAAGCTGGAATCGTTATCCGGTATCAAAGCGAACAGAGCGACCTTTTTCTCTCCGAGTGACGGGAGGTCAAGCTCGTCTGTGGTGGTTAAAGAAGCAAGACTTTCAAGGTTGAACTTTTCCAGTCTTGCCGCAAGGGTTATCTGTATGGACTTTAAGGTTTTCGCCGCACCTGAATGATAGGAACGGTAATACTTCAAAGCAATGTGGTCGGGATTCGACATCTCCAATTCCGCAAACAGTTCATCAAGAGGAGAAGGTCTTGTGTCCTCCTCGTCCTCAATCGCACCGGCTCTGAGCATTTCCATTATCATTGCAAAGTTCTGTTCATCTTCGGGTGCTTCATAATGAAGATAAAATACAAGTGCAAGCAAAAGCATTGAAGCCGAGGTATCCCAAAAGGGGTCTTGTGATTGACTTCCTTTCGGAGTGGTACTCTTAAAAAGGTTCGTCACGAGCTTTTGCACATCGTTGTCATTCTGCAAATAGACAAACGGGTTATAGCAATGGCTTTTCTCCATTGAAATCAAATCGAGAACACGGACTTCATAGCCTTTGCTTTCAAGCAGCTTTCCGGTATCTCGGAGAATTTCGCCCTTTGGGTCAAGAATGACAAATGATGTGTTGCACTGCATAAGATTCGGCTTGCAGTAAAACCTTGTCTTACCGGCTCCCGAACCGCCGCACACAAGGGTGTTTAAGTTTCTTCGGTGTTTCTTCGCATTGAGTCCGATACAGACATTTTGCGTCATCAGCTTATTTGCAGAAGCCGGAGACTGTCTGTATTTTTTGTTTACGGCTCTTGCATTGCCCCATTTTGCAGAACCGTGTTCTTCACGCCTTCGGTAATTCTTCTGTGTTGAGAAGTAAATCCCAATACCCATTGCATAGCAGAGAAGCAAAACGAGGACAGTTTTTAGGCTGTCCTCGCATAGCTCAATATGAAATGGTTCGTTGAACGCTGTTAATAGGCTCGGCAGTATTTCCGGCAATCCTCCTTTTACAGAGGGTGCAATCAGAAGTGCCAGCCATACGACCGGGATAATACCGATGACGGAAAGAATAATAGCAGACTGCCTCTCGTTATCTCGATTCACAGGAGCGTTCCTTTTCGATAACTTTGAACTTTTTCTTTGGGGCAGTTCCGACCTTGATGATAAGGTCGTCCACCGCATCGGTAGATTTGCCCTCGTTCATCAAATCTGTTTTCTCGTCGTTGAGAGAACGGATAATAATGCCGTGTTCATAATCGTCCAATGCGATATGATACATTTCTTCCTTCGCCATAGTCTCACCTTATCTTTCGTAGTCTTTGCTTCGTTCCTGCTTTTTCTTGTAAAGCTCATCGGAAACACGGGAGTGAATATCCGCCATTGCGTTTCTCGTTTTGGAAAGCTCATAGCGAATGTCCTTCGGCTCTTTGCCGGCGAGCTTTTCAGGGATACGGTTGATAGCAAAATTCTGTGTATCGACGCCGTACTTTTTGCAAAGCATATAGCCGATACATACTGCCTGAAAGCCCATATCCGCTCTGCTGTAACTGTCGCTGTTGATAGAGAGCTGTGCGTGGCCAAGCTCCTGTGCTACGCACTGAGCGACCGCTACGCTGTCTCCCACATCACGCTTTACATACAAGGTCTGTTCCTCGTTGTTATAAAACGCCGCCATATTGGGATACGGAAGCTCATTTGTTGCTTCCACTTCAACCGGGGAAGAATCCAGCATAACGGTAATGAGTGCTTTCGGGTCACGGTTGACAGTCGGTGCAGGCGGTCTTTTGCCGTTGGTCTGCGAAACATCAAAGACCTTTTTCACATTGTAGGAAATGCCGGTCGTACCGTCTTTCTTTGCATACTCGACAGGTTCAAGAATGGAAATGCTTTTCGCACCTTTCTGAATTTTCACATTATCTTTGCTCCAGTCATCAAAGTTTTTAAGCTGGCTTGCTTCGGGAAGCTGCTTGAAAATCAGAAGTGCGTTGACCGCAGAGTATCTGTCAAGACGGCTCTGCGTATCAAGGAAGGCTTTGAACTTTTCCGGGTCGGAAACAATCGCCTTTGCGGTGTCGTCCGCCATCTGATATACGGCTTCTTTTTCAGCCTTCATCTTCTCGGCATATTCCTCTTTGGAAAGTCGTTTGCTCTGCTGTCCTGCCTTAGCAGGGGTAAAATTGTTTGTCATTGTGATTACCTCTCTTTCACATTTTTGCTTTTAGGTTTCGGCTGCTGGTGTACGGTCTGTGCCGGGGCGTTCTTGACTTCCGGCTTTGATACCTCCGGCTCTTTGCGTTCTGCTTCTTTCTGCTGCTTGGACTGTGCCTTATATCGGTCAAGCTTTGCTTTTACCGACGGCTTTCTCTGTCTGTCGCTTACAGTACCCTTATCAGTTTGCATATCTACCGGCTCGGAGTCGTGCCTTGACGGAGGGTTTTTGTCCGTTTTGGCGACTGTGGGGTTTGACTGGGAATACCCCTCTTTCTGAATAGGTTTTCTGACGGCTTCCTCAGTGATGATTTCGTTTTTGGTTTTCGTCGGCTTGTCTTTCTCCAAAGCTTCACGCTTTTCGACAGCCTTCTGAGACTCGGTGACAATCGCAGCCTTATCAACTTTACCGAGTTCAAATCTCTCAACGATTCTCTGAATTTTGGAAGCGTCCTCTGCACGGGCAATAATATCAATCGGGACATTATCGCCCTTTGTGTTTTTATCCCTGAGTACGCAGTAGAGAACGCCGTAGCGTTTTGCCTGCTCGGTAAACTTCTTCAAGTCCTTGTTGGGGATAGAAAACACCTTCAGCTCCTTGCCCGACTTAATCATATTAGTAAGTCGAGCCTTGCCTTTTGTTTTCTGTTCCTGTTTGAGAACAGAGACTAAAAGAACGGCAATATTCTTTGCTGCCGCTCCGCTTAATTTTGCGGCTACTTCAAAGCCTTCAAGCGATAGCCTGACGACCTGTTCTGCCGCATCACCTCCGTTTGTCATTACGGTTCTGCTCCTTTCGTTCTTGTTTTTCTTCGTAAACTCTTACCGTTTCAAGGTTGGCTTCAATAACCTTTGACCTTTCGGCTATGTCATCACAAAGACCGACCTCTTTGCGGAGAGTCCACAGCTTGCTCGTGATTGCCGTAATCTGCTCTTTGACATTTGATAGCTCATCGTCACTCAAATTTCTTCTTAACTGTTTTCGCAGGTGCGTTCTATCGTCAGTCAAGGATTTGATTTGCGACAACACGGACTCTTTATATGAGAAAAGCTGCTCGTCGGTAGAAATGTTCTCCCGTCCAAGCAGCCTTGTCTCCTGAGTGATTTTGTCGAGCTTCAGCAAATCTTCTTTCAAAAGATAGTGAAGCCTTGCGGTATTCTGTTTTTTGTACTTCGGCAGATAACCCAGCTTATAGCAGTAATGCAGATACAGCCCATACAGTCCGCCGACCTTTTTGACTTTGTGTTCTCTTGTGGGCATTCGGTACTGCCTGACTCTTACCGTTTCCTTTGCAAAAGGAACGATAAGAACCTTTTGATTTTCCGTCAGCCTACGCTTGATTGCGTCCTCGGTATAATTCTCTCCGAGTGATTTAAGTCGTATCGGCTTCTTGTATCCTTTCGGGACAATCGTCCAATACTTTCGACTGTCGCTGAGACAATGTTCATAGCCCATCTGAGTCAGGATATAATCAAAGGTCTTTAAGTTGGTGCTGTGTGCAATCGCTTCATCAATGGCGTCACGGGTCATTGAATATCGGCTCGGCATACCGGCTTGTTCCTGCTTGTAGTAATAAGAGGATTGCTTACTGCGGTTTGGGTTCGGATTGTAATACAGTCCGTACTTTTCACAAAGGCAGTCGGCAACCAAACGAAACTTGAACCACGCTTTTTCGTCGCCCCATAACCGCTTGCCGTCCACAAAGGAAACGGAGTTTATTACATAATGACAGTGCAGGTGTTTCGTGTTCAGATGAGTAGTAACCACCACCTGAAATCTTTTGCCCCACACTTCGTTTGCAAATTCCATTCCGATTTTCTGTGCAAGCTCCGGGGATATGTCCTGTTCCTTAAAGCTCAGGTATCCGTGATAGGCTTGAATGCCGTCGTCTTTGCCGTATGCTTTTTTTACAGATATAAACTGGTCTCTTGCGGTCGCAGGGTTGCAGTTGATACCCTCTACGAAAAACTCACGCTCGGTTTTTTCTTCGTCCTTTGCATAGCTGAGAACATCACGGAGAGCCTGATACTGTTCCTCGGTGTAAATGTCTGCCGCCGTCTTTTCGGGATTGGCGGCATAGTCGATTACCTGACCGAGCCTTGATGTGACCGACCACAATTTACTTACTGCCATTTCATATCGCTCTTATCGGGTCTTAAAAAAGTACGCTCCACATCAGCCTGAAACTTGTGCCAACGCTCGGCTTCCTTTTTGAGCTGCGGTGCGTCCACAAATCCGAGGGTGTTTGCTTTCGCCGCAAGCTGATTGATGTTGTTGCCGATAGCGGAAAGCTCACGCATAACATCGTAAAATCTTTCATCGGGCTTTTCTCTCGGCTCGTATCCTCTGAGAAGCAAACGGATAAGTCCGCCTTCGGAAAGACACGCCCGCTTTGCTTTTTTCTGCAAATCCTGAGCTTCTGCCTTGTTCATCAGAATGTGCTTTTCAATGTTTCTCTTGCTCATTTTTATCGCTGTCCTTTCTGTAAATATAGTGTCTGTCCCGGTTTATCTGAAACAGGCACATTGTTGTTACTCCGAAAAAGCCGCCGATGAGTAACCCGGCGGCGACCAATACTATCTCCCGCAAAGCTTATGCTCCTTTCTTGCTTGGGGTATTAGGGGCAACCCCTAACGAGTGTACCGTTTTGGACATTCCTGTCCATAAATGGTCTGCTCGCTAAGATTATGCAGACACTCAGGGTTGCCCCATAGATTGACTCTTATCTCTCCATATCCTTTGAGACAGGCTTATACGGCTTTGCTTCAATACCGTCCAAGGACTTATAAAATCTCTCCGGGTATTTGAACTTTTCCTCGTACTTACGAGCCAGTTCTTTCGGCATACTGAGGAACTTTTCCGACTCAATCGGTGCGTATGCAATGAAGAACTTGCCGGCAATAATGTCGAGCATTTCACGGTTGCTGTCGTCTTTCACATAACATTTTTCAATCTTCCAACCATCCTTGCCGCCGTGTTCATCAGCCATATACGCTTCCAGTCGCACACATTTATCCGAGCCGTCAAGGGAAGAAGCATAGATAGAATATCCTCCCATACCCTCAATGAAAGCCTTATTGTTACTGCTGACAACATAGGTTCTTTGTTCCTCTGTGTAAGGCTTGTCAAAGCTGTCATCCGTAAAAACAATATATCCGGTCGTGTGGTTTCTTTCTTTTTCTGCCTGCCGGAAATGAGCTTTCAACTGCGGATAACTCATCTCAACATTCTCAGGCTCGGAATAAACTGCCCTGTTCAACGGCAAGCCGTTCATCTTTCCTTCATCGTTGCAGATGATGGCAACTTCGTCCTCAAAGGGCATATATTCTTCAATATCTCCCTCCACAAGAGACTGCATTGCTTCAAGCGTATCCTCGATTTCAATGAGCTTCGGATACCTGCCCGGCTCAACAAGAATGACGGAAATCTTCTCAGGTGCTTCTACCTTTTCAAAGGTATCCTCGTTAATATTCAAGGCGAGGGAGCTTCCGTTTTCCCAACTCATATGAATCTGTCCGGCGTCGTCAACGAATTTAACCGTTCCTTTCAGACCGTAGGGCATTTGACTTTCGCCAGCCATTTCAGTGAGTACAATCTGCGTTCCCTCCGGGTACATTTCTCTGATTTCTTTTAGTTTCATCGTGCAAAACTCCTTTCGGTTTTATCTTTTATTCCCAAGCGTTTACAAAGAAAGTCGTTGACATCTTTCCCATATTGGGGAGGGTCGTCAACGACTTCATACTTATCTGAAAGAATCGTCTGCAACGCTTTGGTCGCTTTTCTTCCGGCAATATCATTGTCCAAATGAAGAACAATTCGCCTGATTGTTTTGTCCTTTTCAAGCAGCCTGCCGAGTGTAACAGGCACTTTCGAGTCCTCGATTTTCTGCTTTGGGGAATACACTCCCGCAAGAGAAACAAGGTTAAACTGTCGCCAGTCTTTGCCCTCCAGCTTCATCAAAGTTGCATAGGAAAGCAGGTCAATGGCACACTCAAAAAGATGAACCTCTCCGGTGTTCTCGGCAGTCAGGCGGAAAGAATATTGCTTTTTGCTTCCGGTGCAGTCGCCCATAATTCTTGATTGATTTGTTGCTCTGTATGCGGCGTATTTAGGTTCTTTGTTCTCGTCATAGCCGATAAAAACAGCATTATGATATGGGAGCGACTCGATGATTAGCTTCTGTTCCAAGCAGTAGTTGATAATTTCATAATCAATCCCACGCCCGAAAAGATAATCAAATACCACATCGGTAGTGGGGCTTTTTTCAGGCAGAAGCAAAGGCTGGTTCTCATAACTTTTGATGTTTTCACAAGTCGGAAAGCTGACTGAACCGTTTCCCATAATGGTCTGAACCGCCTCCACAAAATCCATTCCACGGACTTTGATAAGGTAATCGAGGGCAGATTTGCCCCCGATACCTCTCGACCACCACATCCATTTGCCGTTGGAAATCTTCAAGCTGTCGTGGGTTCTTGTGGTGTAGGTGTTACTTGAAAATTTAACAAGCTCGCCCGGTTCATACTCTCTAAGATAGGTTAATAAATCCATTCGTTTGGCTTCGGTTATGACTTCCGGTGCAATATACGGCATAATTATCACCGCCGTTCTACATCAGCAAATCGGCAACCGCTTTCTGTATCGGTTCGTTGATACTGAGCTTTGCAATGATAATGAGTATCTTATCAACAGGGCAGCCGATGTCATTCCAAACAGTCCAAGCACCTCCCGCAAGGTCGTCGTTTTCATACAAAGCAATGATTTCTTCCGGCGAAAACACCGTTTCAATGCTCTGTCGAACCAACTCTCCGTAGAAAGAAAGCTTTGCATTTCTAAGGGCAAATTCTGCTTCCTTTGCGGGCGGTTTGCTTCTTTTCAATTCGAGATATGCTTTATCAAGTCTCCTGACCACAACCATCATCATTGCGTCAAAAGGGTTAATGATTGCTTTTCTGCAAGGGCAGTTTTCTCTTTCCTTATCGGGTGTCATTTTATCGTTCATAGGTTTTCTCCTTTCGTGTGTTCGGCACTTCGCCCTCATCGGGTTCGCCGCCGACAATTTCGTTTTCTCGCTTATCCATATTGAGCAAGATATTCAGCTCGTCCAAGCGGGCAAGCTTTGTCTTTAGTTCTTCCTCTTGGATAAACGGTTTTTGGACTTCTTTCTTTGCGGTTTCCAACTGATTTGTGGTGTTCTCAAGGTCATTTTCCGCAAGCGACAAGCTCTCGGCAAATCTCTCAATGCCGTTATCAAGACGGATAATATTGCCGTGTGCGTCATCACCGAGAGGAACATTTCTGCTTGTCGCACCTTTCAGTCGAACCTCATAATTTCGCTCTGCGGTATTAAAAAGCAGTTCCGTTTCAAACCCTCGGTACTTGCCGAGAGGAATAGGGTCGGGGCTGTTCATCTGCTTGCAGGCTTCAATGATTGCTTTACCGGCGTCGGCTTTTTCGGAATAAAAAACACCCTTAACCTCCATACCGACAAATCGGTCGTCCGTTGGTTTCGGGTGCTGTTTCGCAGTTTCTACATCTTGCTTCAATCCTTCAATACGGTTTTCCAAAGCTGTAATTCGCTGCGGATAATATTTGATTATCTTATCTTCCAAAGCGTATTTTTCAGATAGAAAGTTGGATTTTAAGAGCTTCAGCTTTTGAACTTGAATGTCCAAATCCATCTTCTCCTTAATATACGGGTTGCCGGTGGCAAGCATTTTAATCTCTGCATAGGAAAGGGCGGTTTCATCAATATCCTCGGCAGAACGCACCGGGGATTTGCTCGTCATAATCTGACTGGCGAACTTTTGCTTTCCCTCTACAAGCTGATAGAGATATGCGTCAAAGGTCTGCTCCGTTACATAGCGGTAAATATCTACATCAGGATTTGAGTTACCCTGACGGATAATTCGACCGGAACGCTGCTCCAAGTCTGACGGTCTCCACGGGCAATCCACATCGTGAAGTGCGATAAGTCTGTCCTGAACATTCGTGCCGGCTCCCATCTTTTGCGTAGAGCCGAGAAGCACTCTGACCTCGCCTTTACGGGTCTTTTGGAACAGTTCTTTTTTCTTCACATCGGTATCTGCTTCGTGGATAAAGCGGACTTCGCTTTCGGGGACACCACGCTCTATGAGCTTCTTTCTGATGTCGTTATATACCGAGAATGTTCCGTCATTCTTTGGAGTTGAGAGGTCGCAGAACACAAGCTGTGCCGATTTTTTATCGGCTGTTTCCTCCCAAATACGGTAGATGTTATCGACGCAGGCGTTGATTTTACTGCCCTCAAAATCAGGCAGCATATCGTTAAGCATACGCTGGTCAAGTGCTAACTTCCTGCCGTCGTTTGTAATTTTAAGCATATTATCTACACTCGAATCTACACCGCCGCCACGGACTTTCTCGGCTCGTTCCGCAAGGGAAGCAACCATCTCTTTCTGCATTTCCGAAGGCTTGACCGCAACATTGTGGAAGTGTGCTTCCGGCACAGGCAGTTCCAGCATATCCGCCGTCTTGATGTCGGCGACCTCCTTAAACATCGCCATAAGCTCCGGTAGGTTGTAGAATTTCGCAAAGCGGGTTTTCGCTCTGTAACCCGTTCCCTCCGGGGTAAGCTCAACGGCTGTTACAGTCTCTCCAAAGGTACTTGCCCACGAGTCGAAGTGCTGCAAGTTGTTTTTGACAAGCGTGTTGTACTGCAAGTATCGCTGAATGGTATATAGCTCCACCATACTGTTTGAGATAGGAGTACCGGTTGCAAATACCGTTCCTCGACCGCCTGTAAGCTCGTCAAGGTATCGGCACTTCATAAACAGGTCGGAGGATTTCTGTGCTTCCGTTTGAGCGATACCGCCCACATTACGCATTTTGGTGTAAAGATAGAGGTTCTTGTAATAATGACTCTCGTCAATAAAAAGCCTGTCCACACCGAGTTCTTCAAAGGTAACAACATCGTCCTTTCGGCTTTGGTCGTTGAGCTTTTCCAGCTTTTGTTTCACGGACTTTTTAGACTTTTCAAGCTGTTTAATGGAGAAGTTTTCTCCACGGTTTCGCTTCAAATCCATAATACCGTCTGTCAGTTCTTCAAGCTGCTGCTCAAGAATTGCCCTCTGTCTTTCAATGGACATCGGGATTTTCTCAAACTGAGAATGACCGATGATTACGGCGTCATAATCTCCCGTGGCAATTCGACCGCAGAACTTTTTGCGGTTCTTTGTCTCAAAATCTCGCTTTGTCGCTACGAGAATATTCGCCGCCGGATAGAGTTGTAAGAACTCCGCCGCCCATTGCTCGGTTAAGTGATTTGGCACTACGAACAGCGACTTATTGCAAAGTCCCAGTCGTTTGGACTCCATAGCGGCGGCTACCATTTCAAAGGTCTTGCCCGCACCGACTGCGTGTGCTAACAGCGTATTACCGCCGTACAGAATGTGTGCAACCGCATTTTTCTGATGTTCACGGAGTTCGATTTCCGGGTTCATACCGTTGAAAACAATGTGGCTTCCGTCGTACTCACGGGGTCTTATACTGTTGAACTTTTCGTTATACATCTTCGTGAGTTTTTCTCGGCGGGCAGGGTCAGCCCATATCCAGTCCTGAAAGCCCTGCTTTATGAGTTCCTGCTTTGCCTGTGCGATTGCCGTCTCTTTTTTATTGAGAACGGCTTTCTTTCTGCCTTCCTCATCTTCGATATAGTCAAAGATTCGGACATCTTTCAGGTTCAGTGTTTCCTCAATTATCTTATATGCGTTGATGCGGGAAGTACCGTATGTGCTGTACGCTTTTACATTGGAACGGTCGTAGCTCTTTCCCTCAATGTTCCATTCGCCGGTAAACTGAGAGTAGTGAACCTTGATATTCCATTGTGCATAGCGTGGGGTGTCGAGAAACTCAAACATAAACTGTTGGAATATTTCGGGCGGTATCCAAGTCGCACCGAGCCTTACGGAAATCTCGCTTGCCGTCAAATCCTTTGGCTGCACCTTTTCAAGTGCCTGCACATTGACGGTGTAATCTTCGGGATACAGTGCCGCAGACCTTTTGGCTGTCGCCAGCTTCTCACGAACATTGCCCGACAGATATTCGTCTGCCATCAGATACTTCGGCTCATAGGAATTACCGTACTCATAAAGGGGATTTAAGAAGATTACACCCTTTAAGTCAGCGAATAATTCCTCCTCACTTTTGCCGGACAACTCCATCATATATTCCATATCAATGGCTGCTTTTTCGCCCATAGAGACAGCGAGAGCCTCGTCTGCGGTGTCAACCTCCGTTACCGGCTTGTGCGGTTTAATCGTCCTTTTGAAGAACATATCCGCCTTGCGTTCCAGTTCGCCATCTTCATTGATAACCTCAAGAGCGGAGAGCAGAGCATAGGAGCTGTCGTCGGAAAAGGCAGAAGTATTGGCACGGCTGTTAATCAGTCCGTACTTCTTTGTAAAGCTGTCATACAGTGTGTTCAGCTTATCCTGTGCCTGTTTGATTTCGCTGTCCGGGTAATCCTCGGTTTGCAGTTCAATCAAGTTACGGACGCAATCTCTTATCCCAATCATACCCTTAATGCGGTTCTCAGCGGTTGCAGATACCTCCACCGGGGACATACGGGAGTTCTCACGGAAATAGATTTTATCGTCTAAAACAGTGTAAGAGAAGTTCCTTACCATAGGGTCTGCCGGGATAGAATTATCTTCTTCCTCCAGTTCGTCGGCAACCTCGTATTCGGAGATTTCTCCGTGAATGTTTGAGACTGCTTCGTTCAAAAGCTCCGAAAGGTCGGCATTTTCAAACGGTTCACAGGTTGCTTCCGGTCCGAAGCGACCGCTTACCATTTTCATTTCGCCGAGTATCATTTCCGGGTGCTGAACAAAATATGAGTTCATCCTTATACCGTTTTCGTCGGTGTCAAGATGAACCCAATCCGGCTCAATATCTATGAGTCTGTCTCGCTTTTGCAGAAACAGAATATCGGATACGACCTCTGTCCCGGCATTACCTTTGAAGGTGTCGTTCGGAAGTCTGATTGCTCCGAGAAGCTCCGCCCTCTGTGCGATATATTTACGCACATTGGAGTTTTCCTTGTCCATAGTTCCTTTGCTTGTCACAAGAGCCATCACACCGCCGGGGCGTAACTTATCAAGCGATTTTGCAAAGAAATAATCGTGGATTAAGAAATTGTACTTGTCGTATCGTTTATCGGAGACTTTGAAATCTCCGAAAGGCACATTGCCGATAATGCCGTCAAAGAAGCTGTCGGGGACATTTACTTCCTCAAAGCCCTGTGCCGCAATGGAAGATTTCTGATAAAGCTGCTGAGCGATACCGGCTGAAATGGTATCAAGCTCAACACCGTAAACCTTTGCGTTTTCCATTGACTTGGGCAGCATACCGATGAAATTACCGATACCGCAGGACGGCTCAAGCAGGTTGCCCTCCTGAAATCCCATCTGTTCCAACACCTTGTAAATGGCGGTAGATACTTCGGGCGGAGTGTAAAATGCAGTCAGTGTGCTTTCTCTTGCCGACGCATATTCCTCCGGCGTCAGGATGTTTTTCAGCATTGCATACTCTGTATGCCAAGCTCCTGCTCGTTCGTCGAAGGCTTCGGGAATACCGCCCCAACCGACATATCTCGACAAGATTTTCTGCTCGTCAGGTGTTGCAAAACGGTTTTCGTTTTGACAATCTCTCAGGACTTTTATTGCTGCATAGTTTCGGTGGAAGCGTTCTTTCTTGTTCACTTCTTCAACCTGATTATTGGCAAGGTCAAAGTTGTGTCGTTCGGACATAGGAATATCCGGGTGGAGGTCAAAGCTCTTTACTTTTGACTTTTTCTTTTGCTCCCAAGCGGGGACAATCGGTTCAGGCTCTTTGTCGTAACCGTTGCCGATACGAACACCCTCGTTATACATTTCCTCATCGCTGTCAAAACCGTTTTGAGTAGCAACGATTTCTCTGTAATCCTCAATCGGTACATTCCCGATATTTGTTGCCACCATATCAGCTCTTTCAGTGTTTTCAATAAGAGCTTCCATTGTGGCAGAGGTACAGTCGGTCAAATCCGGTGTCCTGTGAAATTCTCGGTCTGCGTCCACAAACCATTCCGTACCTACATCGGCAAGCTCCTGATTTGCAATGCTACCGAGATAATCAAAGAAATCCTCTGCCGAGTCATACTCCCGTGCGACTTGCTGTATCTCGTCAAAAGAAAGAGTATTTGTAACATACTGACCTCCGGCATTGCTGTCGGGGTTATAGTACATCCAAGTTACACTTTCATTGTCCCGGTCAATAAAGAAGGCGTCGTCATAACCGGTTTTCGGACTGAAATCCGGTACGGTTTCAGTATCGTTTTGAGCTTTATTTTCGCCTGTAACGGTTTTTTCTTCCGCCGGTAATACACTGACCTTCAAGTGGTCGTTCATCGGATTTTCACGCACTTTGCGGTCAAATTCTTCCCTTGAAAGTTCCTTGTTGAATAAGGGCATATCGAAGTCATAGAGCATTACACGGTTTTCATCAAAGGACAAAATCTCATACTGAGAAGCCCCAATATACACGCTGTCGCCGAGATGATATTCATACTGCGCTTCCGGCTCGTCCTCTTTGTTTTCAGGTTCAGGCGGTGCGGTAGAAAGTATCTCACGGTTTTTTCTCTGCTCTGCAAGCTCGGCTCGCCGTTCTTCCTGCTTTTCAAGCCATTCAGGGTACTTTTCTTTTTCCTTTGGGTTTAGGTATCTGTCCATACGGATAAGGTCTCCGATACGCTTTTCCACCTGAGACCAAGAAAGAGTAATGTGCGGCTTGTCGCTTCCGATACCTTTTGAAATTGTGATACCTTTTCCGTCGTGCTGTTCGTCAATGCCTGCACCGATGATGACCGGATAAGAGCCGCCCCAACCGTATTCGTTTTTCAAGAAGTCGGCGTTCTCTTTTGCGGAAATGCTCTTTTCAAACTGCTCATAGATACGCATTTTACCCTCGGAAACTCCGCTTCCACGGGTCAATACAGCGTCTATGATTTCCTGAGAAAAAGTAAAGGCAGAGGTTTTTTGTTCCTCTGCCTGATTTCCCATAATGAGAGTCAACTGACCGTCCATAGACGGAATCGGTTTCATTGTATCGGTCAATTCTCCCAAAAGTCTCATTGCTTCAAAATGCTGTGCGATAACGCCCCAGTCGTAGAAACTCTGAGCGGTTCTGTTTTCGTATTCACCCTCCCACAAGTGGAGGACATTCTGAAATGTTTTGTATCCCACAAGCCTGCCGTCGTTTAAGGTAAGCCGGGTGTAGTCGTTATTGAAGATACCCTTGATATATTCGGTACGGGTCGCATTGTCCGTATTTCTCTCATAGAAGTCTTTGATTTCTTCCTTTGAAGCGGACAAATGCGGGGTAGTACCGAGTATCTCTCGGATAGTATCATCGCCACCGAAAAACGGCAGGCTCTTGTCCTCGTGGTTTCTGTCGTAATACTCTAAGCGAATATTACCTGATTCTTCACGATTTCCTGTGCCGAGTTCCTGATGTTGTTCATCAGGCGAACCCACTTCATCATATCTTCCGCTTTCATCTGCTCCGTCAGCCCGGCTTTCTGTGCCATCTGCTTCACGAGAGTTTCCTCCAGTTCGCTGGCTCTCTGCTGAACCTCCGCCAAGTGACTGTTCAGAATCCCTTTCGTCAGAAGATTGTAGTACAGGATTTTGTGATGTTCCTTCAGATAAGTTCTCCTCATCTGCGACCATCTGCCGAGAGTCACTTCCGTCTGCTCCGGCAGTTTCAGGTTCGGAAGATTGTAATCTCCCACCATCGTGTATGTGATTTCGCTCATCGCTTTGACTCCTTTCGTCTTTGATGTCTTTATTGTATTCGGATTGCTCCTGTTCATCAATTATGCGATTTTCCTTGCTGAGCGTGCTGATTGTTCTGCTGACAGGGAGCAACGCCATTTCTGCAATGTCGCTTGTAGCAATACCCACCGCATTGAGAACTTCCTGTGAATTAAAACTTGAAATACCGGCAAAGTCATCGGGAGAATAGACCTTGTCTGCGTTCAGTCCCAATCGTGCCATAACCATATATGATACGCTGTTTCTGACAAGCTCCAAATACAAGGCATTTGCTTCGTCGGCAGACAAATACTCAATATCGCTTCCTGCACCCAAACTCATAAAGTCGGAGATATAGTCTGCGATGTTATCCTCAACGGCATTGGCAATGCTCTCTTTGACGACATTTTCAATACTCGTTGTATCGTTTACCGCACCGAAAGTATTTTCAAGTGTTTCAATAACTTCTGCTTCATATTCGGGTCTCATCTCCCAAATCGGAACAGGGCGGGAATGTCGACTTTCGTGGGTGTCCGATATATCAAAGTAATGAATCAGCCTTTGACGGCTTCTGTCTGTGTCCTCAAATACGGCAATACCCTTTGCTCCTCGGTTTACCCAGCGACCGAAAGTACCGTTCCATCGTTCGATTTCAAGCACGGCTGTTGCGTCGGGTCTTTGGGCATAAATGAGAAGCTGTTCATCAAATCGGAGCCTGAAATTTCTGCCTGCTGTTTTCAGAAACGATTGCCAGTTTACCGGATTGTCTGTAACTGCAAAACAGGTTCTTTCATACAGCTCTGAAATCAGGTCAAATTTTCTTGCCACCTCGTCTGCACCTCCTTATCGTGTTTTTTCTTTGTCCTTTGCGGATTTCGTGTTTTCTTTTGCGGCTGGTTCTACGGTATGACCGTTTCTCTCGCAAAGCTCGGCAAATTCGCAGATATGGTAGAGATTTGTGCCGACCTCCAAATGGTAGTCGTCGATATATCTGCAAGTTCTCTCCATTGTTTTGCCGTCGCCGAGCTTGATTGAGATTTTTTCTCCGTCCGCAATGCGAAACTGCTCCTGATAGTGCGGGTTGATAAATCGGATACCTCGCTCAGCGTTTTTCAAGTGGGCATTTAGCCACTCTTTCTGATAGCAATAGCAGTACAGATTGTACTCGCCCCTGTTGGGGTTAAATCTCATAAGATAGCTGTACTTTCCCGTATCAAGACGGATGCCGTAGTGGTTGCAGTCATCATTAAAGGAGCTGTCGGGAGTGGAATAACAGTAAGAGGACATAGCCTTTCTGCCGGACAAAACATCGCCGTCACGCAATCCGTTTATGACTTCATCAAATTCAGCCTTAAATTCATCGGTTTTCAAGTCTTTTCTGAAATCGTTCCAAGTCGTCCAAAACTCGTTCCCGTTAGAACCGAAGTCGGCTCTCAAATATCCGATAAGACCGGTCTGCATAGAGAGCTGCTGACTTTGGCTGAAGGTGTATTTACGCTCTGCTTCGGTCAATACTCTGTAATCCATTTTCATCACCTCGCTTGTTCGTTTGTTTGTCTTTGCTTTGGAATAGGAAAACCATAAACTCCGGCAATGTCATCGCCGAGCCTTTTGGTAACTCGTGTGATGTCGGCTCTTGTGGCTTTTCCGTTATAGATTTTATCTTGCAGATTTTCAATCTGCGTATCGGTAACACCGTCTTTGAATACACGGTAAAGATAATGGTTTGTACCGTCGTGATGAACGGCGTCGGCACGAAGGTCGCCGTACTTATCCACATACCATTCGTTGTAATCGGTATCGGAATAAAGGGAGTCCTTAATGTTGCCGGAATCAATCATCTTGTAGCCCGACACTCTGCCGTTCCATCTGCCGAGGTCGCCGATAACAATAATCGGCTGTGAAAGCTGAATATTGAGATTTACTCGTTCATCATAAAGATTTTCGGCATTGGATTTTACCATAATGTCGTAAAGCTCATCATCGGAATATCCGGGATACAGTTCCTCCAAAGACTCTCGCCAATCATCAAGGTCAAGGCTAATGTCGCTCCAAATGATATGGCGGTCATTCTGTTCCTGCCTGCTCATCAGTGCCACCTCCCAAATAAGAGAACAGCTTATTGGCTTTGGTCTGCTTCTGAAACTCGATAATCAGACTCATATCCGGAATAGTGATACCCGGAATTTTCAAAATGCTCTCCATGTCGAGCTGCTGCAATTTCTTTTCGGTATTGCAGCCTGCGTCAAACAGTTTCGTCAGAAGCTTTGTCTTTTGCTGAAAAGTGAAATTTTCCTTCATTGCTTTGTCCTCCTTATCGTTCTTTGTCTTTATTTCGCTTCTTGTTTGAAAGCTCTTGTGCCTTTTCCTTTGCCCATTCAGGCAGACGCTCAGGCTTTATTTCGCCCATAACATCCATTCTTTCATATCGGGTTGATTTGCCGGTGTGAAGATTGGTACAAAACACGGCACTTCCACGGCTGTTTGCCGACGCACCGAAACCACCTGTAACATAGTAGAGCTGTCTGTCGGCTCTCTGAAATTCAGGCTTTAATACCTTGGGGTCAATGGCTATGATTTTGCCGTTGATGTCTTTGGAATAGTGGTCGGGGATACAGTCGGCTTCTGTTATGAGTGTGATTGGAATATCCAGTTTTTCGACCTGTTCCTTGAAAAGCTCCGCTTCATTTGCCACACGGCTTCCGAAAAGGTGTACGATTTCGATATAGTCATCGCTTACCATACATTCCGAACACAGTTCAAACAGGTCGTTTCGCTCTGCAAAGCCGCACATAAATTTATCGCCGTTTGTACTTTGCTCATTGGAAGCCAAGATAACTTCCTTTTCGCCCACATTGACCGAGCAAAGAACAGTGTATTCACCGATTTTTCTTTTTCCCTCGTTCATATCCACACCTCAGCTTACTTCAATCACAATTCTGATGTTTCCGCAGTCGCAGCCACTGCACTGCCTTGACAGTTCGGGAAATAGGGATTGCACTCTCTGTCTTGCTCTGCGGATAGTCTCAAAGCACGGCAAGCCGTAGCCTTTATAGTTGTTGACTATATCCTCAAGCGGTAAATCTCCGACTCTCATATAGCTGTATCGGTTGTAATAGCAAAGGATAAGCTGCATATCGTCATACCTCGTTTCGGGGCATTCTCTGAGTATTGCAAGCACCTTGCTGTCAACCGTCTTTTGCTTATTCATAATGCACCTCCGTAAAAGAACGGTGGGCGAAGTTTTCACTCCGCCCACACAAGCGTTCCTTATTTCTTTCTGTTCTTAATCTGCAAGAAGATAAAGCCGCCGATAATAAAGGCGACTAATACAACTGCTACGATTGTTTTAGCGTCCATTACTCATTGTCCTCCTTCTTCTTTTTTCTGTACGCAACAACGGCTGTGCCGACAATACCGAGGGCAGAAAGTCCCGCAAGTGCCGTCCACAAGCCCACATTGCTGTTATCTCCGGTCTTTGGTGTATCTCTCAGCTCATTGTGCATTTCCACAACGGTAGTAGAACCGACCTTTACGGTTGCAATCTTATCCGCAGGAAGCACATAGGAAGCAGAAACACTATCCTGAACCTCGGAAATGGTGTAATCGCCGATACGAAGTCCCTCGATAATGATTTCGCCGTTCTTATCGGTCGTGAAGCTTCGGTCGTAACCGTTTACTCCTGTAACTCTGAAAGTGAAGCCTTCAACCTTACCGTCAGAGGAAGTTTTAACGATTTTCAGGTTTCCTTTCATAGCTGTGTTAATAAAGCCGACGCCGGCTTTGTTTTCTACCTCGTAGGTGGTTTCATCTTTTTCAATGAAAACAGAGTACACACCCTTATCAAGCTCAAAGCCATCCGGTGCTTTGGTTTCTCTTACAAGGTATTTTCCGTAAAGAAGTTCCTTCATCTCGTAAATACCGGTAGAGGTTTCGGAGAGAGTTCCGATAAGCTCGTCGGCGTCATCCAGTTTACCGTCGCCGTTTACATCTTTGTAAACCTCAAAGGTCGCTCCTGTCAGCTTGTTGTCCGGGTAATCTTCATCGACCTTAGTCAACTTGATATTGCCGTGAACATACTCATTGACGATTTCGACCTCAATGACCTGAGCGACCTCGGAGATTTTAACTTCATAAGAAGTTTCATCAAGCACGAAGCCCTCCGGCTGCTCGATTTCTCTTACAAGCCAGTTGCCATACGGTACTTTCTCAAAAGAAAAGCTACCGTCTTTTTGGGAGGTAGCAGTCATCAAAGCATTTTCTTTTGTAAATTCGGTTTCATCAGCCTTAAACAGACCGATTACAGCACCTCCCAGTGCTTCGCCGTTTTCGGTAATCTTCTTACCGGAAACAGAACCGTAAATGAGCTTGTTTTCAATCGGCTTGCCGTCATTGACCGCAATCTCAACATTTGCGGTATCCTGACCGGCATAGCTGAAAGTGAACGGATACTTGGCGTCGGTAAGGATATAATGCTCATCGGTGGCAAGTTCCTTTACATAGTAGCTTCCGAAAGGAAGGTCGGTTTTGATAACAGCCTTGCCGTTCTCGGAAAGTGAGATAATCTCAATCAGTCCGTCTGCCGGAATAGAAGTACCGCTTGCAGAAACAAGTTCTTCTGCGGCGAAAAGTCCGAAGCTGATATTCTTCATTTCATCGCCGTTGCCGATATTGAAGATGTCGTTCTTTTCAATAGTCTTTTCAAGACTTACCGCTACTTTCTGCCTGTCGTTTACAAAGCTTGTGGCGGTTTCGGTTACAGACACTTCCTGACCGGCATAAGTCAGCTCAACATCGTGAGCTTCTTTGTTGATGACCATACCCTCCGGTGCAGTAATTTCAACCACCGTATATTTTCCGAGATAAAGCTCCTTACTCTTGGCAAGTCCGTTTTCATCTGTGGTAACAGTATCTACTACCTCGCCCTTTGCATAACGGAGTGTACCGTCGGGAGTGATAATATCTTCTGCTGCGCTAATCTCATAAACTGCACCTGCAAGACCTTTCACTTCATAGACAGGCTGATAAATCACATCGGCGTTTTCCACGCCGGAGATATTTACCCCTGAAAACACCTCGCCGGTCTTTTCAATGCTGACTGTACCTTTCTGTGCCATATTAGGCTTATCGACCTTAATCACGGTAATACCACCCTCATCGGAAGAATGTTCCTCTGCCACATCAAAGTACACCGGTGTGCTGTCAAGCACATATCCGTAAGGAGCCTGAACTTCTACAAGAGAATATCCCTTGCCGTATTCCAGTTTTTCCGGTGTCACAAGCTGTCCGTTTGCGTCGGTGTAGAAAGTATCAATCGTTGTCGGAGTAGGATAAGTGAAGGTCATTGTTACCTGATTGCCGTCAGGGTCAAAGATTTTGAAGCCTGCACCGGCATAAGGAATGTTTTTACCGCTTTCTGCGTCCACCTTGACAACCTTGATATAGCTTTCAAAGTTTGCGTTGTTGATAAGATAGCGGTAGGTCTGTCCGTCCTGAGCAATGAACACATCAAAGTTCTTCATCAGCTCACGACCTTCCCAACCGGAGGTCTGATGAACGGTATATACGCCGTAAGGCATATCCTTTGTCTGCCCGAAACCGTTTTCATCACAGACAATGACATCTCTTTCATCTTCTTCTGCTGCGTCAAAACTGCCGGAAGATTTGAGATAGATTTCAAAGGTTGCTCCGTTTTCCGGTGTTTCAATCTGAGTTTCGCCGTCATCGGTGTGCTTGATAATGGCGATATTGCCTTTCATAACCTGTTCGGTAACATCATTTGCTGTCTGATTGTGTTCCACCGTATAAAGCTGCGGTTCAGCACCGACCTTGTGAACAGTCGTATCAAGCAGATAACCCTCGGACGGCGTGATTTCACGGATTGTCCAGTCATTATCACAGACATATTCCTTTGTGGTAAACTGCCCGTTCTTATCCGTCACATACTTGTCCACAAGGGTTTCGCCTTTATAGATACCGTAAACTGCTCCGGCAAGGGTAGCGTCGCCCTGCGGTGTGCCTTCCTCTCGGTCGCTCTTTGTTACGGTTACGCTGAACTTTTTGAGAATGTTCGTGAAGTTTCTTGTGGTTACTTCTTTCCAGTTAATCGGTGCGGTCTGATTTGCAGGCACAACATAACGGATTGCGGTATCCACTTCCTCAATGGTGTATGGGGTAGTGCCGCTGATAAGCACATCATCAAAAGAAGCAACACCGTTCTTATCTGTCACGGCATACTCATCGACAGCAATACCGGAAAGAGATGTGCCGTAAAGATGGAAGGTAACGCCCTCAACCAAGTTATCCTCAGAAGATTTGATGACCTGAAGATTACCTCTTTTGAGAACATTATTGAAATTGACCTTTGACACCTGACCGGCAACAACAGTTACTCTGTGAACCTCCTGCGGAACATATTTGTCGATAGACTGTTCTGTTACCGTGTAAACACCGGGCATAAGGTTATCCAGTTGGAATTTACCGCCGTTTGCGGTTGTTACAGTCTGATTGACACCGTTACCGCTTATGGTAAACTGAATGCCGTCAACCTTTCCGTCCTCACTTGTCTTTACAATCTGACAAGAGCCGTAGCTTACCTTCATTTTGACAAAGCCGCTGACAGGGTCACTGACCTCCTGAGCATAAGTGACCACATCCTGAATGCCGTTTCCGTTCTGATGGATACCGTCAGACCATACGACAACACCTCTGCGGACACCGTTCTTTTTTGCGGCTGTGATGGTAAATTCCTTGCTCGGAGCTTTCTCCATCGAAACAGTCAATTTGTTTCCGCTGACAGAGAAAGAAACCCCGTCAATGTTTGCCGAGAAGTTGTAATTGCCAAGCACACCGTTTGTATCGGTGAGAGTAGCAACATACTTGCTTCCGTTCCATTCAAGCTCGTTTACCTTTGCAGAACCGCTTGACCTTGTGCAGAAGCTCGGCACTTTGGTGTGATTCTGAACACTTGTTACCATACTGTTGTAGTACGACAAGATTTTACTGCGGAGTGGGTGTGCAGTGCTTACACATTCAAGCACGGCATTGTATCCGCTGGTAGAAACGTGATTAAAGCCTGCGTCTCTTTCTCCGACAATCGTTTCCCAAATCAAAATCTGAGTGGCATAAGCGTGTGCGATGCAGTTTGCGTCGCTTTCATTCTGCGACTTCCAGCTTGTCGAAATACCTCCACGGTAGCCGTACTGCAAGATACGACCGATAAGCAGGCGAATGTCATCGCCGGAAATCGTTCCGTTCGGGCTGATGTTATTAAAGAAGTTCTCGTCCTTTTCGGTGAGAGTATCTCCAGTCCGCTGACCTGTACCCGGTTCAATACAGTAGGCAATATTGCCCGAATACGAACCCATTGCACGAAGTCCTGTATATTTTGTGGACAAGCCTTTCCAACCGTTCATATAGTTGAGATTGCCGTGTCCCCATTCGCCGTTGTTATTGGTATCTCCGCTTCGGGGATAATCGACGAGGTACACATCGGCTTTTTCTCCTACGGCTGCAAAGGCTGTCGTTGCCCCAATGCCCGTAAAAGCAGTAAGGCTCATAACCGCCGCCAACATAAGCGAGACGGCTTTCTTGAATTTTGTTTTAACCATTGCGTTTTCCTCCTTGAAATGCAAAAACGCACCGATTTTACTCAGTGCGTCCGCTTAAAATTATTTTGTTTTAGCAGTAGCCGATATAGATGTTGTAATCCGTATCGGATAGCTTTTCTGTCCATATCCACACAGCGGTAAAACCCTCGCTGTTCTTGTATCGGTTCAGTCTGCTTTCAATATCAGACTTGATACCGCTTCGGTTAGGATTTGCGGATATGGGGTTGTCCCAACATTCTGTCGCCGTGATGTCAAGAGAAAGCCCTATGCTTACCGCATACTCTTTTGCGTAACTAACATAAGGGCTGACATCGAATGTCTGCTTGTGCGGCTCTGTCGGTTTCGGTTCTGCCGGCTTTTCAGTCGGTTTTTCAACCGGCTTTTGTTCGGCAGTTGTCTGTTCTTTTGGCTGTTCCGTTTGTTTTTCGGGTTCAGCCTGCGTGGTTGTCTGCTTCGGTGGCTCTGCCTTTGGCTTTTCGGTTGCAGGAGTATCAGCCGTTTTTTCTTCCGCCGGTTTTGTCTGAACAGTCGCAACCGTCTGCCTTTCAGCGGTTGATTGGCTTTCTTCTGCCGTAATCGGTGTTTCTTCCTGAACTGTCGTGCTTTCCGGTTCTTCTGCCGTTTCTTCCTGAGAATCTGTTTCGGTATTACCAGCCGGAAAAGAAGTCTCTGTTTTCGTAATCTCCTGTGCAGCTTCTTTGGCTGTGTTACCGTTACAACCTACGAGGAAAATCATCAGGCAGGCAAGAACACAAGGTATCAGCCTGTTTTTCATATCCATCGCTCCTTTCTGCCTTAATCGTAATCAAAACCGGTCAAAACATCAAAGGTGCGATTGGCTGAACTTTTTATCGTAGCAGACATTTTGCTTTTGCTCCAAATGTGCGAACCCTTTTATAGACAGCTATATGTTATTAGAGATAGATATACTCAAGGGAGATAGAGTATATTTTTCAGCAGGTTAATAGCCGGTATATATAGGGGTTAGAGTGTGAGAAAGGGGGAAGGCTATCGGCTGTCACGGTCGGCTCTGCTTCGCAGAAACTTGTTGTAATGCTCCAATGCCTTGCACACAAAATCCTCCGTTTGGCTTATGGGAATATTCTTCGGGATAAGCTGTCGAACCCTATCGCCCCTCAAAACAATTTTCTCCCTTTGGTTTGGTTTTTCCTCCGACATAATCGCTTGGATTGCTTCGGTTGTGAGCTTGCCCTCCTCAAAGAACTTTCGCATACGGATTGTTTGGTCGTGGGACGGGGTTGCGTCGTTCAGGTCGATTTCATCAACCACATCACGCTGACTGTCCTCATCGAGAAAAGACAATTCAACCGCCGGTCGCATTTTAATTCGCCCCTCATCAACATATTCCAAAAGTTCGGGAACAAGGTTTGTAAGGCGAATATATCTGCGAACTTGGGTTTGACTGTCACCCGACTGCTCTCCAATTAGTTGTGCTGTTTCTTTTCCGCTTGACTTCCAACCCACTGGGTCGGAAGTTAGGTCTGTTCTTTTGCCTTGTCTGCTCAATGCTTCCAAACGCATTTTGTAGGCATAGGCTTTTTCCGAGGGAAGTATCTGCGACCTTTGGTAGTTGCTCTCAACCATTAAAATCGTGGCTTCGTCTCGGTTCAGTTCAACGACCTCACAACGGAGAGTATCAAACCCGGCAAGCTCACAGGCTCGCTTTCGTCTGTGTCCCGATATGAGTTCGTATCTGCCGTCCTCTTTCTGCCTTACCGTCGCCGGAGTGATTACCCCTCGTTCCTTAATACTCTCAATGAGCTGTGCCATATCCTCGTCATCACGCACCTTAAAAGGGTGGTCGGGGAAATCGTCAATCTCAGTCAAGGGAATATCTCGGATTTTTGAAAGTTTTTCTTCATCTCTCTGTTCCTGCGTCGAGAATAAGTCATCGAGCTTCGTGAGAGTGAAGTCGCTCTTTCTTCCTGCCATCGGCTAACACCTCCTTTGTAAATTCGGTGTACGCTTTTGACACCGTGCTGCCCGGTTCGTAGGCAAAAATGCTCTTGCCTTTGGAAGAAGTCTCTGCGGCTTTTACGGCAATCGGGATATATGTTCGATACATCTTGATTTGACTACCGAAGTTCTCTCTCAGAGCTTCTACCGTGCTTTTGGCGAGGTTGGTACGGCTATCCACCAAAGTGAGAAGCATACCGTCAATCTTTAAGCCCGGATTGATACGCTTCTTAACTCGTGAAATGGTCTGAACAAGCTGCGTCATACCTTTTGCCGGTAAATACTGAGCCTGAACAGGAATTATTACGCTGTCTGCCGCAGATAGAGCATTGATTGTTACCATTCCGAGGGAAGGCATACAATCTATTAAGATATAGTCGTATTTCTCCTTCACTTCGCTGAGATAGTTTCTCAATGCCGTCTCTCTGCTCATTGCGTTGACAAGGTTAAACTCCATTGCTGAAAGCTCAAGGTTTGCCGGAATAAGGTCAACACCTTCGTCGTGGTGCAGAATACCGACCGTAGGGTCATTCATCGTTTCATTTATGACATCTGTGAGTTTCGTTGCAAGCGTGATACCCAAGTTGTCTGTATCCTGCCAACCGAGACAAGTGGTTAAGTCGCCCTGTGGGTCTGCGTCTATGAGCAGCACTTTCTTTCCCTGCATTGCAAGACCGACGCCGAGGTTTACCGTAGTGGTCGTCTTTCCAACTCCGCCTTTTTGATTGCATATCGCAATCGTTTTGCAGTTCGACACTTTGTGCGTCCTCCTTTCGTGAAATTCATAGCCATCGCAGTATGGCTATGTACTTGACCGGCTCATTTCCTAACCGGTCGGGCAATATTTGTTCTCAACACCCCTTGCCGAGCAATAAGCTCACGGGAAGTCACTAAGGAACAGACTGCTAATCTGTATCATAGGAATTTCACCTCTGCCGGGTACTCCGCCAGCTCCGTAGAGAAGTATCATTATCCTTCTGACTGTCATCGCCGTAACAGGGGCAACCTGTTACCTATACCGGGAGTTCTCGCTGTTCTGCAATGCAGAAGTCACGGCGTACCCGATAAGGTGGCTAAAATCATCAGAATTAAAGTCTTAGTGAATGGTTTATTCAGTTGTCAAAATACAAGTGAAAGGGCTGACCTTTTCGTGGCTCGGAATTAACCCCTTCACTTGTTTGAAATGGGAGAGCGTTTTTGGGGGGTGTTTTTTCAAAATTTCTTGAAAATTTTTTTGCTAACAAAAAAAGCCACCTACTTTCCTCTTAATTGAGGTCAATAGACGGCGGGTAGAAATATTCATAATTTTGGTGTATAATAGGAAATTAAGAGAAAGACAAATTTGAATTTTTTGTGGAGGTGTTTATATGATATTCCTAAAGGTATTGGCTGTAGTTCTGGGATTGGCATTCCTTCTGTTTGGATACTTCATTTACTTTAAAAAGAAATACAATCTTATCAACGGTTTTGAGGCGGATTTCAAAGCCGGTCGGAAGAAAGAAGAATACGCAAAGAAAGTGGGAATGATAGAGTTTGTTGTTGGTATAGTTCTGCTTATCACAGGTGTTGCACTTATTCTGTTTGCCTAATAAATTCCAGTTTGTCTAACTTACTCTAAATTAGCAAAGACCGCTTACAAAAGTGTAGGCGGTCTTTATTCGTGTTCAGATATATTTGATTTTGAACTTTCTTTTCTTGGCTGAAAGCACCTTGCAAAGAATATCATCTGCTGCGTCCGTGTATCTGCCTTGTGCTATCAGGCTGTTCTTCAAACGGATAAGTGATTGCAGCACTTCGCTGTATTCGTCCTTGGAAAGGTATAAATGATATTTTTGTTCTTTCAAAACAACCACCTCCTGTTACCGCAATTATATAATAAGAAATGGCATAGAAGTAGTGTGCGATTGTCGCTTGACCACCCCTAAATGAACGAATTAACAGGGTAACGAACGCCTTATTCATTAGCAGGAATTTTGCTCGAATTTTTCTGCCATTAGCAGAGAGGGCATTTTCATTAGCAAAATAGCGAAAATCCTGCTAATTTTTATTAGCAAGTCGTTCACCTGAAAGGCGGACGACATTCGTCCTAATTTCCATTAGCTGACGGAGATTTTGCTAATGAAAATCTGTGAATTTTACGATTTTTCACTTTTTCCGTAAAAATGAAAAAACGCCGGAAACCCTTGATTTTACTGGGTTTTCCGGCGGAGTTTTTGGCGTTCCCGAGGTGATTCGAACACCCGACCTACCGCTTAGGAGGCGGTCGCTCTATCCAGCTGAGCTACGGAAACATCTTTAAAATCTATTCAATTTTAGTCTTAAACTTACTCAATGTCAATCGCCTTTGCCCGAAAGGCGGTCGTTATAACATATTCTTAGGAGGGGCTTGTTATATCCACTTAACTAAGAGGGCAAATTAAATAATCAACCGTTTAATTATATACAACAAGACCTTTATTGTCAAGTGGAAAATATAAAAAAATCACACTTTATACTAATGAATTATTTAATAATCCTTCCCACTCTTTTGTTTTTTTCTTATCCATGGGAGGAAGTTTTTCCAATCTATATTTAATACCAAGTTCTTTATATTTATTTACTCCAAGAGTATGATACGGCAAAAGTTCAAATTTCTTAACATTATTAATATTTTTAGAAAATTTTTCTAACTCTTTTATATAATCCATATTGTCATTTATTCCGGGGATAATTACAGCTCTTATCCAAACATCCGTATCTGAAGAATTGAGCGTGTCAAGAAATTCCATAAAAAAACTCATATCTACACAAGTAATCTCTTTATACATTTCAGAACGAGTATGCTTAACGTCCAGCAAAACCAGGTCAGTATATTTGAGTATTTCTTTATAATCAGGTCTGAACTTTTTGTCCCCTTTATGACCTACTCCGGATGTGTCCAACGCAGTATGGATATTGTTTTGTTTGCATTTTTTTAATATGTCAAGCAAGAATTCAGGCTGAAGAAGCGGTTCGCCTCCAGAAAATGTTACACCGCCGCCGGATGAATCATAATAAGGTTTAAACCGCAGGATTTTTTTTATTAAATCAGCGGTAGTAATAACTTTATTAGGTTCGGTTCCCCAAGTATCAGGATTATGGCAAAAAGCGCATCTTAAACTGCATCCCTGAAAAAAAACAACAGAACGTATTCCGGGACCGTCAACACTTCCCATACTTTCAAAAGAATGTATATTACCGATTATATCAGTATTACTTTTTATTATATTTTCATTTTCCATAATATATCACCTGCGTAAATTTAACATATTGTTTTTAGCAACAAATAAATGCTTTAACGCCATCCGTAAAGCTATATTCTTTACAGATGGCGTTTGCTATAATATCAATATTATCTTCTCTTATATCAACGTGTAAACAAATACACTTTACACGTTACATAGACTCATGGAATGTTCTGGATATTACCTCAAGCTGCTGTTCACGTGTAAGTCTGTTGAAGTTTACAGCATATCCTGATACCCTTATTGTAAGTGTTGGATATTTATCCGGGTGTTCCATAGCGTCTTCCAATGTTTCTCTATTTAATACATTAACGTTGAGATGGAATCCTCCCTGTTTAAAATAGCCGTCTAAAAGCCCAACTAAGTTTGTAACCTTTGCTTCTTCACTCTTTCCAAGAGCATCAGGAATAATTGAAAAGGTATTAGAAATTCCATCTTGACAACAGTCAGCAAATTTTAGCTTAGCTACTGAATTTAGTGAAGCCAAAGCGCCGTTTACGTCTCTTCCATGCATTGGATTAGCACCAGGAGCCAAAGGTTCACCTTTTTTACGTCCATCAGGTGTTGTTCCGGTCTTTTTACCATACACAACGTTTGAGGTTATTGTTAATACAGAAAGCGTATGTTCTGCATTTCTGTAAGTTGGGTGTTTCTTTAATTCATTAAAGAATTTTTCTAAAACCTCAACAGCAATGCTGTCTACTTTATCGTCATCATTTCCATACTTCGGAAAATCACCTATGGTTTCAAAGTCATAAGCTAAACCGTTTTCATCACGTATAGGCTTTACCTTTGCAAATTTTATTGCAGATAATGAATCCGCAACAACTGACAATCCGGCAACTCCAAACGCCATGAAACGTTTTACATCTGTATCATGAAGCGCCATTTGTCCAGCTTCATATGCGTATTTATCATGCATATAGTGTATAGTGTTCATAGTATTAACGTAGAGTTCGGCAACTTCTTCCAAGCATTTAAAATAAGACGCTTTAACCTTTTCGTAATCTAAATATTCATCATCTGTCATTGGTTCAGTGCATTTCAAAACCTTCAAGCCCTTAAGCGCATCAACACCGTCATTCATTGACATTAGTAAAGTTTTAGCAAGATTAACGCGTGCACCAAAAAACTGCATTCTTTTGCCCAGTTCCATAGATGATACACAGCAAGCTATACCATAGTCATCTCCATAGAGAGGGCGCATAAGGTCATCGTTTTCATATTGTATAGCGTCTGTCTCAATGCTCATTTTTGCACAGTAGTTTTTAAATGCCTCAGGCAAACTATTACTCCATAAAACTGTCATATTAGGTTCCGGTGCCGGGTCAAGATTTGTCAGAGTATGGAGCATTCTATAAGACGTCTTTGTGACCATTGTTCTTCCGTCTGCACCCATTCCGCCTATTGATTCTGTTACCCATGTTGGATCGCCCGAAAACAGTTCGTTATATTCGGGTGTTCTTAAATGACGAACCAATCTAAGTTTTATGACAAGCTGGTCAATCAACTCCTGAGCCTCTTCCTCTGTCAAAACTCCATTTTCTATATCTCGTGAGATATAAATATCAAAAAATGCAGAATTTCTGCCAAATGACATTGCAGCTCCATTATTTTCTTTAACACCGGCCAAATATCCAAAATACGTAAATTGTATCGCCTCTCTAGCGTCTTTTGCAGGATTAGAAATATCAAATCCATATTTTTCAGCCATACTTTTTATCTGATTAAGAGCTTTAATCTGCATACGTATTTCTTCCCTGATTCTGATAACATCATCTGACGCAGGAAGAGATTCCTTTAGTTCAAAATCTTTCTTTTTCTCTTCAATCAGTCTATCCACTCCATAAAGAGCGATTCTTCTATAGTCACCAATAATTCTTCCTCTTCCATATGCGTCAGGCAAACCAGTCATTAATCCAACTGATCTGGCAGCCCTCATTTTTGAGGTATAGGCGTCAAATACGCCGTCATTATGTGTCTTTCTATATTCTTTGAAATGGTTCTCAATGTCTTTATTAAGTTTATATCCATACTCATTTAATGATTGTTCAACCATTCTCATTCCACCATATGGATTTACTATTCTTTTTAACGGCTTGTCCGTTTGAAGACCCACGATTACTTCATTATCTTTATCAATATAACCAGGGTCAAAATTATCAATACCTGAAACTTTTTCTGTTTCAACATCTATTATTCCCTTTTTTATTTCTTCGAGAATAAGTTCTCTGGTTATTTTATATACAGCATCAGTTTTTTCGCTTCTGTCACACAAAAAACTTTCGTCGCCTTTATATTCAGTATAATTATTTCTAATAAAATCTTCAACATTTATTGTATCTTTCCAAACACCATCTTTAAAACCTTGCCAACCTAAGTTTGTCATAGCAGTTCCTCCTAAATAAAATTTCCATATTCTACAATATGTTGTATATCGGCAAGTTTGATTATACCAGACCTTGCACAACTATTCAACTATAATATACAATAAAACTACATAAACTTTTTATAATCTTTTTATAAAATTTATGTAGTTTTATTAAGCATTGACTTAAATATGAAAATAGTGTAAAATATAAATACTATTATGTAGAGGGATGTTATATGAAAAGAAAAATTACGGAAGTTTCAGTTTTTGAATTCTTCCTCTGTATGTTTGTTATATTAATACATTTGCTTTCAGAGGGCATAAATGTATTTCCGAAATGGAGCGTTTTATCTATAGTGTTTTTCACAGTTACGAAACTCACTACTTTTGCTGTACCTGCTTTTATTTTTACAAGTGCGTTAAAATTATTTTATAAATTCAGCGAAAGAAAATTTACATACGCGCCGTTTCTATTAGATAGAATCAGAAAAATATATCTGCCGTATATAATTATGGTCGTCATATATTATATCATCTTTGTTTATGCTTTCCATATTTATGAATTTAATCCGGTTTCATTGATAAAATATATTTTGAACGGAGATTTATCTGCTCAATTTTATTTTGTTGTCTTAATAATGCAGTTCTATCTGCTTATGCCGCTTTGGATTTTACTCAGCAAGCATAAATCTAAGCTTTTCAATACAATAATAATCTTTATAGCTGTCGTATGTTCAATAGGATTCAGAATGCTGATATCTTCGACTGAATATACGCATAAGATATTTCCGTCATACTTGGTGTTTTGGATACTTGGAATGTACGCCGGAATGTATTATAATGAGTTCTTACGTTTCTTAAGCAAATCAAGACTTTTGGTCTATGCAGGCTGGCTTGTTTTTGCAATACTTCACTGCGTAACTTCATATATGGAGTATGGCGGTGTTATAAACAATCCTTTCTCACCTACAATAGTGATATTATTCTGTCTGTTCTCAACATTTGGTTTTTACCAATACGCGTATGGTCTTACTGAATCCCTGGAAAGCCGTGGAAAAGGATTCTTTATCAGCATTTCCGGAGCCTCTTACAACATATATCTTGTGCATTGTTTGATAATCACTTCGACTTATGAAATTTTAAATGGAATTAAAGTTACAGATACTATATCAAGATTTATAATTACTGCTGTTATTACATATGCTTTATCAATAATATTCTGTGTAATTTCCGCAACTCTATACAGAAACTTTAAGTCATCATTTCAGCGCAGTTCAGCACGACGTTCCCGCAAGAAAGCCGCTCGAAAACGCTATTTGTAAATTAAATCCGCCGGTATAAGCGTCAACGTCAATTATTTCTCCGGCAAAGAATAATCCGTCAACGATTTTAGATTCCATAGTTGATGGATTTATTTCTTTAACATTTATTCCTCCAGACGTTACTATAGCCTGCTCTATAGGACAAAAATCAACTACGCTGAATTTAATACACTTTAGCAGTTTTACTAACGCAGTTCTTTCGGATTTAGTTATTGAATTAACCTTTTTTAACGGATCAATTTCAGACATCTCAATAATTGGATCTATTAATTTTTTAGGCATTAGCTTATTTAAACTATTCTTAAAATCTTTATTTAAATTTTCACTAAAATCACGTAAAATCCTTTCATCAAGCTGATTTTCACTCAGTCCGGGTTTTAAATCAAGTTCTATCATATAATGTTCAGATTTAATATTTTTCATATGCGCGCTTGCACTAAGGATTACAGGACCTGTTAATCCAAAATGTGCAAACATCATTTCACCAAAATCAGTATATATAGTTTTGTTTTTTGAGTTCTTTACTTTAATTGATATATTTTTTAAAGTAAGTCCTAAAACATCTTGAATCCAATCTTCTTTTACTATAACAGGAACTAAAGAAGGCCGAATATCCGTTATAGTATGTCCAAGCTCTTCAGCCCAAAAATATCCATCGCCTGTTGAGCCTGTCTTTTGATATGACATACCCCCCGTAGCAATAATTACCCTGTCTGCGAATATCTTCCCTCTGTTACTGCATATAACACCGGAAACCATGCTTTTCTCATCAGAATCATTATTAACCGTAAGTATAGAATCCACTCTGTCATTAATTATTTCAACGTTGTTTTTTATAATATAATTTCTAAGCGCTTCTACAATGTCGGAACTTTTATCGCTAACCGGAAAGACTCTATTTCCGCGCTCAACTTTAGTTTCAACGCCAAGCTTATTAAAAAATTCGATAACCTCCATATTGGAAAATGTATAAAATGCACTGTATAAAAAATTCCCGTTAGTAGGCACATTTTGTATCAGTGTTTCAACATCGTCGCAAGCGTTGGTTAAATTACATCTGCCCTTGCCGGTTATTAATAGCTTTTTACCCAAAATCTTATTCTGCTCAATTAATTTAACATTGTTTCCTCGTTCTGCCGCTGTGCCTGCCGCAATCATTCCGGCAGGCCCTCCGCCAATAACTATAACATTTTTTCTGCTAAAATCACTCATAATATCTCCATATTCAGTTTAATGCACGCTGCAGCGTGTTTATATTTTCTTTCATAAGACTCAAGTATGTTGCGCCGTTTTCAAATTCATCATTTGTTAAATTATGGCATGAATTGAACTGGAGCGGAACAGCCCCTGTAGACTCGCATATTGTTTTTGCAACCTTTTGATTTGACAATTCAGGATATAATACTACAGGAATATTTTCTGTTTTAATTTTATCTATTAAAAATGAAACTGTTTTTGCACTAGCTTCCGTTTCTTCCGAACACCCCGGAAAAGCTGCATAATATTCTAATCCATATTCATCAGCAAAGTATCTAAATGGAAATCTGTCGCCGAAGACGATTGTATTTCGTTTGCCTGACTTCACAATTTCATGAAAATCTTTATCAAGCTGTTCTAGCTTTTCATTATAACTTATAGTGTTATTATTATAAATTTCTTTATTAACAGGTCTTGATTCTGCCATTGAAGAATTGATTTTATCAACAATTTTTATCGCGTTTCTAGGAGATGTCCAAACATGTTCATCATATTCCGGCTCATATGTTTCTTTTGCATTCTTCTCTTCTTCCATTCCCTCAACTGTTTCTTCCTTAACAAGCTCAACACAATCCATCATAGAAACTATATTTATTGAATTAGTGTCAATCGATGACAAAATATTTTTTACCCATTCATCGGATTCTCCGCCAACATAAATAAAGACATCACAATTTTGTATAGCAATTATATCCTGCGGGGTTGGTTCATATGAATGCGCTTCCGAACCGGGCTTAAGCAAAAGTTTTAAATCTATGTCGTCTGTACCGCGAGAGACCTCACGAACAAAATCATAGGCCGGAAAAATTGTGGCGACTACACTTATTTTATCATCATTTTTAACTGATGCAATCTGATTGCATGAGCAAAATAACAATACGGAAATTAAAATGATGGATACTACAGAAACTAATCTTTTAATCATACTTATGTTACTTCCTCCAAATTTTATTTTATATTATAAATTATTTTTTATTTTCTTTATTCTTATTATCCCAATACTCAAATAATTTTAAGTCGGGAAATGCGGAACGTATACGTTTTGCAGTCATAGGCATATTCTTTAATATATCCTCTTGTTTTCTCTGAATAGCCGCTCTATGCTTTTCCATATCATTTATGGCTTTTTGACGTTTTTCTTTTACATCATTTTTTATATTTTCACTTTTTTGAGTAAATTGAATTGTTTTGTCAGAAATATTTTCACCTATAGATTCAGAAATCTTTCTAAGCTGACTGCCTGATTTTGACAATAATTTTAAATATCTGTTTGTTCTGTTAATTCCAATAATTGTTGAGATAATGTCAGATATAAATAAAACACTTAATATACCAATTGTGATAATACCAATATTTATTGGATTTATTTCCACAGCCTTCATAAAAAATGGATGTATTATATCGACTACTATTAAGCATGCCAATCCCCAAATAATTGAAAACTTTAAACATATGTAACCGTGAATATTAAAACGTTCGTTTGAGTAATCCCACCATTTCATTTTAAATACTTTTTCAAGCAAAAATCCTGTTATAAATTCAAGCACTGATGTTAATATAACCGACCCTATAAATAAAAATAAAAAATTTTCTCTAATCGGTTCCAATAAAGTTAAAACAAATAAAACCCCAAACCCATATATAGGACATATGGGTCCGTTTAGAAATCCGCGGTTAACGAACTTTCCGTCAATTATTGCGGCATATATGACTTCACAGCACCAGCCTAAAAATCCATATATAAAAAAATAACACAACGCTTTATATATGAGTAAACTCATAATATCACTTCCCCCAATATTTTATCTATTATATCACAATATATTTTATATTTCAATTGATATGCAAATAAAAGTAATTTATATTGATTTAAAACGCAAATTTGACTATTATACTATAATCTGTAAATTTTCGTTTATTTGTTTATTCGTTGCACAAAAACTTCTTATGTTTTTATAAGAATTTATACAGTAGAATTTTGCGGAAATACTTGATATTTATATATATTAATAGTATAATTAACTTCTGCCGAGTATTTTTACACGGCATTAAATTCATATAGAAAGTTAAGGTATAATAAATATGATAGATAATAAATATACACTGCCCCTCGTTCCGCTTAGAGGACTTATTGTCTTTCCGGGCATGGCACTTCATTTTGATGTTGGCAGACCAAGGTCGATTGACGCTGTAGAAGCGGCAATGCAGAAAAATAAATTGATATTTTTGTGTTATCAAAATGATTTTTTAGTTGAGTCTCCGGTTAAATCAGACTTAGCTGAAATTGGAACTATATGCGAAATACGTCAAATTCTTCGTCTTCCTGATGGTTCTATAAGAATACTTGTTGAGGGAAAATCAAGAGCAAGCATAAATGATTTTGAAGATTTAGGAAAGTATATACAAGTTAATGTTACTAAGCTTGACGATATTAATTCTGATGATGATACATATACTCAAATCTTAATTCGAAAAATTCAGCGTTTGACAGAGGACTATCTTGAACTGTATGATAAGGCATCTCCTGAGGCCATAAGCGCTCTGCTCGCAATTGACGATCCTGGTGAAATGACTGATGTCATTATATCAAATATTCCTATAAAACCTGCTCTTAAACAAACGGTTCTGGATAAAGTGAACGTTCTTGAAAGAATGGAACAGCTTATAACAATAATGTCTGAAGAAATTGATCTACTTGATATAGAGAAAAGTGTAATGGATCAGGTTCAGGAAAATCTTGATAATAATCAGCGTGATTATGTACTCAGAGAAAAACTTAAAGTAATTCAGGAAGAATTAGGCGAAGGCGAAGAAAACGACTCTGATATAAAAAAATATCGTGAGAGCATCAAAGACAGAAATTTACCAAAAGAAGTCATGGACAAGCTGAATGATGAATTCTCAAGGCTTACTAAAACTCCCCCGCATTCACAGGAATATGCTGTTATTCAAGGATATATAGAAACCATAATAGCTCTGCCATGGGATATAACCGGCGATGAAACTCTTGACATAAAAGCAGCAAAAACGCAGCTGGACAGAGACCATTATGGTTTGGATAAGGTTAAAGAAAGAGTTTTAGAGTACATTGCAGTAAGCAAACTTACAAATAAGGTAAACGGAAATATTTTATGCTTAGTTGGTCCTCCCGGAACCGGAAAAACTTCAATAGTCAGCTCTTTGGCAAAATCCATAGGCAGGAAATATATTAGGCTAAGTTTAGGCGGCGTACATAATGAGTCTGAAATTCGAGGTCATAGAAAAACATATGTCGGTGCAATGCCCGGAAGAATAATTGATGCTATAAAGCGCGCCAATGTAAATAACCCTGTTATACTATTGGATGAAATAGATAAAATGACGAAAGATATCAGCGGTGACCCAACTTCAGCTATGCTTGAGGTTTTAGACCCAGAACAAAATAAAAGCTTTAGAGATAATTATATTGAGCTTCCTTTCGATTTATCCAACGTTATGTTCATAGCTTCTGCGAACAGTCTTGAAAATATTCCTCGTCCTCTTTTGGACAGAATGGACATAATTGAAGTTTCTGGATATACAGAAGATGAAAAACTCAATATCGCAAAAAAATATTTAATTCAAAAACAACGTAAAAATAATGGACTTACTAGCCATAATTTAAATATTACCGACAGTGGTATTAAAGAAATAATTAACGGGTATACACGTGAATCCGGCGTTAGAAATTTAGAAAGAGCAATTTCTAAGGTTTGCAGAAAAGTTGCTGTTAAAGTTGCGGAAGATAATGATTTTTATATAAGCGTTACAAGGAAAAACTTAAATGAATTTTTAGGCAAAAAAATCTATAACGACAGCTCAATCGAAAAGAAAGATTCTGTAGGAATAGTTAATGGGTTAGCATGGACAGAAGTTGGAGGAGAAACATTATCCGTCGAGGTTAATATTATGGACGGTACAGGAAAACTTGAGCTTACCGGTAATCTTGGCGATGTAATGAAAGAATCTGCAAAGGCCGGATATAGCTTTATACGTTCAAACAGTTATAAATTTGGAATTAAGTCTGATTTTTATAAAAATTATGATTTGCACATTCATATTCCTGAAGGAGCAATACCAAAGGATGGACCATCTGCCGGAATTACCATGGCAACAGCTATGATTTCTGCTTTAACCGGCAAACCTGTAAAACATGACGTTGCAATGACAGGAGAGATAACACTAAGAGGAAAAGTTCTTCCAATCGGAGGCTTAAAAGAAAAAACATTGGCAGCTTTAAGAATAGGTATAAAAAAAGTTATTATACCGTTTGAAAATAAAGCAGATTATGAAGAGCTTCCTGATATAGTTAAAAATAATATTGAGTTTATCTTTGCTAAAAATATGGTTGATGTTTTGGAAAATGCATTAACTAAACCATTCAAACCGTCATTGCCTGTAAAAAAAAGTGGGAATAACTTATTGCCCCTTGACAATGAACTATATATAAAAAATGATATAAGCAATGTAACGATTGCAAAACTGTAATATATAAATTTGATGAGGTGATACGAATGGATTTTGTTGAAGTAGATTTACTTAAAACCGCAGTTTCATTTGAACAATATCCTGATACATTAGTTCCTGAAATAGCTCTTGTTGGCCGTTCGAATGTTGGAAAATCCTCTTTAATAAATTGCCTGACAAATAGAAATAAACTTGCAAGAACAAGCAGTACTCCAGGAAAAACCGCCACAATAAATTTCTATCAAATTCAAAAAGACAGATACAGGATTGTGGATTTACCCGGCTATGGATATGCTAAAGTTTCAAAAGCTGAGCAAGAAAAATGGTCAGCCATGATTGATACTTATCTATCAAAAAGATATAATTTAGTTCAAGTTATTCAGTTAGTCGATGCTAGACATGCACCGTCAAAAGATGATATTACAATGGCGGATTGGATAAGACATTATAATTTTAATACAATTGTTGTTGCAACAAAAATTGATAAATTAAAGAAATCACAAATTGACAAAAATTTAACCGAGATTTATAATGATTTACAAATGGATAATAATTCAATATTAATTCCATTTTCTGCCGAAAAGCGTACCGGACGAAATGATTTGATAGCTTTATTTGATGAAATCCTTTCAAATTATTCTATATCAGAAAAATAAACGGAGATGAAATAATGAAATTTGCCAGAATATTATATAATGATGAGATTTATTACGCAAAGTATGATAGTTCTTCAAATATGTTTGAATTAATTGAAGGAGATATTTTTGATTTCTTTTCATATACAAGTACAAATGTTAATAGAAATGAAGTTAAAATTCTTCCGCCGTGCGAACCCTCAAAAATAGTTGCAGTAGGATTAAATTATGCGAATCATGCAAATGAAATGGGGCTGAATATTCCTAAATTTCCTGCTCTGTTTTTAAAGCCATCCTCTTCTGTTATTGGTAATATGGATAATATTATATATCCTGATATGTCAGAACAAGTTGATTATGAGGCTGAGTTAGCAATAGTTATTGGAGAAACCGCATCATACGTAAGCGAATCTGAAGCTAAAAAATATATTCTCGGCTATACTTGTTTAAATGATATTACCGCTCGTGATTTGCAAAGGCTTGATTCACAGTGGACAAGAGCTAAAGGATTTGACACATTTGCTCCAATAGGACCATTTATAGAGACAGAATTAGATCCTGATAACGCTGATATTCGTTTGCGCCTTAACGGAAAAGTAATGCAGGAATCCAATACATCAAATTTTATATTTAAAACTGATTATTTAGTTTCTGCAATATCGCAAATCATGACTCTTTATCCCGGAGACATCATTACAACGGGTACTCCCTCCGGTATTGGTTCTATGAATATAGGAGATACAGTGGAGGTTGAAATTGATGGTATTGGGACATTAACAAATTTTGTAAAGGAGAGGCAAAAATGATAAAAAAGCCAAGAGGCACCGAAGATATACTGCCAAACGATTCAAAAATTTGGAGACTGATTGAAAATACGGCTCATGAAATTTGTGCTAAATACGGCTATAAAGAAATTCGTACTCCTGTTTTCGAGGATACTTCTCTTTTTAGCCGAGGAGTTGGGGACACGACAGACGTGGTTCAAAAAGAAATGTATACATTCAACGATAAGGGCGGGCGTAGCATTACTTTGCGTCCAGAGGGAACCGCTTCATTGGTTAGAAGTTACATTGAAAATTCGCTTTATGCGAATCCTCAACCCACAAAGTTATATTATTTAATTTCTTGCTATAGATATGAGAAGCCTCAATCCGGCAGACTCCGGGAGTTTCACCAGTTCGGTCTTGAATGTTTTGGAAGCGATTCAAGCGCCACAGACGCTGAAATAATAACTCTTGCTTTTGACTTTTTTAAAACTCTTGGTGTAAAAGACTTATCACTTAATTTAAACAGTATTGGGTGTGAAAAATGCAAGCCAAAGTATAATGAAGAACTAAAAAAATATTTCAGCAGCCATATTGATAAATTATGTGATACTTGTAAAGATAGACTTGAGAAAAATCCAATGCGGATTATCGACTGCAAATCACCGGTATGCCAAGAAGTTTGTGCTGATGCTCCGCGTATGATTGATTATTTATGTGAGGATTGTGATTCTCATTTTAATCAGCTGACATCATATTTAGATAAACTTAATATAAAATATGCTATTGATCCAAATATTGTCAGAGGGCTTGATTATTACACAAAAACAGTGTTTGAAATAACATCTGACGCTCTCGGAGCTCAGTCTACAGTATGCGGCGGCGGCAGATATAATGGACTTGTTGAAGAATTAGGCGGCAAGCCAACTCCTGGTATAGGATTTGCTATGGGTATTGAGCGACTGATTTTAATTTTAAAAAGCCAAGGAATCGAACTTGGAGAAAGTTTGGGTCCGAATATATTTGTAGCTTCAATTGGCGATAATGCCAGCTTAACCGCACAAAAGTTAGTATATGATTTAAGAAATAAAGGTCTTTGGGCTGAACGCGATTTATGTGACAGGAGCGTTAAAGCACAAATGAAATATGCAAATAAACTAGGAGCATGTTATAGTATTGTTATCGGAGATGATGAAGTTTTAAACAATAAGGCTTCATTGAAAAACATGGGAACAGGCGAAGAAACTGTTGTAGAATTATCCTGTGATTCGATTTATAATATAATAAAAAAATGATATTATCTTGTTTATAATTTATTTTAAGGAGAAAGATAAATGGAATTTGAAACATTGTCTGATATGAAACGCACAAATATGTGCGGTGAGCTTAATGCCTCAGATGAAAACAAAGAAGTCGTACTTATGGGGTGGGTAGCAAAAAACAGAAAACTTGGAGGCGTAAATTTTGTTACGCTGCGTGACAGAACCGGTATAGTACAATTAGCTTTTAACGATTCAACTGACAAAGATGTATTTGAAAAATCCGAGCATTTAAAAGGAGAATATGTTATTGCTGTTAAAGGTAAGGTTCTCAGGAGAACGCCTGAAAATGTCAATAAAAATATGCCTACCGGTGAAATTGAAGTTTTTGTTACTGAGCTAAGGGTTCTTAACTCATCCGAAACACCTCCTTTCTATATCGAGGAAAACATTGACACTAATGACGCACTAAGATTAAAATATAGATACCTTGATTTAAGGCGTCCTGATATGCAAAAAAATATGATGCTGCGTCACAAAGTTACTAAAATTGCTCGTGATTATTTTGATGCAAACGGTTTTTTAGAGATTGAAACTCCTATGCTCACCAAAAGTACTCCTGAAGGCGCTCGAGATTATTTGGTCCCCAGCAGGGTTCAGCAAGGAAAATTTTACGCTTTGCCGCAGTCTCCGCAGCAATATAAACAAATGCTTATGCTTGCCGGATATGACAGGTATTTTCAAGTTGTCAGATGTTTTAGAGATGAGGATTTAAGAGCAGACCGTCAACCCGAATTTACACAGCTTGACATGGAACTATCATTTGTAGATATTGACACGATAATAAACATAAATGAAGGCTTTTTAAAAAAAGTTTTTAAAGAAGCTATGGGAATTGACATAGAAACTCCTTTTATAAGAATGCCATATAATGAGGCAATGAATAGATTTGGTTCAGATAAACCAGATACAAGATTTGGTTTGGAGTTTATAGATATTTCTGATGAAGTAAAAAACTGCGGTTTTAAAGTGTTCTCCGGCGCCGTTGAAAATGGCGGAAGCGTTCGCTGTATAAATGTAAAAGGTCTTGGGAACAAGTTATCCAGGAAGAAGCTTGATGCACTCTCTGAATATGTTAAGACATATAAGGCTAAAGGAATGTCTTGGATTGTTGTTGAAGATGATTCTTTGCGTTCACAAATAACCAAGTTTTTATCAGATGATGAGATTAATTCAATACTTTCTAAAACTGACGCTGTTCCCGGCGACGCAATACTTATAATTGCTGATAAAAACGATGTGGTATATGATGCTCTTGGTAATCTGCGTCTTGAAGTGGCACGTCAATTCGACCTTATTGATAATTCTAAATTTAATTTTCTTTGGGTTACTGACTTCCCTCTCTTTGAGTATTCTGAGGAGGAAGACAGATACGTTGCTAAACACCACCCATTTACACATCCGGTAGATGAGGATATCGAAAAACTAGAAACTGAACCTCAAAACGTTAGAGCAAAAGCATACGATATTATTTTAAACGGAAGCGAAATCGGCGGCGGAAGCTTAAGAATATTTAATTCTGATTTACAAGAAAGAATGTTCAAAGCACTTGGTTTCACGCATGATGAAGCTTGGGAGCGTTTTGGTCATTTAATGGAGGCATTTAAATATGGTACTCCACCGCATGGCGGACTAGCCTATGGTCTTGACAGACTTGTTATGATTATGGCAGGCTGCGATTCAATACGTGACGTAATTGCTTTCCCAAAAGTTCAAACTGCATCAGAATTAATGCTGAAATCGCCTAGTTATGTTGATAAAAAACAATTGGAAGAACTGGGGATTGAAATAACTGTACCAGTAGATGATGGAGAAAAGGAGAATTCGGACAATGAATAATAAAAATGTTTTTGACACCCTGAAAGAAAGAGGCTTAATTGCCCAAACCACTCATGAAGATGAAATCAGAGAGCTTCTCGGAAAAGAGAAAATAACATTTTATATTGGCTTTGATCCAACTGCTGACAGTCTTCATATAGGTCATTTTATGCAGCTTATAGTAATGAAACATATGCAGAACGCAGGACACAGACCTATTGTTTTATTGGGCGGAGGTACTACCATGGTCGGCGATCCAACAGGAAAAGCTGATATGCGCCCTATGATAACTCAGGAAGTTATTCAGCATAATGCAGACAACTTTAAAAAACAGATGTCTAAATTCATCAATTTTGACGGTGAGAATGCTATAATGGTCAACAATGCTGATTGGCTGCTGAAACTGAATTATATTGACTTTCTACGCGACGTAGGCGTTCACTTTTCTGTTAACAGAATGCTGACATTTGAATGTTTTAAAACAAGATTAGAAAAAGGGCTTTCATTCTTAGAATTCAACTATATGCTGATGCAAAGCTATGATTTTTATAAGCTTCATAAAGATTACGGCGTTATTATGGAGTTTGGGGGAGACGACCAATGGTCTAATATTCTCGGAGGTATTGAATTAATCAGGCGTAAAGACGGCAAACAGGCTTATGGTATGACATTTACTCTGCTTACAACAAGCGAGGGCAAAAAGATGGGTAAAACAGAAAAAGGAGCTCTTTGGCTTGACCCTGAGAAAGTTTCACCTTATGAGTTTTACCAATATTGGAGAAATGTTGATGATGCCGATGTAATAAGACTTCTAAAATTGGTTACATTTCTACCGCTTGAAGAAATTGCTGAATATGAAAAATGTGAAGGTGCTGAACTAAACAAAGCGAAATGCTTATTAGCATATGAAGTTACAAAAATGGTGCATGGTGAAGAAGAAGCAAAAAAAGCAAATGATGCGGCTATGGCTATATTTTCAGGTGGAAATGCAGCTGATATGCCATCGGAAACTGTTGATGCTTCAATTATCAATGCAGGAATAAATGTACTTGATTTATTGGTTCAGGTTGGACTCATACCATCAAAAGCTGAAGGCAGAAGACTTATACAGCAAAATGGACTGACAGTGAATAACGAGAAAATTTCTGACGTTTCGACAATTATTGATAATACTTATTTCGAAAATGAAAACGAAATGATAGTAAAAAAAGGTAAAAAGAAATTTTTAAAGATAGTAAAGGCATAGTTGAATATAATCTCATTAATATAAGACCCCATGCGTAGTTTCTTACACGCTGGGGTCTTATATTAATATTATAACTTATTTTATAATATATACTCTATATACGACAAACTATATAGATGGTTTAACGACAAATAGCTAAAATATAATTTTATTTTAAATTAACAATATATAAATAATTGTTTTATTGACTACTATCAGGCGGAGATGTTTCAATCAATGTTTCTAAAACATGTTCCCATTGATTATTTGCAGAAGATATTTTATTTGAAAAATCATTATAAGCATATTGCTGTATTTCCGAATCATCATTGTCTTTTGCTGCGTTCATAATATCAAATGCGTCTTTATATGATGACGAAACACTTACCAACGCTTGTGATAAAGACTTATCCATACCGCCGAGTTTACCGCTCATATTAATAGCATTATTTTCTTCATATACTGCATTCACATTATTATATATTGAATCAAATTTCTGCCACCAAACTAAATCAGTTTTACTATTTAACAGGGCTGCTGATACATTTTTTAATTCGTTAAACTCAGAAAATATATCGCTGAAAGCCGTATTATTACTCACTCCAATACTTGGGGCTGGAGAAGGACTTATACTCTCAGATTTATCACTTAAAGAGCATGATGAACTGTATACAGCTACAATGGTAATTAATACAAAATACGACAAGGTCTTTAATATATATTTCATTGCAAAATCTCCACTTAAAATTAATATCTGTCGTCACATAACATAACAATAACAAGTCCGCTGTCAAAGGTTACAATTGCAGTATCAGAATCACAAAACTCATTGCTCGACGCTTGAACTCGGTTTGGAACCAAACGCATATTTGTTGTCTCATATTTTAAACCTTTTATTGAAAAATTCAATACAGCTCCTGCATAAGGAAAGAATGAAACATATTTTCTTTTAGATTTTTTAAGTTTAAAAGGTTTATTTTCCATCCATATTTCATTTGTGTCATTAATCAACTTTAGTTTTACTCCTTTATCCAAAGCATAATTCATAAGACAAAAATGAGAAAATTCATGGTCTATCCTGCCGCCAAGACCGCCAATAATTAAAATTTCTTCTGCATTATTATTAATAGCATAATCTATCGCTGCGTGGGTGTCTGTAAAATCTTTTTCTGGTGGAAAAACAAGATTTTTAATATTATCAGGATACTTTTTTAAATATGAATCATTGTCGCCCAAAATAACATCCGGTACTATTTTTAAATTCTCTGCGTGTTTATATCCGGAATCCGCACATATTATTAGATATTCATCAAAATTAATTTCAGACAAATAATCATAGTTTTCTATATAAGCGCCGCTAAAAATTATTGATTTCACGTTCTTGTACTCCTTGTTCCGCTTTCTTACGCATTTTATTTATCGTATCTTTTATGTTGTTAGAATTAAAAATTGCTGAGCCTGAAACAATAATGTTTGCACCTGCTCTTACAGGTCTGTTCACATTTTCCTCAGTTATCCCTCCATCAACCTCTATCCCGATATTTAGATTTTGATTATTGATAATCTTATATAATTCAGAGATTTTTTTATCTACTTGATGAAGATAACTTTGCCCTCCAAATCCGGGCTCAACAGTCATAAGCAGAACCACATCAGTCAAATCCAAAACATTTAAAATCATATCTACAGGAGTTCCGGGTTTTAAACTTACTCCTGCCTTTTTTCCAAATGAGTGAATATTTTTAAGTGTTTCTTTTAAGTTTGGAACTGCCTCCTGATGAACTGTAATTATATCAGAACCGGCTTCTGCAAATTCATCAATGAATTTGTCAGCATCTTGAAGCATTAAATGAACGTCAAATATTAAGTTTGATTTCTTTCTTAAAGCTCTTATTACATTTGCCGAATAACTTAAATTTGGAACAAAATGTCCGTCCATAATATCAATATGGAGATACTCAGCTCCAGCCTCTTCTACCAGCCTAACATCACGTTCTAAATTGGCAGGGTCAGCAGATAATATTGAAGGTGAAATAATTATTTTGGACATTTTATTTATCCCCCGTTATCAAAAAGTTTTACTATCTAGAATTTCCTTATATTGTTCGACATAACTTTCATGTCTGGATTTACTGATTTCACCGGTTTCTACCGCTTCAAGTACAGAGCAGCCCTGTTCAACGGTATGACTGCAGTCGGCAAATCTGCAATTATCGGAATACTCTATAAATTCAGGAAAAAGCTTATAAAGCTCATGTTCATCAAAACCGCTTACAGAGAATGAACTAAACCCGGGTGTGTCTATAATATATCCTCCGTTGTTATCAAGCGGTATTAATTCACTGTGTCTGGTAGTATGACGTCCGCGTTCTATTTTGCTGCTCACCGTTCCGGTCTCAAGATTAGCGTCTTTTAATATGCAGTTGAGTAAACTTGATTTTCCAACACCCGAATTTCCGGCAAATACCGTGACTTCTCCTGAGAGCTTTTCAATAAGCATATCTATATTTTCTTTACTTTCAGCGCTTATATAAAGAGTTTTAAATCCTATTTTCGAATATATTTCAAAAAGGTTTTCGCCATTTTGTAAATCGGTTTTATTAATACATATTAATGGCTTTATATTAGCATATATAGCTGATGATATAAGTTTATCAACAGTTTTTAAATTAGGTTTCGGATTAGTGACTGAAACGACTATAGCTATTTGTGTTACATTGGCAACAGGAGGGCGTATTAAAGAATTAGTTCTAGACATTATATTACTAATCATACCTGTATTTGAAGTTTTATCAATCAAACAATTAACTTCATCACCAACCAATGGAGTTATTCCATCTTTTCTAAAACGCCCTCTAGCTCTGCATTCATAAATAAAATTACCGGCTTTAACGTAATAAAAACCACCGATACCTTTAAAAATTTTACCCTGTATTTCAAATTGATTTTTTTCCGGCATATATTAATCCTCTAAACCATTGCCGCTTCCGCCTTCAGAACCTGTTCCGCTACCCATTCCGCTTTCACTGCCGGAACCACCAGAGCCAGTCTCTGAACCGCTTCCTGAACCACTTTCAGATCCGGATCCGCTTCCTCCGCCTGAACCTGTGCCGCCCTCAGAACCCGACTCGCTTCCTGATCCGGTTTCTGAACCTGTTCCGCTTCCGCTGCCTGAGCCTGTGCTGGTTCCCGAACCGGTACTGCTGCCTGAGCTAGAGCCCTCATTTGTAGTGTTACCTGAACCGCCTGAACTTGAATTGCTTCCACTATTATTAGAAGAATTCTCATCATTTTTGTCATTATTTGACGAGTTACTTGACGAATCATTCGAATTCGGTTTATTATTTGATGACGAACTGTTCTCATTATTTGAGTGATTATTCGAGTCATTATTAGAATTTTTATTTGGCACAAGAGAAGGTTCCGGTGTACTTTCCGGTCCCTTGCTAACAGTAAATGTAATCATATCTCCTGCTGCAACCGAACTGCCGGACTTAGGTTCCTGACTAATAATTAGTCCTGCCTCTATTTCAGGGTCAACTTTTTCTATTTTACTGCACTTTAAACCTAACTTTTCTAATTCTTCTTTTGCCTTATCATATTTGATTCCAGTATAATCATCAAGAGTAACAGAACTGCTTCCTAGGCTAACTACTACTCTGATAATGATGTTGTCTCTTTTGGAAACTGTATCTCCTCCAGCCGGAGTTTGTTCTAATATTGTTCCTGCCGGTTTTGTACTTTCAGTTCTGTTTTGTTCAATGATACTAAAGCTTTTGCCATACTGAGATTGAGCGTCTTTAATAGTCATACCAACTACATTAGGTATTTGAATAGAATCTTTCTCTACGCCAAAAATACCAAAACCACCGGTAAATGCAAAAGCAGCCGCAAATCCAACTGCTAAAACGGCAAGTGCAGACAAAAAGGCAATAAAAGCAATTTTACGTTCTTTCTTTTTTTTCAATCTTTTGGCTCTTTTTTCATTTAAACGTTCCATAGCTTCGTATTCTTCATCCTGCTCATCATAATCATCTAAATCATATCCAGGTATCATTTGTTCATCAAGATTAGAATCCACAAATGTTCTAGGCATTTTTATTGTATTTGAAGCTGCATCGTTTACCTGATTATCAACAGGTAAACTTCGTCTGCCTGCCGCAAAAAGATTTACATTTGGATTAGCCAAAACTTTTTTAATATCTGAAATCATATCTGTTATAGAAGAATACCTGCTGTCTTGTTCTTTTGACATGGCTTTCATAACAATTTGTTCCAATGCATTAGGAACGTCAGGATTTATATCTGTTATAGGTGTAGCCGTTTCCTGAAGGTGCTTTATAGCAATAGCCACAGGACTGTTATCATCAAACGGAAGTTGTCCTGTAAGCATTTCATACATAACAACACCCATAGAATAAATGTCCGTCCGCTCATCTGTATATCCGCCTCTAGCTTGCTCCGGAGACAAATAATGTGCGGTTCCAATTGTATTATTGTTCGCCATGGTCATTGTCGCCTGAGTAGATGCTCTTGCAATACCGAAGTCTGTTACTTTTAGCACACCATCAGAAGCCATTATTATATTTTGCGGCTTTATATCTCTGTGTATAACTGAGTTATTATGAGCTTCCTCTATACCTTCACAAATCTGAATGGAATAATTTGCAGCTTCACGCCAGGGAAGAACTCCAACTCGGTCTATATACTCTTTTAAAGTTTCTCCTTCAATATATTCCATAACAATATAATGCATTCCATTTTCGCATCCAACATCGTATATAGAAACAATATGTGGATTTGACAGACTGGCCGCCGCTTGAGCCTCTACATTAAACCGACGTACAAATTCCTTATCATCTTTATAATCCTCTTTAAGAACCTTTACTGCAACAAGTCTATTTAGTGACTTATCCCGTGATTTATAAACATGTGCCATTCCACCCTTGCCGATTTCCTCAAGAATTTCATATCTTCCATCTATTTCTTTACCAATCATATTCATATGGAACTCTCCTCCTCCATAATTCTAATGGCTATAACAGTTATATTATCAACCCCGCCATTTTTCTTTGCCAACTCACACAAATTATCGGCAATCTCTTTTGAACTTTTACCATCCTGAACCGTCTTCAAAATAGTAGCGTCCTCAACCATTCCTGAGAGTCCATCACTGCATATAATAATACTATCCCCAGGTTTATATTCATATTCAAATATATCAGCTTTTGTGGTTTTCTCACTTCCTATAGCCCGCGTTATAATGTTTTTCTGTGGATGCACTCTAGCTTCCTCACGGGTAATTGAACCATTAGCAACCATCTCTTCAACAATAGAATGATCAATAGTGATTTGATAAATTTCATCATTTCTGCAAGCATAAGCACGGCTGTCACCTACATTGGCTATATATCCCTCACCATTGGCAAATGTACATATAACCGTGGTTGTTCCCATACCGTTCCGATTTTTGTCTTCTCTTGCCATTTTATAAATACTCTCGTTTGCAGAATTTAAGGCATCATTAATTCTTCTTGGCACATCAGGATTTTCACTGTTTTGAAGTATATCATTGAGGGATTCAGTAATAAAGTCAATAGCCAGCTGGCTTGCTACCTCTCCGGCATTATGACCGCCCATTCCATCAGCAACGACACAATATCCAGGTTCATTATTGTTCTCAAATCCACAAATACAAAAATTATCTTCATTGAGCTGACGAACACATCCAGTGTCAGTAACGCCATAAACATCAAATTTCATTGTCAACGCTCCTTCCTTATTGTTTATATCTGTGAACGCAACTGACCGCACGCAGCTGAGATGTCACTTCCCATTTCACGCCGAACTGTTGCCGGTATACCATTCTTTTCGAGAATATTTTGGAATTCTCTTATATTTCTTTCACTGCCTGGTACAAATCCAGTCCCATATACTGAATTAACCGGAATTAAATTAACATGGCATAAAATACCTTTTAATAAATTTGAGAGTTCTTCTGCATTCTGAGTATAATCATTCTTTTTATTAATAAGAGTATACTCAAATGTGATTCTCCTGCCTGTTTTATTCACGTAATATTTACATGCTTCAAGCAATTTTAAAATATTATATTTTTTATTTACAGGCATAATATCATTCCTGGTTTCATCATTTGTTGCATGCAGTGAAATAGCTAAAGTAATTTGAAAATTCAAATCTGCCAATTCATAAATTCTTTCAACAATACCGCAAGTAGATATGGTTATATGTCTTTGCCCAATATTCAAACCGTTTGGATTATTTACATTTTTTATAAATTTTACTATATTATCAAAGTTGTCCAACGGTTCGCCAACACCCATCATGACAACGTTTGAAATGCGTTCACCAACATCCCTTTCAACAGTGATAATTTGATCAATTATCTCACCGGCTGAGAGATTGCGTATTTTACCATTTTTAGTTGAAGCACAAAACTTACATCCCATTGCACATCCAACCTGAGATGAGATACAAATTGAATAACCATGTTTATATTTCATAAGTACAGATTCAATATAATTATTATCCGATAATTGTATCAAATATCTCCTGGTTCCGTCAAGAGTTGATATGAACTTTTTATTAATTGCAAGATTTCCGATAGTAGTATTAGATTTCAGCTTATCTCTTAACGTTTTAGAAATATTAGTCATTTCTTCAAAATTCCGCACACCGCTGTATATCCATTTATATATTTGCAGTGCTCTGAATTTCGGTTCTCCAAGATTAATTATATAATCTTGAAGTTCTTCTAATGTCAAATCTTTTAAATTTATTTTATCCATGAATATTAAGCCTCTAAATCCTCTTTAATTTAGCAATATAAAAACCGCTTCCTCCGTCAATATGAGTAAACAATCTTTTCTCTGAAATCAATTTATAGTCTCTATTTTCTGAAAGAAACTTTGAAATCTGAATTTCATTTTCATCTTTCAAAATTGTACAAGTACTGTATACCAATGTACCGCCTTTTTTAACATATTTTGACGAAACGGAAAGAATTTTTTCCTGTATTTTTATTAATTCTTTAATATCATTCTCATTTCTATGCCACTTAATATCCGGTTTAGTATGTATCACGCCAAACCCAGAACAAGGAGCGTCAACTAAAACTCTATCAGCATATTCAACAAGTTCGGGCTTAAATATAGAAGAATCATGTTTAACTGCTTCTATTATATCTATTCCAAGACGATTTGCCGACTTATTTATTAAATCAATTTTATGCTGATAAATATCAAAAGCCAAAACGCGCCCCTTATTTTTCATAAGCTCAGCTATGTGGGTGGTCTTTCCACCGGGTGCCGCACATACGTCTATAATTATCTCATTCGGTTTTGGGTCTAACGTTATAGCCGTTAATTGTGAACTAGGATTCTGAATTGTATATAAACCATTTTTATAGCTTTCAGAATTATTTATATCAAGTTTTCCATTTACCCAAAAACAATTTTGTATATCTTCATTAGGAATTATATTAATATTCTCAGATTTTAAAGTATCAATAAACTCGTCAGTTTTAACTTTACCATTTCCATCATTAGGCACTTTCAATATATTTGCACGTATAGCCGGATAATATGTTTTAAACGAAGATTTTAAAATATCTTCGCAAAATTCAAATCCAAATTGGTCAACTAATTTTTCAACTATCCATTTTGGAAATGAGTAGTATATAGAAAGATACCCTATTTTATCTTCTGTCTTATCAGGATATTTTATATTATATTTATTGCGGCTTATATTTCTCAACACTGCATTTATAAAACCGGACGAACGATTTGCATATTTTTTTGCAAGCTTAACACTTTCATTACACACAGCTGAATCAGGAATTTTATCAAGAAATAATAATTGATAAGTTCCCATTTCAAGAATATTTCTTACTGATACAGACATTTTTTTAATTTTAATTTTAGAAAATTGGGAAATTATAAAATCAAGCAAATACCGATTTTCTATACTTCCCAATACCAGTTCATTAATTAAACCTTTATCTTTATTGTCTATATTTTTATTTTTAAAAGTATCTGCTAATAATTTATTAACATAAGCCTTGTCATAATCATATTTATTTAATATCGACAATGAAATATCTCTTGAATTCATGAATACTCCTAATCTCTTCTATTGTTGTTAGATGATAACAAAACAAGCCTCAGCAATGTCATAAGCGCAGAAAAAGCTGCGGCAACATAAGTCATAGCGGCAGCCGATAAAACTTTTTTAGCACCTTTTATCTCTTCAGAACCCAACATTTGATATGATTCCAAAGTTTTTAAAGCACGGCTGCTGGCATTAAACTCAACCGGAAGAGTAATAAGCTGAAAAACAACGGTAGCTGAATACAATATTATACCAATATCCACAATTAAAGGAGCCATACCGCCGAAAGCTGTAAGTATAAATCCTAATAGAATAATTGGCATAGAAAGCTTACTGCATATGCTTACAACTGGAAAAATTCCATTTCTAATTCTTATCGGAGTATATCCGGTTGCATATTGAACGGCGTGACCGCATTCATGTGCCGCAACACCTATTGCACCTATACTGTTACTCATATAAGTTGCGTCAGATAAATTTACAACATTGGTTCTTGGGTCAAAATTATCAGTTAAACTTCCGCTTATATGCTGAATTTTAACCGAATACAAACCATTTTTGTCTAATATCATTCTCGCCGCGTCTGAACCTGTCAAACCGCGTGCATTTGCTATCTTTGAATATTTGTTAAAGGTACTTGAAACCTTTGTTTGAGCCCATAAAGCTAATATAATTGCAGGAATCAGCAAATACATTGTAGGGTCAAATAAACCAAAATACATTTAATTACCTCCTAATTTAAAATTTCACCGATATCTATACTATGACCGTTTAAGTAACTTGAAACATTCATACGTTTTCCGCCCTTAAACTGTATTTCATCAATTAATATTGAACTTGAGTTACCGCAGCAAACCTCTATTTTTTTATTTTTTATTCCTATTATTTCTCCGGGTTTACCAACTGTGTTAGTATTGCCTTTATATGCTTTATATATTTTCATTATTTCAGATTTATAACTTGTAAAAGCTCCTGGCCATGGATTTGTTCCGCGGATTAAATTGATTATATCAGAAGAATTTTTATTCCAATCAATATGACCGGTTTCTTTATTAAGCATAGGAGCGTAAGACGATAGTGAATCATTTTGAGGTACTCTGATCGCCTTGCCTTCAGAAAGTTTTTTTATTGTTTCAACAATCAAATCTGCTCCTATAAGAGATAATCTATCGTGAAGTTCTCCGGCAGTTTCTTCATCGCCTATTTGAATTTCAGCTTTTTGTATCATATCCCCTGTATCAAGGGATTTAGCCATATACATTGTAGTAACTCCGGTTGTTGTGTCTCCGTTTATTACGCTCCATTGTATCGGCGCTGCACCGCGGTATTTAGGAAGCAATGACGCATGAACATTTATACAGCCGAACTTAGGAAAATTTAAAATATATTCAGGTAATATCTGACCATATGCTACTACAACAATAATATCAGGATTCAGCTGTTTTAATTCATCTTCAAAACTTCTATTTTTTAAAGTTTCCGGCTGAAACACAGGTATATTATATTCAACTGCTTTTGCTTTAACAGGTGTAGGCTGAAGCTTATGACCTCTTCCTTTTGGTTTATCAGGCTGTGTTACAACTCCAATAACATTATTATTTTCACTTTTAATGATTGATTCAAGACAAGGCACCGCAAAATCCGGCGTTCCCATAAATAATACTTTCATTTTCTGTCACCTGATTTCAGTAATAAACGTCATTATAGTAAATTATACCTTTTGTCATTATACTACAAACCAAATGATATGGCAAGTAATATTTTACTGTTTAAGTCAACGAATTATGTAAAATTACAGCAATATTTTTCTCAATTACTCTTGAAATAATTATTATAAAATAGTATAATTGAATTCATATTATATTGACAAAACTTTAAGGAGATCACGATGATAGCGATTATTGATTATGGAGCCGGCAATCTTCGGTCTGTAGAAAAAGCTTTGGAATTTTTGGGATTTAAAGCTAAAATAACCTCAAAACCGGATGAAATAATTTCTGCAGACAAGGTAATTCTTCCCGGCGTCGGTGCTTTCGGCGACTGTATGAATTCTATTAATAAAGCTTATCTAACTCAGTGTATACATCAAGTTATAGAAAATAACGTACCTTTTTTGGGAATATGCCTTGGGCTCCAGCTTTTATTTGAAACAAGTGAGGAATCACCTAATGAACCCGGTCTCAAAATATTTGATGGAAATTGTATCAAGATTTCAAAACAGGGCAGCCTTAAAATTCCTCATATAGGCTGGAATTCAATAAAGTACGACAAAAACTGTCCTATTTTTCAAGGATTAAGTGAAGAACCATATATGTATTTTGTTCATTCATATTATATTAATCCAAAAGATAAGGAAATTATATCCGCTGTAACTGAATATGGAACTGAACTTCCGATTGCTGTGCATAAAAATAATATTTTTGCAACACAGTTTCATCCTGAAAAAAGTGGAAATGAAGGATTGAAAGTTTTAAAGAACTTTGGCAATTTATAAAAAGGAGAAATAAAATGTTTGCAAAGCGAATCATACCATGTCTTGACGTAAAAAACGGCAGAGTTGTAAAAGGAGTTAACTTTGTTAATTTAATTGATGCCGGCGATCCTGTTGAAGTGGCAAAGATATATAACGAAGCCGGCGCAGATGAACTTGTTTTTCTTGATATTACCGCTACGCATGAAGCTAGAGGAACAGTTATAGAAATGGCCAAAAAAGTTGCCGAGACTGTTTTCATACCATTTACCGTAGGAGGGGGAATTAAATCTGTTGATGATTTCAGAGAACTTCTGCTGCAAGGTGCGGATAAAATTTCAATAAATTCATCTGCTATACGAAATCCTCAACTCATATCAGAGGCAGCCCAAAAATTTGGAAGTCAATGCGTTGTAGTTGCAATTGATGCAAAAAGAAATGAATACGGAAGCTGGAATGTTTATATAAACGGCGGTCGTATAGACACCGGGCTTGACGCTTTAGAGTGGGCAAAAAAGGCTGAGAGTTTAGGTGCCGGAGAAATTCTATTAACTTCTATGGATTGTGATGGAACCAAAAATGGTTACGATATAGAATTAACAAAAACTATATCTGAAAATGTTTCAATTCCTGTAATAGCCTCCGGCGGCGCCGGAAACATGTCACATTTCAAAGATGCATTAACTGACGGCAAAGCTGACGCTGCACTTGCCGCTTCACTTTTCCATTTTAGAGAAATAGAAATTTGTGATTTAAAAAATTATCTTGAAAACGAGGGTGTTTCTGTCAGGAGGACAGAATAATATGAACTATAAAGAAACATTAGAATATATACATAGTATTCCTAAATTTAACCGTATTTTGGGTAATGCTCTGCTAGAAAAACTTTTAAACAAAATGGGAAACCCTCAAGATAATTTAAAATTTATACATATTGGAGGAACAAACGGCAAAGGCTCAACCTGTACAATGGTTTCACAAATACTGACAGAAGCAGGTTATAAAACAGGATTATTTACATCGCCATTTTTAAAATTCTTTAATGAACGAATTAAAATTAATGGTGTACCTATAAGCAATTCTGATTTAGCTGATATCGCGTCATATGTAAAAAAAATAACAGAAAAATATGACGCATTTGTATCAGAGTTCGCTTTTGACACTGCTGTTGCGTTTGAATATTTTAATAGACAAAACTGTGATTTTGTTATTCTTGAAGTTGGCCTTGGAGGTAAATTAGACGCTACAAATATTATTAAAAATCCTTTGGTAGTAGGGTTTACTGCAATTGGATTAGACCATTGTCAATATCTCGGCAATACCATAGATGAAATTTCAAAAGAAAAAGCCGGGATAATTAAGAAAAATTCAGATGTGGTTTTATATCCTATTCAAGAATCAAAAGTATTTGATAATATTAGATTAATATGTCAAGAAAAAAACTCTAATTTAATCATTCCGGAATTACCAACGCTTCCGGAACCTTATAAAAATTCTTTTGAATATAAAGGAACGCGCTATGATTTAACATTAAATGGCAGATTTCAAACTTATAATGCAGTTACAGCTATTGAAATTATCAATAGTTTATTAAATCAAGGATATGCTATTTCTTCTGATTGTATAACAAATGGCTTAAAACATGCAAACATAGAAGGAAGATTTGAGTTTATTGCACCGAATATTATCGTCGACGGCGCACATAATCCGCAGGCAATAAATTCTTTCTTAAAATCTTTAAAAAGTCTGAATAAAAAAATTCATTTTTTAGTTGCTTTTATGTCTGATAAAGATTATGAATCAATTATTAATTTGATTTCTGATTATGCTATCTCAGAAAAATCAAAAATAACTGCAACAGAAATAAATATGCCGCGATGTTTGGATTCAGGTACTATAAAGAATATTTTTATGAAAAATAACATCGTCTCAGATATTAATTCAAATCCAATTTCTGCATTTAATGAAGTTGTGAAAATACTTCATAAAGATGAGTTATTATGTGTTATAGGTTCATTATTTTTAGCTGGTGAAATAAAGAAATACTATGAAGAAAAAAATAGTTAATTATTAAAAATTTCGGCAAATACATTATCAGCTTCCCATTTGGGAAGCTGAATTAGATCATTAATCCAAATAAAAATATATAGTTAAAAGACATTTTTAAACTATACTAAATAAAGACATTTTTCAATCTAAAAAAATACGTTCATAATTACTAAAATAACAAGTTTACTTATTAACTATCATAAAAACTTATATTTTATCTAAAAAAACAATATTTTACTTAAACATTTATTCTGTAACTTTTTCAAATAATTTTGGAGTTACATAAACAGTATTATTTTTTTCATAAATTACAAAGCCCGGTTTAGCACCGTTTGGTTTTTTTACATTCTTTATTTGTGTATAATCTACAGGAACCTGAGCCGAATTTTTAGCTTTACTATAATATGCCGCTAGCTGAGCAGCTTCAAGTATTGTACTATCCGGTACTTCGCCTGAACCATTTGTTCTAATTAAAGTATGCGAACCCGGAATATTTTTTGTATGAAGCCAAATATCAGTAGAATATGACATACGAATTGTGACTTCATCATTTTGCTTATTATTCCGTCCTACTAAAATCTCATAGCCATCGCTTGATATAAACTTCATGGGCATAGATTTTTGAGTTTTCTTCTTTTTCTTTGAAGCAGTATTAGAGATATATCCTTGTTCTGCCAACTCTTCTTTTATTTCAGATAAGTCTCTAGGGCTTTCTGCCTTTAATATACTTTCCTGAACAGTTTCTAAATACTCAAGTTCTTCTTCAGCACCTACAATTTGTTCTTCGGCATATTTTTCTGTTACTTTCGCTTTATTATATTTTTTATAGTATTTCTGAGCATTTTGAGAAGGAGATATATTTGGATCAAGCTTTATTTTTAATTCAGAATTATTATCATAGTAATTTTCCACACAGACTTCATCCATACCAAATTTTACCCTATACATATTTGCCGTCAATAAATCTCCGCAAATTTTATACTTATCTCTATTTTTCGCTTTTTCTAAATTTTCACGATGCATAACAAGCTTTTTAGTGCATCTATCAATATTGTTGTGGACTAATTTCAAAATATTTGCACTTTTTTGCTTCATTCTCTCCTGAGAAGCCCTTGTTAAATAATATTTATCAATTATCTCAGATATTGAATCTAATATATTAATTTCAGCAACATTTTCATATTGAGTTAATTCTACACATGAAAAATACATCGGCTTTCCTGTATCTTTTTCTAAAACAAGACACGGTGAATACTTATCTGAAACAATATCTTTAAGAAATAAATCCACTGTGGCAGCAAATTTATAATCATTAATTTCTCTTTTTGCGATTTTTGTGTGATTTGAAAATCTATATACTATTTCCCTTGCAATAAGCGGACTCAAACCCATAATTTTACCTAACAGGAACTTATCCAGCAAAATATCCTTATCTTCTTTAGTAAAATCATTAATAAAATCAAGCAGAGAAAACTCCTTAGGCGACATCTTTTCCTGCTTTGGAGGAAGCTGATAAACAAATCCCGGCAGTATTTGGCGAACTGCACTCACTGTAAAATCCACATGTTTTGCACTATCCAAAATTTTATTATTTTCATCAATAAAAATTATATTGCTGTGTCTGCCCATTATTTCAGAAATAATTGATTTAACTCCTAAATCGCCAAGTTCATTATAACATTCTATATCAATTTTAATAATTCTATCAAAATCTACTTGTTCTATTCCGATAATTTTGCCGCCTAATAAGTGCTTTCTCATTAGCATACATAGCATAGGCGGCGTCATTGGATTTTCACGTTTTGATGTCGTTAAATGCACTCTGGCATTTGATGCGCTGGCTGATAATAATAAACGGTAATTCCCATCAAATGTTCTGACCGAAATTATTATTTCATCGCTTTCAGGCTGGTATATTTTATCAATTTTACCCCCTAAAATTTTACCGTTTAATTCATGAACAACACTATGTGTAACAAACCCATCATAAGACATAATACTCTCCTATCAATATATAAACAATAAGGAAGCAACATGAATGCGCTTCCTTTGTAATATTATTATGCATTCTTTAAAGCTTCCGCTTTGTCAATCTTCTCCCATGGCAAGTCCAAATCATTCCGTCCGAAATGTCCATAAGCAGCAGTCTGCTTGTAAATCGGACGCTTTAAGTTCAAATCTCTTATAATACCGCCCGGAGTCAAATCAAAAACTTTTAAAATCTTTTCTTCTATTTCTTGGTCACTGATAACACCGGTACCTCGGCTGTCAACTCTAATAGACACAGGCTTGCTAACGCCAATTGCATATGCTAATTGTACCTCACATGCTTTTGCAAGACCTGCTGCAACCACATTTTTAGCTACATATCTAGCTGCATATGCGGCGCTTCTATCAACTTTTGTCGGGTCTTTTCCTGAAAAGGCTCCTCCTCCGTGGCTGGCATATCCTCCATAAGTATCAACTATTATTTTTCTTCCTGTATGTCCGCTGTCGCCCTGTGGGCCTCCAATAACAAATCTTCCGGTAGGATTTATATATATAATAGTATTCTCGTCCTTGAGATCGTCACCAATTATAGGATCTATTACAAACTCCTTGATATCATCCTGAAGCTGCTTTTGTGTAACAGTTTCATTGTGCTGGGTGGAAACAACAATAGTGTCAACTCTTTTTACAGAGCCATCCTCATTATATTCCACAGTAACCTGCGCTTTTCCGTCCGGTCTCAAGTAATCTAAAACATTCTTTTTTCTTACCATTGTAAGTTGTCTTGTCAATTTATGTGATAAGTATATAGGCATTGGCATATATTCATCGGTTTCATCGCATGCAAAACCAAACATCATTCCCTGATCCCCAGCGCCAATTCCGTCTCCGTCGTCATCAACTCCCCGGGCAATATCACCGGACTGCTCGTCAATAGCCACAAGCACAGCGCAGGTATCACAATCAAACCCATACTTAGCTCGGTCATATCCAACTTCGCGAATTGTTTCACGAACAATACTCTTTATATCAACATAAGTTTTAGTCGTAATCTCTCCAACAACAAGCACCAGTCCGGTTGTTACAGTAACTTCAACTGCCACACGGGCATTAGGATCCTTTAAAAGGATTGCGTCTAAAATCGCGTCTGAAATTAAATCAGATATTTTATCAGGGTGTCCCTCTGTTACAGACTCAGAAGTAAATAATCTTCTATACATATTTTAATATCTCCTTTGCAACATCATCAATGCTTCCATTAGCATCAATAATCATAATATTTTGACTATAATCTTTTTTCAGCGTAGAAAATACGTCCAAAAAACCGCGTCTTATGTTACTCATTTCTTCCACGCTTTTCTCATAAAGTTCTATATTATCCCTGGATACATCAATTCTATCTTTGCATGTTGATGGGTTAACGTCAAGAAACAAACAAATGTCAGGAGTTAACAATCTTTCACAGTTAAGATTCAAATTAAGTATCCATTCAAAATTACAATTTGGATTTTTCCCCTGATAAGCGAGAGATGAATAATAATATCTGTCACATATAACTGTGTAACCATCATCTAAATACTTTTTTATACCTTTTTCGGGATGCGTTATATGCTCAATCCTATCCGCTAAGAATAAAGCAGCCAACAAATATATATCTTTTTCCAAACTTTCTGACAAAATTCGTCTTAAATACAATCCGGTTTCATAATTTGTAGGCTCAGCCGTAACATAGACTTTTTCACCTTTTTCTTTTAGCCGTCTTGCCAGTATATCAATCTGTGAAGTCTTGCCGCAGCCGTCAAGCCCTTCAAACACAATAAATTTACCCATAAAATTCTCCGTAAAGTTTAATTATTTTGTCCGTAATAGGCACTTTTGCCATGTTTCCTATGATAATGCTTGTCTAAAATATATTTACCCATTCTAGTAATATCATGGTTTATTATCTCGCAGCGAAAAGCCATTTTGGCGACTTCCTCCAACACTACAGCATTATGAACCGCTTCAGCTGGGTCTAACCCCCACGAAAATGGAGCATGATTAAATACTAAAACCCCCGGAATAGCTTCCGGATCCTTATTCTCAAATGTTTCAATAATAACTTTCCCGGTATTTAATTCATAGTCGTTCTCTATTTCCATCTTAGTCAGAGCTCTAGTACAAGGAATATCTCCATAAAAATAATCTGCATGAGTAGTTCCGTAAGCTCTGATTGCTCTGCCTGCCTGTGCCCACGAAGTAGCATATGACGAATGAGTATGAACAACACCACCAATTCCTTTAAAAGCTTTATATAATTCAAGATGGGTTGCTGTATCAGAAGATGGTTTTAAATTTCCGTCAATAATCCTGCCGGTATTTAAGTCTACCACAACCATATGCTCAGGCTTTAACTTATCATAATCAACACCTGACGGTTTGATAACTACCAAACTTTTCTCTCTGTCTATTCCAGAAACATTCCCCCAAGTGAATGTAACCAAACCATATTTCGGAAGCATCATATTAGCGTCATAGACTTTCTGTTTTAGTTCTTCTAACATTTTGATTTACCTCTTTTTAAAATCATTTAATTTTTTAATGCCATTTTTATATCTTTTAAACGCTTCATGACATCATTTCCGCCTTTACCGTAATAATTATGAAGTTTCTTATATTCTTTATATAACTCATTATAAGTCTCAACATTTTCAGGTATTGGACGATAATAATGAGCTTTTGTTTTTCCTAATATTTTCGCACATTCCTCAATGGTGTCATATCCGCCGTTTTCTTTTCCGGCAGCGACAGCACCTGACATTGCTGAACCCAAAGCAGGTGTATGAACAGAACCGGCAATCTTTATGTCCATATTCATTACATCAGCATATATCTGCATTATAAACGCGTCTTTCTGAGCAACTCCACCGGCAGCATAAAGCTCTGTAACAGGTATTCCAGCATCTCTAATAGTATCTAAAATCATTCTAGCACCATAAGCAGTAGCTTCAAGCAATGCTCTATAAATTTCTTCGGGTCTGGTTTGTAAGTTTAATCCGAGCATTACACCGGACAAATCTTTATCCATCAATACGCTTCGGCTGCCATTCCACCAATCCAAAGCAAGCAATCCGCTTTCGCCGGGTCTTTGTTTGCTTGCTTTAGTGCGCAGCAGTTGATGAATATTCATATCAAGAGCATTCGCTTCCCTATAATAACTTTCGGGGACACTGGATTTTACAAACCAATCAAAATGTTCGCCAACGCCGGATTGTATTGCCTCATAGCCATAATATCCGTCAATAATACTATTTTTATCGGCGCAGTAAATACCGGAAATATTTTTTTCTTCTTCCCCCAAAACAATATCACAAGCAGACTTTCCGATTATCATAAGAAGTTTGCACGGAACAGCTATCCCTACGGCCGGAAGTGATACCTGTGTATTAATGTTTCCGACTGCAACCGCTGTTCCTTGCTTCAAACCTGTAAGTCCAGCTGCAAATTGGTTTAGTTCACCAGCCTTTTTACCAATTGAAGAAACTTTGCGTTTAAATTTTTTATCAACAAAATCCTCAAGTTTTGGGTTAAGTGATTTTAAAAACTCTTTTGACGGCAGCGTGTTTTCTATTCCTTGAGTATTTATCGGTTCAATCCCTGTGAGCTGCCAAACTATCCAGTCAGCAGCCCCTATAAACTTGTCCATTTCATCATAAACGCGCGGTGCTTCTTCTGCTATTTGCCAAATTTTTGGAACTAACCATTCTGAAGAAAATTTTCCGCCGTATTTTAATAAAAAGTCCTCATTTGTTTTTTCAGCGTATTTATTTAAACTATCAGCATATTTTTGAGCCGCATGATGCTTCCAAAGTTTAACATAAGCATGAGGTTCAGATTTATACTCTTCCATAAAACATATGGGAGTTCCGTCTTCTTTAACCGGCAGGACGGTCGATGAAGCAAAATCAACACCTATTCCAATAATATCTGCCGGATTAATATCCGTTTCTTTAAGCAAAGCTGGTATAGTTGAAGCCAATACGTCAAGATAATCCTGCGGGTCATGCAGAGCCCAGCCATCTTCTAGTTTTGTTTTGCCATCAGGAAGACATTCCGTCATAACCGAATGCGGATAGTTAAAAACTGACACAGCAATCTCGTCGCCTGTATCAACATCAATTAACACGGACTTCCCTGCCATAGAACCATAATCTATACCAATTGAATACCTTTTTTTCATATATAAAACTCCTAACCAAATGTATCTATCAACTAAACATAAATCTTATAAAAATTTCATGATACACATTATATATAAAATATAAATAAAAATCAAGTCAAAATATGAAAATTATAAAACAACGGATTAAATCATTTTTATAAATTCAAGAATTTTATCCCTATCATTATCTATTTTCCCATCTACTACCGCATTTAAAATAATTTTTAAAGTTTGGCCGATTTCACAACCTGAAAAACCTAATTCAATTAGGTCTTTGCCGTTTATTTTTAAATCTTTTATTTTAAAACATTCTTCTTCAGATATTATTTCATCAAATAAAATTTCAATATCTTTAAGAGCTTTTATTCTTTCATCAGCCAATCCAGGCGACTGAGCCAAAACATCGGCGCGTTTTACTTTCAATAATTTTCTAAATAACTCTACGCCTATTTTATTAAGTTTTCTTTTTATACCTGATTTTGATAATGGAATTTGATCGCCATGCATTCTTACCAAGTTTCTTACATCATGCAAAAGACGGTTATCTGATTTAAGACGATTTAATATCTTTGCAGCTATTTCCTCAGAATATTTTGCATGTGCATAAAAATGACCCAAAGTATTACCATTTTCTAAAATTTCTTCTGAATAAACTTTTGGTTTACCAATATCATGAAAAAGCATTGTAAATCTTAAATCAACTTCCGGTTCTATCATTTCGACAGAGTGCAAAGTATGTTCCCAAACATCGTAGCAATGATACGGCGTATTCTGATTAAATTCAAACATAGCGGTAATTTCGGGTATAAAAACTTCGATTACATCTCTAAATTCTCTTATTATACTCACTGCATTGATGCCACAAACTAACTGTTTAAATTCAGACATTATTCTTTCAACGGAAATGTTTTTGAGCAAGTCCCTTTGCTTATGAATAGCTATTGAAGTTTTGTTATCAATATCAAATCCTAAAACCGAAGCAAATCTAAGAGCCCGCAATATACGCAGAGCATCTTCAGAAAATCTTTTTTCCGGTTCTCCAACACAGCGAACTATACCATTTTTTATATCTTCAATTCCACCAAAAAGATCTATAACCTCACTGCTATCTTCACAGCCGCAAGCCAACGCATTAATTGTAAAATCTCTCCTGGATAAATCTATATCAATGTCAGACACAAAAGTAACAGTATCAGGTCTTCTGTTATCTTTATATTCACCATCACATCTAAATGTTGTAACTTCATACGGATTATGATTAATAATTACAGATACCGTTCCATGTTTTATTCCGGTTTCTATAACTCCCATATCATAAAAAATTTCTTTTACTTGTTCGGGCTTAGCGGAGCTTGAAATATCCCAGTCCTGTGGTTTTCTGTTAAGAATTGAATCCCTTACACATCCGCCTACAACATACGCCGAAAAACCTTGAGAATTCAAACGTTTTATTATAGTTTTTACTTCTTCAGGTACATTTATTTTCACAAAATCACCTTATATAATATTATTCGGCAAAACTCATACTTTTAATAACTATAGGAGTAACCGGAGTTCCGCCCTCCGCGCCTACTCTTTCTGTTTCAAGGAACTTATCAACTGTTTCCATTCCTTCAACTACTTTTCCAAATGCAGCGTATTGACCGTCTAAAAAAGACGCATCATCATAACATATAAAGAATTGACTGCTAGCCGAATTAGGACTCATGGACCTGGCCATTGAAACTACACCTCTTGTATGACTTAATGTGTTATCAACAAAACCATTCTGCTTGAACTCTCCAACTATGTTTTCATCACTTCCGCCTGTTCCATTACCGATTGGACAGCCGCCCTGTGCCATAAACCCATCTATAACCCTATGAAAAGTTAAACCGTTATAAAACTTTTTTGATACAAGTGTTTTAAAATTTTCAACAGTTTTTGGCGCAAACTCAGGGTATAGTTCAATAACAAAAGAATCTCCGCTTTCCATTTCAACCAACACTTTATTTGATTTGTTTTCCATAATAATATACCATCCTTATATAAATTTTTCTAACCTATCTAATCAACATTTTTTGCTTTAGCTTCTTTTATCATATCCATTACATCGTAAAAATTAACCATTTGCAGAGAATTCGGAGATATTTGAACATCTGCTTCCGACCTCCAAAAATTTTGAAGCTCATATGCACCAACAATTCGCTTTATTATATGAAAACCGTAATCAGATTCAACTATATCGCTTATTTCACCTATTTTTAAAGAAAAAGCAGCGGTTTCAAACGATGGAAGCATTTCTCCCTCAGGAAATGTATATCCGGATTCTTTTTCGCTGGTATCATCATTATATTGTTTCATAAGCTCCACAAACTCTTCACCGTTTTTGGCTTTTTGGAGAACGTTCTCAGACAATTGAGAAGCGTCATCTGTATCGTTTAAAATAAGCACATGCTGTACAGAGGCGCCTTTATTGCCAATATAATTAGATAATACGGAAATGTCAGTAACATATTTTTCGGGATTATTCTGAAAGTCTTCAGCAACGCCTTCAAAAACAGAAATATTAGTATAAATTTTTTTATACGTTTCAGCATCGCTCACACCAACTAAGTTCGCGCTTACTTTAAATTGTTCTTCTCCCTGACGTTCAATTGAACCATTTACAAGCTCTTCGGCTTCTTTTTCAGCACCGGAAATAAGAAACCCGGAATTCTCAGCCGACTGTCTGAACACAACATCGTTTATCGCATCCTCTATTGCGTTCTCAACAACTACATCACGTAATGCTTTCCCATCTTTATTTGTTTTAGACCAATCAAATGTTGTAACATCCTCTGTGGTATTACTGTCCTCTTTATACATTTGTATAACAGCATTGTTATAAATATAATATCCAAAATCTTTAGCTTTAAGTTCTTCGCCGTTAACCGAAGCGACAACATCATTATTAAGAACAGTATTGGTCCCGTCATTTATTGCACCATCATATTTTTCAATATTTTCGGTATTTTCTGAAATATTATTGTCTGTTATTCTATCCGGATTTGTGGCACTTTTTCCACAACTCATCAAAAATATTGAACTTAAAACAATAATAACAAAACAAAAAAATACTTTACAAAATATTTTTTTCATAATTAGCTCCTTTTTAAAAGTATCATAATGTAATTATATTACATATTAATATTCATGTCAATTAAGAATATACAAATATAAAAATAACACAGTATGAATTATTAATCTAATTTGATTGAGCAAAACCGGAATATTCACTAAATAATATTTCTTCAGTTTTTCTGGAAAATATTGTAACAGCTCCATCCTTTTTAAATGAAAACTGCATTATAACTTTTCCTATACATTCTCCGATAAGATTAGCCTTAACAACAAGAGTATTTTTATCTGCCCAGCATCCTGAAGCAATATACGGGCAATCATAATGGCTGAAGTTCCCGTCCAAAAATGAATTAAATCCAAATTTTATAATCTGACTGCCATAAGTATTATCTAATATAATTTTTCCGCCGCTGACGCTGGTAATAATTCTAACATTTGATATTTCTAAACTATTATCATCAAAAAACTCATATGTCTTATCAAGCTCAACTGAAATATTATTTTTAAGAGGTTTGAGACTGCAATTATCAGATATCTCACAAAGTTTTAAATATGAATCTTTATCAAACTCGTTTTCCTCGTCTATATATGAATACACCTCATCAAAAAATGCGTCTATTATTTGTTGTACGCCGCCTTTTCTATCGGTTGTGTCAGCTGTTGTGACAAGTATTAAATCTTTATCCGGAAAACATAATGCCAACTGTCCTGCCATTCCATACATCATGAACCCATTATTTTTGGTCATCCAAAATTGATATCCATATCCTTGCATTTCAGCTAAAAAACTTCCCTTTACAAAATTCGCAACCTTATAACTTGTTGCTTCCCTTAAATATTTTTCAGGTAAAATTTGAATATTATCAATCTTTCCATAATCAATTGCAAGTTTAGCTAAAAGCAGTAAATCCTTAGGATACGCCATCATACCTGAACCGCCTTGACTTACACCACACCCATCCGTAATACAATAAGATTCATTAGAAAAACCAACTTTTGTCAAACCTTTTGTTCTCAGATAATCAAGCAAAGACAAACCCGTTAACTTTTCTACCAAAGCTGCCATTACATGTGAGGCGGATGTATCATAAGAAAAAATAGTTCCCGGTCTATGAGTAGGCTTCTTTGTAAAATATGATTCCGTCCAATTATTTTTACTGTGTTTATCAAATGTTGTTCCGTTATGAGGCGTTGTCATAGAAAGCATATCGCGAATTGTTGTTTCAATAAGATAAGGATAAAATCCATCTTCAGGTTCATATTCCGGAAAATATTTAGTTATTGAAGCGTCTAAATCTATAACCCCGTCTTCGGCTAGGGCACCAATAGCCATTGATACCACACTTTTGGTGACAGAAAACATTCTATGAAGAGTATTTGAATTAAATGGATTATAATAGGCTTCACAAATCAGCTTATTTCCCCTCATTATCAATATGCTGTGCATATCTACTTCTTCTTTTTCTAACCTATTTATAAAATTTATAATTCTTTTGGAATTAATGTTTGCGTTTTCAGGACTGGTTTTTTCATAAAAACTTTTATTCATCTTTAAGTTCCTTTTCAATTTAATTTATTTCATTATAATATTATATTAATTAAAGCAATAAAAGTCAAGAATGCTATAAAATACTCCTAACAACTTATAGATTACATTAAAACTATTTAAAATATTTTAAAAGTAACTTATAAAAAATTACAAGAATTAAAACTATATATATTTAAAGTCAAACGAATTGATATTTTATAATATTTATATGCTGTTCAAATAATATATTGATCTTTCATACAACGTTTAATATCATTTAAAAAATATTTTTATTATACTTTTATTCATTTTTTAGTATACAAATGTTACTGATTATATATTGAAAACAAAATTTTTATTTATAATTATTTATAAATAGAAAAAACGTCACGCTTTTTTAAAGCGCAGCGTTTTTATCACACGAATTAATTATTTTATTAAAGAATAATCGCCAAATTTTATAATTAATTCAATCTTATTTTTCTTTAACATTATTTATAAAAAATAATTTATATGCAACAGAGTTTTAATAATTAAAACTGACTTTATTACGTTTAAATATATAATTAATTATTTATAAAATTATATTTTATGGCATTCTTCCGGTATTCCAATGTCAGCGCATACTACTCTTCCACAGTTTTCAAAAGTATTTTCTTTCATATGAGCATTTTTCAAACTATCTAATGCTATTGTAAAATCAGCTTTGAAAGCGCCGTCAGAAATTTCACCCGAATAATCTACTCCACTCGGAATATCTATTGCAAATTTTATAGCATCGCTGTCAGAAATTGCAGAAAATAATGATTTAATATTATCATTTAATTCACCATGAAATCCTGTTCCATAAACGGCATCAATAATTGCGTCACTTCCCCAAATTATGGGAATACTTTTATCTTTTTCAAAAGTTATTATTTCTATTCCGCAATCTTTAGCTTTATTAAAGTTTTTGATAGCATCTATAGTTTTAGGAGGTCCGTCAACCATCATAATTAGTGGGTTTCCACCAAACTTTTTTATTATTCTTGCAGCGACAAAGCCGTCTCCGCCATTATTTCCGGTTCCTGTTAGAATCAATATTATTTTCGTTTCAAAATCTTTTATATTTTTACGTACAAAATCAGCAACGCACATTCCCGCATTTTCCATCATTTGATAATATGTTATTCCCATATCGTTGGCGTTTTTTTCTATCTGTTTCATCTGACTCGCATTTACAACTCTCACCAATATTACCTCCGATCCAATTTACATAAAATATAATCATTCTATCGTTAAGCTGTCTAAATAATATTCTTTTGTAAAATCTAAAATTTCTTTTTTATCCGTGTATAAAACAGCTAATACGTCACTCTTTGAAATATAACTATCAGTCTTTTTATTTATAAAAATTCCTGCTGAATGATTTATTTTATCATTCAAGCTTTGTCTCCCTGCTCCTAACAAACATGCAGTTTTACCAATCTTTTCAGAATCCATCTTTGTTATTTGACCTGACATATTAGCTTTTACTTCTAAAGAATATTTTGATTTTGGAAATTTATTTGTATCATCAATACATTCTACATCTCCGTCTTGCATAAATACCAACTCTCTGAATTTATTCAGGGCCGTTCCATTTTCAATACTGCCCAGCGCCATCTTTCTGCATTCATCTACCGATTTATCAACAAATTCAAGCTGAAGCATTACACTTGAAATATCTATACAAAGTTCTAAAAAATCTTTTGGTCCATTTCCTTTTAGAGTCTGTATAGCTTCTATCACTTCAAGTGAATTTCCAACTGTATTTCCTATAGGCTCATTCATATCTGTAAGCAGTGCTTTAACCTTTTTACCATTCTGATTTCCTATTTTTATCATAGTTTCAGCAAGCTCTTTTGCGTTTTTATACGTTTTCATAAACGCACCGCTGCCATATTTTACATCTAATACTATAGCATTTGCACCGGATGCAATTTTCTTGCTCATTATACTAGACGCTATTAGCGGAATACAATCAACAGTTCCTGTAACATCACGCAATGAATATATTTTTTTATCGGCAGGGGCAAGATTTTTCAACTGACCAACGATAGAAATACCAATTTCATTAATTATATCTATAAAACGTTCAACTGGTATTTGTGTATTAAAATTTTTGATTGATTCTAGCTTATCTATTGTTCCACCCGTATATCCAAGACCACGTCCAGACATTTTTGCCACCTTGCCGCCGCACGCTGCCACGCACGGTCCTACTACTAAGGTTGTTTTGTCTCCTACTCCTCCGGTTGAATGCTTGTCCACTACTGTTCCGCTGATACCGGAAAGATTAAGTATATCTCCCGAATTAGCCATACACATAGTCATCTTTGAAATTACTTTTTCATTTGCCCCGGTAAAACACAAGGCCATTAAATAAGCAGACATTTGATAATCAGGTATTATCCCTTGTGTATAACCGTTAATCAAGTATTCAATTTCTGAATCTGAAAGATCAATACCATTTTTCTGCTTTATAATTATATCTATAATATCCATTGTATTTCCTCACGATTTTAATCCGGACTATTCCTCAACATTCTCCGAAGAAACTTTTAATATTGTTCTTTGAAGTGCATCTTTTGAATTTTTCCATGGTTCATCTTTAAAGCGATAATCAAACTTTTGTATAAACCAATCTATATCTTCTTGAAGCAAATCCAAATTTTTAAGTTCAAGCGGAACCAACACGGTCAAAAAATCTTTATATTTATCTGAACTTAGTTTCTTTTTTCCCTCTTTAATAATCATATTAAAATGTTCAAGACAAAACCCTTTAGAGTTTAAAATTTTTTCCCTAAAATCATCTTCCTTCTTCCACAGATAAAAAAATGTATCAATATAACTATTCATTCGAGATTCCATTCTTTTACAAGCGTAACAAGAATTTTCTATTTCAGAAATGTATTCAACAGATTTTGTTTGTTCCTCATTTTTTCTAAACAGATTTTTTTTAATAGTGTGATTGGTTTCATTTAATTCATCCTTAAAAATTTCATTCAAATTTTGTCTGATATTTTTCATATGCGTACTTAAAATCAAAGCTACACCTAAACGATTCTGCGCTTTATACATTTGCGAATAATGCTTTTTACAAAAACCAATTTTGTCGGTTTCAGACCTAATATCTTCTTCCATATATGAAGGTCCCAAAATATAATTCAATATATCTTCTTCCACCTTTTTATTTAAAGTACAGAATAAACATTCTTCATTTTTATCAATCGCTTCATTCACCGGAATTGTATACAATTGTTCCTTCACATCATTACCACCGATCTATTTTAAATTAAAAACTCAATATTCCTAAACCTTCTAAAAGTATCTTTATACCTATCAAAACTAAAATTATTCCTCCTGCAAACTCAGCTTTCGATTTAAACTTAACTCCAAACCGATTTCCAACTAAGACTCCAATAATTGAAAGAATAAATGTAATAACACCTATATATGAAGCCGCCGACCATATTTCAACCTGCAAAAAAGCAAATGAAATTCCTACGGCCAGCGCGTCAATACTTGTGGCAAAAGCAAGCAATGTAATTTCTTTAAAATCGTATTTTAAATCACAGCACCCTTCACCTTCATTTTTTATTGCTTCGTATATCATTTTACCACCTATAAACGCCAGCAATATAAAAGCAATCCAATGATCGACACTGGTTATGTAAGCCTCAAACTGTTTTCCGGCAAACCAGCCTATAATAGGCATTGCAGCTTGAAATACTCCAAAAAATAATGCTATGATAAAAGTATATTTATAGTCAACTTTACTCATTTTAAGCCCTTTACAGACAGAAACCGCAAAAGCATCCATAGCAAGACCAACAGCAATTAAAACTATTTCATAAAATCTCATTCCTGAAACATATGGCATACAAATATGCCATAACTCCTTTCTCTTTTTTAATAAAATATTAATGCATTAAAGAATATTATAACATCTATATTATATAAAATCAATCAATATTTAAAATATAAATAAAACAAAGACCGCGCCAATTTGACACAGTCTTTGTGCAGCGGGGAGGCTGCATATATTATGAAATCTACAAACTTATAATAACTCAGTTATTTATTTTTATCAATAAGCAATGTTGACAAAAAAAATATATTCTTCTTGTAGAAAATAAATAAAAAATACATACACATATATTTTATCTATAAAATGTGACATAAACACTTTAAAATTGATTTAATTATACATTTAATAAATATTTATAAATACTCCAAAAAATAAAATATTTTTATACGTAAAAAAATAATTAAATATATTTTTAAAATCAAATAAACAATAAAAGTTTTTAGCCATAAAATTTTAAATATAAAATTTAAGAATGTATTTTTATGTAATTGGAATACTTAATAAATAAGGTGTTTTTTATTATGGAAAATTTAATACTTAACTTTTGAGAGGAGCAGCTTATGAATTCAAAAAAGTTTATTTTATCTGCACTTATTATATCTATACTTCTTATAACCGGATGCTCAAATTTCGGCGGCAATGATTTAAAAAAACAACAATCAGATAAATATAAAATAGGAATAGTACAATATGCTGACCATACAACATTAGAAGACTGCAAAACCGGCTTTATAGAAGGACTTGCAAATGAAGGTTTTGTGTCCGGCGACAACTTAGAAATCATTCAGAAATCCGCTCAGGGTGACAGTTCATTAAACACACAAATAGTTCAAAATTTTGTAAACTCAAAAGTTAACCTAGTTTTCGGTATAGCTACTCCATCGGCAATGACATCATATAATTATTGTTATGAAAATAAAATACCGGTGGTTTTCGGTGCTGTATCTGATCCCGTTAAAGCAAATTTAGCTAAAAGCGAAACAGAACCTATGGATGGTATTACAGGAGTATCAGACCAGCCGCCTGTAGAAAAGCAGCTTGAATTAATAAGAAAAATTCTGCCTGACGCAAAAAAAATAGGAATAATATATACAACAAATGAGTCAAACTCTCAAAGCACTCTTAACATTTATAAAGAAAAAGCCAGTGAATTTGGTTTTGAGATTATAGAAAAAGGTATCAGCAACGCATCAGAAATTTCTCAGGCGATAGATATTGTTCTTGGACAAGCTGACTGCATATCTAATCTAACAGACAACATCGTTGTAAATAATCTCCCTGTTATGCTTGAAAAGGCTAATGCCGCCAATATACCGATATTTGGTTCCGAAAGCAGACAAGTGACAGGCGGATGTCTCGCCTCAGCAGGTGTTGATTATATAGAACTCGGAAAAAAAGCCGGAATTATGGCCTCTAAAATATTAAAAGGTGAAGAAATCAGCACAATACCATATGAGGTAATTAATCAAAGCGAAATTGCAGTTAATGAAGAAACAGCAGCAAATTTGAATATAGTAATTCCCGATGATATTTTGAAAAATGCTGAAAAAAAGTAATTAGGAGATAAATATATGGTTGGTATAGTTACAAGCATACTTGAGCAAGGATTTATTTATGGTGTCATGGCTGTTGGAGTATATATAAGCTATAAAATCTTAGATTTTCCTGACCTTTCTGTTGACGGTACTTTTCCGCTTGGAGCCGCTTTATGTATAACGGTTTCCGCCGCAGGAATAGATCCGTGGCTAAGTTTAATATTAGCATTTTTATCAGGCTGTGCAGCAGGAGCATTTACAGGATTTTTAAATGTAGGGCTTAAAATTAAAAATCTGCTGTGCGGTATATTAACTATGACCGCCTTATATTCCATTAATTACAGAATAGCCGGCTCATCAACAGTTTTTATAAGTATGACTGACAATACTATATTTTCCAGTTTTTCAAGTATGCTTCCAGCCCATATTAACTTATACAGCAAGCTTATTATTATGTTTTTTATAACTATAGTATCAAAACTTCTTCTTGACTGGTATCTCAGAACAAAATCAGGATTTCTTTTAAGAAGCGTTGGTGATAACGAAAGTCTTGTTGTTACCCTCGGTAAAAATCCGGGAAACATAAAAATTCTTGGACTGGCTATTTCGAACGGTCTGGTTGCACTGGCAGGAGCCGTAAACTGCCAATATACAAGACAGTTTTCTGTTGGAGGCGGCACAGGAACGGTAGTTATGGGATTAGCTGCAGTAATTATAGGAGCAACTATTTTTAAGAAAATGAGGTTTTTAAAAATCACGACCAGCGTTATTATAGGAATGATAATATATAAGACTTTAACATACGCCGCTATTGCTTCAGGCCTGATAGCAACAGATACCAACCTGGTTATTACAGTCCTATTTATAGTTATTTTGATTATAAATAATATATTATTTAAACGAGACAAAGGAATTGGGGTGAGACCTGATGCTTGAAATTAAAAATATTTCAAAAACATTTAACCGGGGAACAATTGATGAAAAAGTAATATTTAATGACTTTAACCTCAGCGTTCCCAGAGGTGAATTTGTATGTATAATCGGCTCTAACGGCTCCGGTAAAACAACAATACTGAATCTTATTTCCGGTGATATTAAAGCCGATTCAGGACAAATAGTAATTAACGGTAAAAATATAGTTAAACAAAAAAATTACCAGCGTGCAAAATATTTAAGCAGAGTTTTTCAAAATCCATCTATGGGCACCTGCTCTTCTATGACAATTTTAGAAAATCTGTCAATAGCTGATAACAAAGGAAAATCATTTGGGTTATCTTGGGGTTTAAATCATAAGCGCAAAAAATATTATAAAGAACAGCTTGAATTATTGGGTATGGGACTTGAGAACAGATTGGATACATTGGCAGGTTCTCTTTCAGGAGGTCAGAGACAAGCTCTGTCAATGATTATGGCAACATTATCAAAACCTGATTTACTGCTTTTGGACGAACATACAGCGGCGCTTGACCCCAAATCAAGCGACACCATTATGAATCTTACGCAAAAAGTAGTAGATGAAAAAAATATTACTACTCTTATGGTTACTCATAATCTTAAACACGCTGTGACATACGGAGACAGAACTATAATGATGCATGAAGGTAAAATAGTTATGGATGTCAAATCAGAAGAAAAAAACAAAAAAAGTATTGATGATTACCTGCACATATTTAACGAGATAAGTATTGAGTACGGAAATTAATTTTATTCTTATATAAAATAATGAGAATAAAGACAATTAAAAATTAATTTGTTTCTAAACAATATACTTTTATCTATAACCAAAGTATAAAACAAAAAATATCAAACTTAAATTTTTTCTTTTATAACACTTTACTTTGTTTATATATGTTATTTTTTGCAACAGCAATAAATAATTTTGGCTGATACAGGAACTTTTGTCTTGTTGAATCAGTCATATTATAATATAAAATATTTAATAGTCTTATTATAGCTCCATTTTTCCGTAAAACTTGACAAATAATAAGACTAATGATATAATCCTTGCTTGAAATTGTATTTAGATAATATTTATATTGTTAAACGAAAAAGGAGAATTTGTAATGTTAAGAAAAAGAGTTACATGGTCTGTCACTATTGCAGTTTTGACGTTACTTATGTGTTTAGGCAGTTTCTCAGCATATGCAACATCGTTTTATGATGTGCCTGATGACTTTTGGGCGGCGCCTTACATAACAAATCTTGAATCACGCGGAATTATTTCCGGTTATGGAGACGGAACTTTTTTACCTCAGAACTATGTTGCCAGATGTGAATATGCCAAAATGCTTGTTAATGCGTCCGGACTTAAACTTTCCACAAAACGCACAAGCCCATATGCAGACGTTGATGTTAATGACTGGTCTTTTCCTTATATCAATTCAATAACTCAGCAAATGCCTGGATACCAAAGCACATCTCCGGGAGATTCAAGACTGTATTTCAAGCCTTGGGATAATGCTACACGTGAGGACGTAACAGTTGCTTTAATGAAAGTTATGAATTATGACCTTTCCGAATATTATCCAGTTGATGACAGCTTGTTATCAGATGTGTTTTACGATTATAATACCATTCCTAAACAAGATCGTCCTTATATAGCAGAAGCTGTTAAACAAGGTTATATAACAGGTACTCAAGAAGGAACATTTCAAGGCGGAGACCCTATAATACGATGCGAAGTTGCTGCAATACTATACAGAGCTTTTCCTAATGATAATACAGCATATGTGGATTCAGTCAATAATAACAATGAAGAGTTGCCAAGCGATGTTGCGCTTGGCAATTCGTTTGTAAAAGTGTATTATTTAAATATTGGTCAAGGTGACAGCGAATTTGTTTTGCTTCCTAACGGAAAAACAATGCTGATTGACGCGTCAACTTCTAAATACGGCAAAGAAATATGCAGTTTTATAAAAAATTTAGGATATAATAAAATTGATTATTTGGTTGCAACTCATCCTCACGCAGACCATATTGGCGGTATGAATGAAGTTTTGAACAATTTTGAAATCGGAACATTATATATGCCAAACGCCGTAACCACTACCAAAACATATGAACAATTCTTAAGCACTATAATAGAGAAAAATATAAATGTAGTTGAAGCTAAATCCGGAGTTACAATATTCAATGAAGATACAATGTCAGCTTTTATACTGGCTCCAAGCAATAACGAATATAAAGATTTAAACAATTATTCTGCCGTAATAAGAATAGCATTTGGAAACACAGCGTTTTTGTTTATGGGTGACGCAGAGATTGAATCTGAAAATGAAATATTATCAAACTATAACATTGAATCTCTTTGGGCTAACGTCATTAAGATTGGACATCATGGTTCTTCTTCATCCAGTCAGCAAGCGTTTCTAAGCAAGGTAAATCCGATGTTTGCGGTTATATCCTGCGGCGCAGATAATAAATACGGTCATCCTACAGAACAAACTTTAAATACTTTAAACAATATGGGTATAAAAACATTCAGAACTGATACTGACGGAACAATAATTTTTGCAAGCGATGGCAATAATGTATACAGAGAATATTAAAGGAGATATTTTAAATGAAAATAATTATTGATAGATTTGAAGGAAACTTTGCAGTTGTAGAATTTGATGAAGGTTCAGGATTTGCAGATATGCCGATTGAATTGATTCCGCCCGAAGCCCGTGAAGGCGATGTAATTAATATAACAATTGACAGAGATGAAACATCTTTAAGAAAAGAAAATATTAAAAATATGATGAATAAAATATTTGATAAAAATTAAAAAAATACCGGTTTTCATACCGGTATTTTTTATTATCTATCATGATATAAATTTTTACCATTAGAATCTATAATAACAATAGCAGGAAAGTTCTCTACAGTAAGTTTTCTGACAGCCTCAGTCCCAAGGTCTTCATAAGCTATTATCTCTGCAGCTTTAATACTTTTCGCTATTAAAGCGCCGGCACCGCCTATAGCTCCGAAATATACGGCTCCATACTCTTTCATTGCATTAACAACATCGTCTGACCTTTCACCCTTGCCTATCATCCCGGTAAGACCTAATTTTATCAATTCAGGAGCATACGCGTCCATTCTTCCGCTTGTAGTAGGACCGCACGAACCAATAACCTGACCTGGTTTTGCAGGCGTTGGACCAGCATAATAAATTATTTTATTTTCTATTTCAAAAGGGAGTTTTTCTCCGCTTTTCAAGGCGTCAATCATTCTTTTATGAGCCGCGTCTCTGGCTGTATAAATTTCTCCGGTTATGAGAACGGTATCTCCGCTTTTTAAAGATTTTACCTTTTCACTTGTTAATGGTGTTTCAATTTTTATTTGCATAATAATCCCCACAAAAATATTTAATCGTCAATAAGTTGTGTTACATCTTCAAATATATAATCAGCATTATGGCTTAAAAAATATTCATTAGCAGATTTCCTATCAATACCGGTAAGAACACCTACAAAAACCATACCTGCTGATTTTGCCGCCATCAAATCGCTTGGCGCGTCTCCAACTACAGCAATTTTTAAACATCTCTCTTTATCATAATTACCGGATATTAATTTCTCATCATCCAGTTCATTTCTAAAAGCCGCTTTTAAAAACACAAACGGGTTCGGTTTTGACAAAGGAGTTTCGGGTTTAAAATCTTCTTCCGCTTTTAATACGTCGTCATATGTAACAATCATATTGTCAGAAAAGAATTCCATTAATCCCCACTTTTTCAGAGGAAACAAAATTTCATCTTTTGGACGCCCGGTTCCTATCCCCAAACTAATTCCCTTGCTCTTTAAATCTAAAAAAGTCTTTTTTAAATCATTCAAATCTACCAAAGGTTTTTCCATAGTATTAAGACCGGGGACAGATTCCCCTCCTAAAAACCATAATTGAAAACAGTTAATAACATCATCCCATAACTTGCTCCTGCCTCGCTTAAAATCGGAAAACTCACTATTTAAAGATACAGCAGCAAGTTCACCCACGAGATTGTAGACCTCAGGAGCCTGAACCGTGATATTTTCAATAAACATACGAACTGACTCAAAATGCCATTCGTTGAATTCTGTCAAATCCGGCTCCAGATATTTTGAAACACAAAAAACTATATAAGCTAAATCCCAATTTGTATTTACTCCTAATGCTTTCACGGCTTTTATAGTTTTATCTCCGCAAAAAATTATTTTGTGAAGCTCTTTAAAGTTGCCGTAACACCAATTATGGTCTATCTCACTCAATCCATAGAATTTATGGCTGTATAAAAGCTCATATACCGTTAAAGCCGCCGCATCCCAATAAATATATTCGCTTGTTACAACCCCATCCATATCAAATATTATCTTGTCAAAATTATTCGGCTGAAACTTCATATTCTACCTTTCCTGCAACGCCGGAGGTTAACCCTTCTCTGGAAGAATCAAATGACAAAGCTTGACCGAGAGCGATTCCAACACCTCTGAAAACTGCTTCCCAAATATGATGGCCGTTCTGACCGGATTTTAAATCAATAAACAGAGTACATCTTGCTCCCTGAGCAAATCCTTCAAGAAAAGTAATAAGCTCTTCGCTTGGCATCCTTTCAACATTCTCACAATAATTTATTGATTTTTGAAACGTAAGCTGCGACCTGTCCTCAAATGAAATTGCCGCATCTGCACACGCTTCATCAATAATCCCTGTCGCAAAACCATAACCTGATGGAGAATTTATATTTATATATTCCCCGACAGCTTTTCCAAGCGTCATTCCAACATCTTCACACACCAAATGGCAAAGTTCAAATTCGTCAAAATCCATATCAATGCTGATATTAAGTGATGCGCGCCACGCAATATGCTCAATCATATGATTCAAAAATGGCAGCGGCGTTTTAATATATTTTCTATAGTCAGGCTTTAGCTCACCTTTTTCTATTACTACCTCAATTGAAGTTTCAGTAGTTTTTCTCTTTACAGTAATTCTATTTTTCATAGTAAAATCCTCGCGTACGCTCAATTTTATTTTCTCTCTTTAACTGCTAAAGCGTGGGTATCAAAGCCCTCTACAGTTGCAATCTTATAGGCATAATCCCTAACCATTTCAAAGCCGTCGCGGCTTGCGTAACCAACCGAAGAACGCTTTAAGAAGTCCATAACAGAAACGCTTGAATAGGTTTTAGCAAACTGCCCGGTAGGCAAAATAGCATTCGGACCTAAAACAAAATTACACAATGTGACCGGAGTATAATCTCCCAGCAGAATTTCTCCCGCATTTTTTATTTTGGGAAGAACCACAAACGGTTCCTTTGTCATAACTTCCATATGTTCCGGTGCATAGTCATTTACAAAATCAATACTCTCTTCAAGACTTTCAGTTATAATAGCTCCGCCGTATGTATTGAAATTCGTAGTTACAAACTCACGTCTTTTATCAGATATTTTTTCGAGCTGTCTTTCAACAATTTCAGCCGCTTTATAAACCAGTTCTTCACAATTAGTAACTAAAAGTGCAGCGGAATCCGGTCCATGCTCTGCTTCAATCATCCAATCCAAAGCCACCTTTTCAGGGTCGGCGTTTTCATCAGCAAGTATTATACATTCGCTTGGTCCTGCCGGCAAACCTGAATCAATATAGTTGGACAAAACTCTTTTTGCTGCTGTAGCATAAGCGTTTCCGGGTCCTATTATCTTATGGCATTTTGGAATAGTTTCGGTTCCGTATGCAACAGAAGCGACTGCCTGAATTCCTCCGACCTTATATATTTCACTAACGCCGATTATTTTAGCGGCCGCAAGAATTGCGTCATCAACATTTCCTTCCTCATTAGGCGGTGTAACAACTACAATTTTTTCTACGCCGGCAACAACAGCAGGTGTAGCCAACATACATAAAACAGACGGGAAGCTTCCCTTGCCCCGCGGAACATAAAGACAAACATCTACGATAGGAGTAGTTTTTTCACCAACCAAAAGACCCTTATCCACTTCAGTAAACCACATCTCTTCAGGCATTTGCTTTGAATGAAAATTTCTAATATTTTTAACGGCATATTCAATTGCTTCTCTAGTTTCTGCATCCAAGCGCTCATAACCTGCCTCAATCTCTTCAGGTTTTACCTTCATTTCATCCGCGCTAAGAGTTACATGGTCAAATTTAGCGGTATATTCTAAAACTGCTTCATCCCCGCGCTTTCTAATATCATCCGAAACTTCTTTAGCAATCTTCATTTGTTCAGAAATGTCAGATTCAGCGCGTTTCATTATGAATTCTCTCTTTTCAGATGTCAGTTCAGATAACTTATAAATATTCATACTATACTCCTCTATATAAAAATAATAATTAACATAATTAACTTAAAAAATATAACTTAAGATATTATATATTAAAGTCTTGCAAAGTTCAAGGTATTTTATGAAAAAACTGGTTTAATTTAAAATAATATTTTTCTCAGTAGACAAAAAACAACATTAAAAAGAACAATATATCTGTATTTTTCAATAATTTAAATGATTGTGAATATAAAATATAAAAATAAATTTAAACAAAATTTTTTATTTAAGTGAGGGACTTGCCCGTAAAAACGCAAATTGTGGATAACTTTTAAAAATCAGTGATTTTAGTTATTTTTACTATATAAAAACGGTGGATAATGTGAATAACTCTGTTGATAACTGATTTTACGGGATATTCTAAAAGTGGATAATAATATTTCTTAACACAAATTTATTTAAATTTTAAAGAAAAGTATAATAAAATAAAAGTGTAAAATTTCAAAAAATTATAATTTATAAATAAATTTTTGAAAATTACTACAGATATTTTGCTCTACAATTTTTTTACTTTTCATCCAGCTTTTTTTTAATTCTTTGAAGTGCATTATCAATTGATTTTGTAGGCTTATTAATAATTTCAGAAATTTCCTGATACGACATACCCTGAAGATGTAAAATCAACACTCTTTTTTCTAAATCACTCAACTTTTCATCTATTTCTTTCTCTATATCTTTTAATTTTTCATGCATTATATAAAGCTTTTCAGGGTCCACAGATTCCCTTTCTGCCAAGGTTTCAACTAAAGTTCTCTCAGAGACGTCCTCATACACAGGTTTATTTAAAGATATATACGTATTAAGGGGCTGATGTTTCTGCCTTGCTGCCGTCTTTATAGCAGTGAAAATTTGACGTTTGACGCAAAGTTCAGCAAAACTATAAAACGAAGCCTGCTTATCCGAATTATAATCGTGTATAGCCTTAAATAAGCCTATCATGCCCTCCTGCATCAAATCATCGTTATCTCCACCCGCCAAAAAATACATTTTAGCTCTAGACTTGACCAGGTTTTTATACTTATTCAGCAAGAACTCCTCAGCAGACCTATCCTTTTCCGCTAAAGACACTATTTCTTCATCAGTCATATTTTCATAATAGTTTAAAGCCATATAATATCAACCTCATTTTTAAAAGCAAGGCTGTCTCAATCGAGACAGCCTTAACCAATAAGTGAATTATTTTACTAAATCCAAAGTCTCACGTGCGATTGCAAGCTCTTCATTTGTAGGAATAACCATAACTTTTACGTTTGAATCAGGAGTTGAAATGTAGATTTCCTTACCTCTCTCCTTATTCTTTTCCTCATCAATCTTTATGCCAAGATATCCTAAATACTGACAAATTTTATATCTGGTATCACAGTCGTTCTCACCTATTCCTCCGGTAAACGCTATTGCGTCAACACCGTTCATAGCTGCAACATATGAACCAACATATTTTGCAACGCGGTAAATAAACGCATCAAGAGCTATCTGTGCTCTTTTATTGCCTTCCTGTGCTGCGGCTGACAAATCGCGAAAGTCGCTCGATACGCCGGAGATACCTAAAACACCGGACTCCTTATTCAATATATTCAAAACTTCATCAACCGACAAATTTTCATTATTGGCAATATACTGTACAACAGCCGGGTCAATGTCACCGCTTCTGGTTCCCATTATCAAACCTTCAAGAGGAGTAAGGCCCATGCTTGTGTCAACACACTTTCCGCCGACAGAAGCAGAAATACTGGCGCCATTGCCCAAATGACACACAATTACTTTGCAGTTGCTGTTATCTAATTCCCCGAATTTAATTGCTCTGCCGGAAACAAACTTATGACTTGTACCGTGGAAACCATATTTTCTAATACTATACTTCTCGTAATATTTATATGGTATAGCATACATATACGCCTTAGGCTCCATACTCTGCCCAAATGCTGTATCAAAAACCGCAACCTGAGGAGTTCCGGCCATAGCGTCCTCACATGCCTCAATACCAATAAGGTTTGCCGGATTATGAAGAGGTCCCAATGGGAAACAATCTTTGATTACCTTTTTAACATCATCGTTAACAACAACTGAGTCGCTGTAATACTGTCCGCCATGGAGAACTCTGTGACCAACAGCGGAAATATCATTTATGTCTGCAATAACTCCATGCTCTTCATCAACAAGTGCGTCCAAAACCATTTGAACAGCAGTCTTGTGGGTTGGCATCGGTTTTTCTTCAACATATTTTTCTTTTCCCTCAGGGCTATGTGTAAGCTTTGAACCTTCAAGACCAATTCTTTCGCACAAGCCTTTAGCCAAAACTTTTTCCGATTCTGTTTCGATAAGCTGATATTTAAGTGATGAACTACCTGCGTTAATAACTAAAACTTTCATTTATTTTACACCCTCCGATAATATAATTAATCCTGATTTTGAGCCTGTACACATGTAATAGCAACAACTCCGGCAATATCTTCTGCACTGCAGCCTCTTGATAAGTCGTTTACCGGTTTTGCCATTCCCTGAGTCATTGGTCCGTATGCTTCAGCTTTTGCCAAACGCTGAACCAGCTTATAGCCAATGTTTCCGGCGTCAAGATTCGGGAAAATCAAAACGTTTGCCTGACCTGCAACATCGCTGTCAGGAGCTTTCAAAGAAGCAACGCTTGGAACGATAGCCGCGTCAAGCTGAAGTTCTCCGTCAAGCTTTAAGTCAGGAGCTAATTCTTTAGCCTTATCAGCTGCGTTCTTAACCAAATCAACCTGTTCTGATTTAGCGCTTCCGTAAGTTGAATATGAAAGCATAGCAACCTTTGGCTCTCCGCCTACAAGACTCTTATAGGACTTTGAAGAAGAAATAGCTATTTCAGCCAGCTTTTCTGAATCCGGATATTCGTTAAGTCCGCAGTCAGAAAATACAAATGTTCCATTATTTCCATATTCACAATCAGGAACCATCATTAAGAAAAATGCTGAAACAACTTTAGTGTCAGGAGCAGTCTTAATTGTCTGCAATGACGATCTCATTACGTCGGCTGTAGCGTGAACAGCGCCGGCAACCATACCGTCTGCTCTGCCTGTTTTAACCAGCATACAGCCAAAATACAATACGTCTTTTACTTTCTCAGCAGCCTGAGCCGGCAGCATACCCTTTTTCTTTCTAAGCTCATAAAGTCCGTTTCCAAGCTCTTCTGTAAGTTCGCTTGTGTCAGGGTCAATAATAGTTGCCTCAGAAATATCAAGTCCATCCGCCATACTTTTTATTTTAGACTCATTGCCTAAAAGTATGATATTGGCATATCCTTCTTTTAAAATTTGGGCTGCTGCGTCAATCGTTCTGCGTTCCTCTCCCTCAGCAAGAACAATAGTCTTCTTATCCGCCCTGGCAGTTTCCTTAATCTTGTCCATGAATTTTGACATTTGTTAAACCTCATTTCCTATGTGTATATTGATAATTATTTTACAAAATCATAATAAGCCAAAAATTCCAGTTTATATGGTAATTTTTGATACTCAGCTGTTACATTATACACCTATAAAAAGTCGATTTCAAGTATTAAATATAAAAAATTTTGTTATAAACCATAGTTTTTTTAATACTTATAACCAGTTTTTTAAATTATTACATTAAAATTTTAAATAAAACAGCTTTTCTGAAATAAAATAGCCTATATTGACATATAAACATTAGTAAGATATAATTTTATTTAGTTTATATTTTATAAAAATTGCTCTTTTATGTTGGAGGAATAATAATTGAAAGTCTGCGGAATTGTGTGTGAATATAACCCCTTTCATAATGGTCACAAATATCAGATTGACTATATAAAACAAAATTTAGGTTTTGACGCTGTTGTCGGTATAATGAGCGGAAACTATACACAGCGCGGCGATGTGGCTGTGTATGATAAATCTGTCCGAGCCTTGGCGGCTGTTCAATCAGGAATGGATCTAGTGTTAGAACTGCCTGCTGTTCATTCAATGCAGTCGGCTGAAATTTTTGCGTTTAATTCAATTTATATTTTACATTCTTTGGGACTTATTGACAGCATAGCTTTCGGCGCCGAACATTCTGAAATAACAGAAATACAAAAAACTGCTTCATTGCTATACACTGAACCAAAAGAATTTAAAATGATTCTCAAATCAGAACTGCAGTCGGGAAAGCCGTTTTTTTTAGCAAGAAAAAATGCTGTATACAGAATTTTAGGAAACAGCTATGCTAATATTTTAAGTGAACCTAATAATATTCTTGCTATTGAATATATCAAAGCATTATACAAATTAAACAGTAATATTGAACCTATTTTAATAAAGAGATGTGAGTCGGAGCATAATGATACCGTTATTCATGGCGAGATAGCCAGCGCAAGCGCTATAAGAAATATATTAAATATTCATGGTTCAAATATGATTAAAGCGGTTCCTGAAAACTGTATTTCATTATATAAAAATTCGTCACTCCATAGGATTGAAAAGTTAGATACCGCTATAATATCGGATATAATAAAGTCTGATATTATTACGATTCGGAATGCTCCAGACGTCTCTGAGGGATTAGAGAATAAAATTAAAAAATCAGCATTTTCTTCAAAAAACTTTTCTGAATTATGTGATAATATAAAATCAAAACGTTATGCACACAGCAGAATTAGACGAATCATAATGAATATATTTTTGGGAATAACAAAAGAAGACGCTGTAACACCACCTCAATATATTAAAATATTGAATTTTAATAAAAAAGGACAGGAACTCCTTCATAACGCAAAATCTACTTCAAAACTTCCGCTGGCGAAAAACAGAAACGGAATTAATAATATAGAAAAAGCGGTAAAAATCTGGGACCGCGAAATTGTTTTTGACAAACTTTATGAACTGTCACAAATATAAATAATAAAGCTTATTAATAACACTTCGGTTTAAGTAAAATTAATTTAAATCTTATACATTAAAAATAACCCGTTGCCTTAACACAACGAGTTATTTTTTTTATAATTATTAATAGATTACTATATTCCCTGCTTCTTTTACTAATGTATAAGATTTTGATATTTCTGACGCTGCACCGTGAGCAGTTATAGTTAAAGTATGAGTTCCGTCAGAAACAGAATTTTTATTCAAATATGTTTTATAAGGAATTTCTGTTTTCGTATCCAAAAGATTTCCGTCTATATAATACTCTACATAATTCGTATACTGTTCCGGCTGATAGACATATCCGTATATCGGAATATAATCGCTGTTATAAGTTCTTCCGCCGTCCGCTTTAACAAATGTATATTTAGGAGTTTCATTATATGACAGCAGATATGGACCGGTTGTAATAGCTTCTTCTATAATTTGCGTGTAGTTAGGTTTAAATGAAAGGTCAAATCCTATAACTTCTGATTTCATATCTTGATTAAAATATACAATACTTTTTAGCTGCGGGAATCTCATAGCTGCATACCAATACATATTTCTGACCCGCTTTTCTCCCCACAAATCTATGTTTTCATCACTGTAAGAGATTCGAGAGACAACACCGCCCTCGCTTATGGCAAGCGGCTTATTAATATTATTTTCTTTCATAAAATCAGTTATATATTTAAGTGAATTCGTTGTATAGCCAAAATCACCTAAGGTAAAGTATATCTGAGATTCGCGCGTAGTACATACCTCAGAACCATCTTCAACAGCCAGGCTGTTTAAAAAATCTTTCTTTAAAAATGATGACACTCCTATCCAATCTACATATTCATCACCTGGATAAAAATATCCAAACGGTCTGTCCAGGGAACCATTGTCATTCGGCGACCACATAACAGCGAAATTTGGATACTCATGTACCATATCCGCAATCTTTCTAAAAGCTTTTATATATGCTGTAGGAGAATCCCCCAGGTATCCTATATTCATTTCCGCGCCAAAACGTATTATTGTCGGCTTATTATATTTAGCCATATTATCTAATGTTTCTTTAATGTATTCATCGTTCGCACTGTCCAAAACCAAATTAATATCCACAACATTCCAGGGAACCTGGCTTATACAGTTTTTCTCCGGCACAATATAACTGCTGGGCTTATTAAGCTGGGTTTGAAAATCATCAAATTCTAAATATGATGAATACACCCCAAAATCATGATGAAATGTTTCCGGCGAACCGTCTTCGGGATTTCCGTTGCCGTCGCTGACTATACCTGCATATATACCGCTTCTGGGTTCCAGCTTAGCTCCGTAATATGTTGCTTCTTCAGGCTTTCCTTCAGTATATATGTCTATCTCAGTCTGATTTACTTTGCTTTCCATTTGAGCAAGCAGTTCAGCCCAATCATTAACCTTAAACCTAAAACAGTTTATATTAAAAGCGTTGGCAGAAGCGTCATAACCGCCGCACATATTGTAATCAGACCAACCGGTTTGTATATTATATTCATCACTTAAATAAACCAAATCATCAACGCTGACACACGCATATCCATCAAGACAATATGCATATATTTTTATACCATTTATCCGCACATCAAAACTGGACGGCTCAGCTATGTAATTTGAAACAGCTATTGATTGTTTATATGGATATACAGCAATTTCAGATGTTGACCTCAAATTAAGCACATTTTTCTCTGGGTCATAATTTAATTCGAAACCATATCTAGTCATATCATCAATAGAAATTAAGACTTTTTCATCGCAGTAATACCCTTGAATTTCATATCCGTCAAGATAAATTGGCATATATGACAAAGAATACTGCCCATAATACTCATTATCTGCACATACATCATTATATTTATTATCAGAAAACAAATCACTGCTCCAAACCGCTATAACAGCCAGTAACAGCAAAGCAATAATAAGTTTTGGAAAAAACAAACCATATATTTTTTTACGCACAAAAATACCTCCCGATAGATTTTATAGTATTTAGACGTAAAAAAATGGAAAAAGTTCCAATATATTATTTGTAATTATTTTTCTTTGTGTTTAAATAATGTTCCAATATTCTCGCCTTCTAAAACTCTATAGATCTTTTCAGGAACATTTCCATTTAATAAAACCATATCTATACCATTATCATTCACAAACTTAGCAGCCCTTAATTTTGTTTTCATACCGCCTGTTCCTCGGCTGGAACCTTCCGCTCCTGCACACGACATAATCTCCTCAGATATTTCCGATACCACAGGAATAATTTTTGCGTTTTTATCTTTTCTTGGGTCGCTGTCATAAAATCCGTCAATATCTGAAAGAATTATTAAGAGGTCGGCTCTGACAAGTTCGGCTACTGTAGCTGATAACGTATCATTGTCACCAAACTCTATCTCATAAGTAGATATCACATCATTCTCATTTACTATAGGAACAACGCCAAATGAAATCATAGCGTCAAAAGCCCTGCGAGCGCTGTTATATCTAGTTTCCTCATCAAGGATAAACTTTGTTAAAAGAACCTGACCGGTGCTGTATCCGTATTCTTTAAAGATTTTATCATAAATAGAAACCAAACTTGCCTGACCTATAGCAGCCAGGGCTTGTTTCATTCTGACTGAATCAGGCTTCTCTTTCAAACCTACTTTCCCTGCTCCGACGCCAATAGCGCCGCTTGAGACCAATATTACTTCATGACCCATATTTTTAATATTTGAGATAACACGAACCAACTGCTCTATTCTCTCCAGATTTAATTTTCCGCTTTCATGGGTAAGCGTAGAAGTTCCAACCTTTATTACTATTCTTTTTGTTTTCAAAATAATCAACCCTTAAATTTCATTCTTCATAATTGTTAAAATCTAACCCGGGTATTATATCAATAATGTCTCTTTATGTCAATATTTCATATTGGCAAATCACAATATATAGTGTATAATATCCGCAAGGAGAAACGATATGAAAATAGGAACTTTAAATCTTAAAAACAATATAATACTTGCACCAATGGCCGGAGTGACGGACAAAGCGTTTAGGCTCATAACAAAACCGTTCGGTCCTGCTTTGATGTATACGGAAATGGTATCCGGAAAGGGGCTTCTGTATAAAAATAAAAGGACTGAGGTTTTGCTGGAAGTTTTGAATTTTGAAAAACCTACCGCCGCTCAGATTTTTGGGCACGAACCTGAAGTAATGTCAGAAATTGCTGAACGCTCACTTGAATTTGGGGCAGATATGATAGATATTAATATGGGTTGTCCGGCACCTAAGATTGTAAATAACGGTGACGGCAGTGCATTAATGAAAAATCCTGAACTGGCAGGTAAAATTATCAGTGCAGTAAGAAAATCCGTCAATTGTCCTATGTCAGTAAAATTCAGGATGGGCTGGGACGATGACAGTATAAACGCAGTTGAGTTTGCAAAAACAGCAGAAAACAACGGCGCTGACGCAATAACAATACACGGAAGAACCAGAGCACAATTTTATTCTGGCAAAGCGAATCTTGAAATAATAAAAAAAGTAAAAGAAGCTGTAAAAATACCGGTAATAGGCAACGGAGATGTACATGACGGCAAATCCGCAAAATATATGCTTGATTATACCGGATGCGACGGTATAATGATAGGGAGAGCAGCTCAGGGAAACCCTTGGTTGTTTAGTTCTGTGCTTCATTATCTGAAAACCGGTGATGAACTTGCTCCGCCTACACTTGAGGAACGTTCTGACATTGCCGAAAAACATCTCCGGCTTTTAGTGAAATTTAAAGGCGAATACCGCGGCGTTCTTGAGGGAAGAAAACATATGGCATGGTATTTTAAAGGTTTGTGCGGCGGAGCAAAACTGAGAAATCTTATCAATCAATGCGATACTCTTGAACAAATGCTGGACTTAATAAGTTATGAAAATCTACGTGACTTTTAACGCAATACCGCTGCTATGCAAAACATGACAACACGCATAGCAAAACAAGTCCCGGAACCCCTAATACACCTATTGTAACCGCATTAAACGGATTTAGAGCCAAAGTAAAACCGGATTTTTGAAATATTAAATTAAACAGCAGAAGTATTCCAATACCAATAATACAGCTAATCATCAGCCTAAAAATCCAAATCAGCGGTTTTTTGAATAACTTAATACACATAAAAAACAAAAAAAGGCCAAATATGTAAACGATAATACTTCTTAAGTCAAAAGACATATAAATCAACTCCTCACTGATTTATATGCTTGTTCGGTTTACAAAATTACTTAGCCTTTTATTTATTTTTAATTTTCAGGATGAAAATATTTATATACATTCCTTGCTGTTTGAGGGTCTATAACAGCGGATAACTCTCCGACTGTAGCATTCTTAATTTTTTTAATAGATGAAAAACTTAATAGAAGCTTATTTCTCTTTGCCGGACCAACTCCTTTTATATCATCAAGTTCACTGTGAACGCTGGCTTTTTCATGTTTTTTTCTAAAGGCAGTAATCGCAAACCTATGTACTTCCTCCTGAAGACCCGTAAGAAACTTAAATAACTCGCTGTCTTTATCAATATAAAATTCTTGATTTTCATCAGTTAGCGCTCTGGTTCTGTGTTTATCATCCTTAACCATACCATATACTGGAATTTCTTCTCCCATGGTTTCAAACAGTTCTTTTATTACGTGGACATGCCCTTTGCCGCCGTCTAATAAAATCAAATTAGGAAGCGGCAGAAATTTTGCTTTATCATCTTGCAGAGTTCCTGATTTTATTGCGTCCTCTTCCTCATATGCTTTAGATATCCTGCGAAATATAACCTCTCTTGTACTTTCGTAATCATTTGCTCCCTCCACTGTTTTTATGTTAAACTTTCTATATGAAGATTTATGAGGACGCGCATTATTATACACAACACAAACACCTACGCTTTGAGAACCTGAAATATTAGAAATATCATAACTTTCAATTCTAAAAGGTGTGATTTTAAGCTTAAGCAATTCCATTAGTCCTTTTAATACAGCATTTTGATTTGTTTGCTCCCTGTCCCTTTTAAATTTATGAACTTTTAAAGATTCCTCAGCATTTTTATTAACCATTGTAATAGTATGCGCTTTATCCCCGCGTTTTGGCATATGAACCCGTATTTTATGTCCGCTCTTTTCAGATAGCCATTTCTCTATTTCTTCAGAATCTTCTATCTCTACGGGAATCAAAATTTCTTTAGGTATATTTGTTGCCGTAAAATAAAATTGTTTTATAAATCCCGAAATAAGTTCTTCCAATGTATCGTCACTATTTTCAAAAACATAGTGCTCGGAACCAAGCATTTTTCCGCCTCGCATATAAAAAATCTGAACACAGCAGTCGTTATTCTCTCTGTATACGCCAATAATATCTCGGTTATCCTCATTTGTAGATATTATCTTCTGCTTTTCATCAAGTGCTCTTAGATTATTAATTCTGTCCCTATAACCTGCCGCCTTTTCGTATTCTAAATTATCTGAAGCTTTGTACATTTTCTCAGTCAATGCTTTTTCTAACATTGAATAGTTGCCGCTTAAAACATCTGAAATTTTATTAAACATTTCAGAATATTCTTCCTGAGAAATTTTTCCTGCACACGGAGCGCTGCACTGACCAATCTGATAATAAAGACATGGCCTGTCTTTTCCTATATCCCTGGGCAGAACCCTATTGCAAGTTCTTATTTTAAAAATTCTTTTAATCGTGTCAAGAGTTTCTTTTGTATTGGCGGCGCTCATATATGGACCGAAATACTTTGAACCGTCTTTTACAAGTCTTCTTGTAACAAATATTTTTGGATAATCTTCTTTTACAGTTATTTTAATATACGGATATTGTTTATCATCTTTTAAGAGTATGTTATATTTCGGCATATACTTTTTTATTAAGTTACATTCAAGTATAAGCGCCTCAACCTCACTGTCAGTTAATATATAGTCAAAATCATTGACCTGATTCACCATTTTAACAGTTTTGACAGTATGGCTTTTCGAATTTATAAAATATGAGCTGACCCTGCTTTTAAGAACCTTGCTTTTTCCGACATAAATTATTTTTCCGTCCTTATCCTTCATTAAATACACGCCAGGTGACATTGGAAGAGTTTTTAATTTTTCTTTTATTCTACACATAATATCTTCTTTCATTAATATCACCCCACATTTTATTTTATGTATCAAAAAAGAGTAAACTGTGAAAACAGTTCACTCAAATTTTAGTATATTTTAACCAAACGGTTTATGCAAAATTATAAGAAATCAAATCAACCAAGTTATTAACAGCGTCTTCCTCATCCGGACCATCAGCAATTATGGTGATCGTAAGACCTTTAGTAATACCGAGCGAAAGAACACCCAGCAGACTTTTTGCGTTAACCTTTCTATCTTCACTCTCAACCCAAATACTGGACTTAAATTCATTGGCCTTCTGTATAAAGAAAGTTGCCGGTCTCGCATGGAGTCCAACCTGATTCTGAACTACTACCTCTTTCATGTACATAATACCGCTCCTTTTAATGCAAAAAATTAACTGAGACTTTACAGTTGTCATTACTATAATACAAGAGTTTTCAAGATAAGTCAAGTAGAAATTTTGAAATTATACTAGTTTTTATTTGAAATTTAATGATTTTATCCAATCTTGTATAACTGCATAAATTCATATTTTTAAGTTAAAAGTAATTTGTTCAATTTAACAATTTAATATTTTCTTTGATAATTATATTATTTTACGATTTACCCAAATTATTTACAAAATGTATAAAAACACTTTATTATATGTATAAAATTAAAACATTAATTATAACTGCCATTTTGTTTGTATTAACTCATTTAGTAAATCATAAAACGACCAGCCAACAGCCGAGGCGGCAATCATTGTAAGACTATCCTGGTCTAATCTGTGAGGTCTAACCGCTCCGGTCATATTAGGTTTCAAATTAAAATCAAACATCTCATATTCTCCATGGATGTTCTCCCTGCAGTCAATTCTTACTAAAGCTTTTAAATCCATTGAAATAACAGCTTTTGAACAGGCTTCAGAAATTTTGTTTAAACTTTCATTATTTTTTAAAATGGCCCGGCTATTTTTAGAAACCGCAACAACGCCATTATATGGAGCTATACCATTGCAATGGTTAAATCTTTCAACAACCGGCAAACATGTGCCATTTGGTAAAACAGAAATAGTAATTTCTTTTCCATCTAAAAACGGCTCAACAATCATTTCATCCCCATAGAATCCACTATCAATCAGGTTTTTTAAAGCACTGTAAAGTTCTTCAGCTGAACAGCATCTCATAACTCCCTGGCTTCCTCTGCCGCGAACGGGTTTTATCACACAAGGAAAATCTCCGTTATATTTACTCTCTTTATTAAGCAAAACACCCTTTACTACCGGAAATCCCAAATTTCGCAAATAATTATTTGTATAGTACTTATCATCATATTTTGACACATCTGACGGACGCTGACCTATAATATTAATACCGCTAAAACTTTCAATCGGATGATTGTTATACAAAACTGTATTTAACCATATTGTGTCTGCGCCCAAAGAAATTGCATGCTGTATTCCTTCCTTAGTATCCGGAAAAACCCAATCAAAATCCTTTAGCATATCAGGATGTTTAACAGGCGTCACAACATCAATATTGTTTTTTTGAAGACAATAGCAAATATCCGCTCCGCTGTCGCTGTATCCGCCTTCCTTCATCGGTTTTTTTATTCCTTTGATAACAGGCGGACTATTCTTTTGATATAAAACAGCAATTTTCATATTTTAATCCTCCTTAAAATTTAATATTTAAAAAGTCTAATAATAACATATTTTATCATAAATGTATTTTAAAATCAAACTAGAAAATTATCATGTTTCACCTTGTTTAATATATAATTAAAACCGTATCATATTATTTAGCTGTTCTTTATTTTAAATAACAAACACCTATCTGTAGAAATTTAATAGTAATTATCTATTTTATTACATAAAAAGTAACTGTTATTAAAAATTTTACATAATACATATTTAGCAAATAGTTATTTAGATTTAACAATAAAAAATACGCCATGACAATATTATCATAATTATATTTATATAAATATAAAGACTTGAAATATACATTAAAAACAAACTGAAAATATTTCAATATAAAATCTATATTTTACTCTTTAGTTTTTTATATTAAATCTAATATTTTATATATTTTGTTAGAATAATAAATCTGTATTATAAAATAAAGTGAATAATATTTTAAATCTGCTTATTATAAAATCATTCTGCTTATTTATAAAATTATTAATATAAAATTGCTTTACTAGTATAAATTTATGTGTTATAATCGAAAATACAAAATAAATGGTGGTGAGAAATATGCCGATAAAAGTTACAGATACTCTTCCGGCAACCGGAACTCTTAACAGTGAGAATATATTCGTAATGACAGAGACTAGAGCTCTTAAGCAAGAAATAAGACCTCTTGAAATAGTAATATTAAACCTGATGCCTAAAAAAATAGAAACTGAAACTCAACTTCTCAGAGTTCTTGGAAATACGCCGCTTCAGATTAACATTAGTTTTATGCACACAAAAAGCTATGAATCAAAAAATACACCAAAAAGTCATATTGAAACATTTTATGATACGTTTGATAAATTTAAAGACAAAAAATTTGACGGTTTGATAATTACAGGCGCACCTGTGGAGCAGATGGATTTCGAAGAAGTAGATTATTGGGATGAGCTTTGCGAAATCATGGAATGGTCAAAGAAAAATGTTACATCAACTTTTCATATTTGCTGGGGCGCTCAAGCCGGCCTTTATTACCATTATGGGATACCAAAATATGAAATGAAGGATAAACTTTTTGGCATTTTTGAACACTATGTGCTTCCTGAAAAAAAGCATAAGATACTTCTAAGAGGATTTGACGATAAGTTTTATGCTCCTCATTCCAGACATACAGAAACCAGAGAATCTGATATTGTTAAGGTTCCAGAGCTAGAAATTTTATCAAAATCTGACGAAGCCGGCGTTTACATAGTATCAGCTAAAAGCGGACGTCAATTTTTCGTTACCGGACACTCTGAGTATGATAATATTACATTAGCAAATGAATATTTTAGGGATAAAGCCAAAGGTATTGATATTAATTTGCCAAAAAATTATTTTCCAGATAATGATCCATTAAAAGAACCTCTTATGATGTGGCGTTCTCACGCAAACTTATTATATTCAAATTGGCTGAATTATTTTGTATACCAAACAACACCATATAATTTAGATGAGATTCAATAACATTTAGTAAAGCCTTGATGTAGATTTAGGAGTGAAATTTATGTATTGCAAAAAATGCGGAACGGATATGGGCAACTCAACTTTCTGCCCACATTGCGGACAACCTGCCAGCGTGCCTGAATATGATGCAGAAGTTGTAGGAGGTCCTAAAAATGCTTCAAATAATGAACAAGCAAATGGTTATTCAGGCATAAAGTGTCCTCATTGCGGAAGTAATAATTGTCAGCCAATGACAGAAACTAAAGTTTCCGGCGGAGGGTACGACCCCGGAAGCGGATGCTGCGGATATATTTTGTTTGGTCCTTTGGGTCTTTTATGCGGAGCTTGTAACAGCGGAACTACGTCAACTAACCGCACCTATTGGATTTGCAGAAATTGCGGAAGACGTTTTAATGGATAAAAAATTTGATTCAAATAAGCTTTGGTTAAAACTCATGAATTTTGGAAGGCTGACAAAATGTCATCAAATACCTGAAAGAAGTTTTTTTATCAATGGATTTCAGTTTCCTGTATGTTCTAGATGTACCGGCGTATTCTTTGGTTGGATTGCCGCTATTTGTTTAATATTTTTTTATAAACCAAATATATTTATTGTAATATTATTTTGTTTGGCAATGTTTTTAGATTGGTTTTTACAATCTAAAAACATAATAAAATGTAACAATATCAGAAGATTTATTACAGGTACATTGGGAGGATATGCTCTTATGAGCTTATACCTTAAAATAATTATTTATATAATTCAATTTTTAATTTCAAAATTTTAACAGGGAAGACAAAAAGTCTTCCCTGTTTCATTTTTATTTTTCTAATTTCTTTTTTGAAGCTGTAACAGTATTTCTCATAAGCATAGCTATTGTCATAGGTCCAACTCCTCCGGGAACCGGAGTAATTGCTCCTGCAACAGGCTCAACCTCATTAAAATCAACATCGCCGCACAACTTTCCATTTTCGTCTCTATCCATTCCGACATCAATGACTACCGCACCGGGTTTTACCATATCGGCTTTTACAAATTTAGGAATACCTACAGCTGCCACAAGAATGTCAGCACTTTTTGTAACTTCAGCTAAATTTTTTGTATGAGAATGGCATGTTGTAACAGTACCGTTTTCATGTAAAAGCAGCATTGACATTGGCTTTCCGACTATGTTGCTTCTTCCTATAACAACACATGTCTTTCCGTCAACTTCAACTCCGCTTTCATGTATTAATTCCATAATTCCGGCAGGAGTACAAGGCAAAAAGTCGTAATCTCCAATCATTATTTTACCAACATTACTTGGATGAAAAGCATCAACATCTTTTTCAGGTTTAATATTATCAATTATAACCTTATCATCAAGATGTTTTGGCAATGGAAGCTGAACTAATATTCCATCAATTTTATCATTTTCATTTAATTCATTTATAAGTTTTAAAAGTTCTTCTTCCGATGTATTTTCAGACAACCTATGAACTTCTGAATAAATTCCTACCTCTTCACAAGCTTTTTCCTTATTTCTGACATAAACTTTTGAAGCAGAATCATCCCCAACAAGAACAACAGCAAGTCCTGTTTGTTTTCCACGCTGTGATAGTTCTTCCACCTCTTTTTTAAGTTCATCTTTTACACGGGCAGAAACAATTTTACCGCTCAATATCTTTGCCATTATTATCCTCTCCTCTTTGTATCAGGTTTATATATTTTTTTATTTCCTAACGGTTTAATTAAACATTTGGAATCAAATCCAATTAAATCTTCCCTGCCTGCCTTTTTTAAGGCTTTCAGAACCAAATTATAATTTTTAGGGTTTCTATATTGGAGAAGTGCTCTTTGCATTTGCTTCTCTTCATATGTTTTTGGAACATAAACTTCTGTCATAGTCCTAGGGTCGATACCGGTATAATACATACAAGTAGATATACTTCCGGGCGTTGGATAAAAATCCTGCACCTGTTCTGGATTATGTCCTGTATCTCTAAGATATTCCGCTAACTTAACTGCGTCTTTTAAAGTGCTGCCTGGATGCGATGACATTAAATAAGGTACCAAAAATTGTTCTTTACCTAACTCTTCGTTTATTTTTTTATACTTAGCGGAAAATTTTTCAAAAACTTCATGCTTAGGTTTACCCATATATTTCAAAACATTATCTGAAATGTGTTCAGGAGCAACCTTTAATTGTCCGCTTATATGATATTTTGATAATTCATATAAAAAACTACCATTTTTATCTGCCATTAAGTAATCAAATCTTATACCGCTGCGAATAAAAACTTTTTTAATCTTAGGTAACTTTCTAAGCTTTCTAAGCAGCTCAATATAATCAGAATGGTCAACAACTAGATTTTTACAAGGCTGCGGGAAAAGACACTGTTTATTTTTACACACACCTCTCTGAAGTTGTTCCTCGCATGAAGGGAATCTAAAATTTGCAGTCGGTCCTCCGACATCGTGAATATAACCTTTAAAATTCTTTAATTCTGTTAACAGTTCAGCCTCGTTTATTATTGACTTATGGCTTCGTGCAGTTACAGTTCTTCCTTGATGAAATGTTAAAGCGCAAAAATTGCAGCCTCCAAAACACCCGCGGCATGAAGTAATAGAAAACTCTACTTCATTAATCGCAGGAACTCCGCCCTGTTTTTTATATATCGGATGATAAGTGCGCATATATGGCAAAGCATAGACATCGTCAAGTTCTTCAGTGGATAAAGGAGCAGCAGGCGGATTTTGCACAATATATCTGTCATTGTCGAGTTGAACCAAAGGTTTTCCTCTGACAGCGTCCTGTTCTTCATATTGAATTTTTGTCGCTATAGCATAAGATTTTTTATCATTTGAAACCATATCAAATCCCGGAAGCGAAATTGCATCATACGGAAGATTATTTTTATCATTCTCTATATACATGGTTCCCAAAATTCCTTTGATTTCACTCACAGGAACTTCAGTGTCAAGAAGTTCGGCCACTTCAACTATTTGCCTTTCACCCATACCAAATATAAGCAGGTCAGCTCCACTGTCAATTAAAATACTTCTTCTTACTTTATTGCTCCAATAATCATAATGTGCAAATCGTCTCAAACTTGCTTCTATTCCGCCTATAATAATCGGAACACTGCCAAAGGCTTCTCTTATTTTATTACAATATACTATTGTAGCCCTATCAGGTCTCATTCCGCCTTTTCCGCCCGGAGAATATAAATCTGTATTTCTGACCTTTTTCGAAACAGTATATCTGTTTACCATGGGATCAATATTTCCGGACATAACAATAAAGCCCAATCTGGGCTTTCCCAGTATTTTGAAATCATCACAGCTTTTCCATGACGGCTGTGAAATTATTCCTACAGTATATCCATTATGTTCAAGTACACGAGAAATTATTGCATGTCCAAAACTCGGATGGTCAACATATGCGTCACCGATTACATATACAAAATCCAGCCGCTTAATTCCTCTTAAATCTAAATCTTTTTTAGAAATAGGCAAAAATTTATTCATGTTATGATTATAGCATTATATAATATATTATGTCAAATAAATTATTATAATCTAAATTTTCAAACAAATTAAAAGCCCTCGGTTGAGAGCTTTTACACATGTTTTAAAATTTCTTTCTGAGATTTCTAAAATATCCTACTTTTGTATAAACATCTGAGTCCAATAGTTTCCATTTGCTACATAGCCTACGCCAATATCAGTATAATTAGCGTTAAGCATATTTGCTCGGTGACCTGCCGAATTCCACCAGCTGTTTACAACCTGTGCCGGTGTACGCTGACCATAAGCAATATTTTCTCCGGCTGAACGGTATTTGATTCCAAAATTCTTTATCATATTAAAAGGTGAACCATACGTAGGACTGGTATGAGAAAAATATTTGTTATTTGCCATATCTTGAGATTTATAACGAGCGACTCTTGATAATTCCCAATTAGCATTCAAAGGTTTTAATCCTCGTGATGCCCTTTTTTCATTTGTTAAATCTATTACCTGCTGCTCGAAAGAAGTTATAGACTCATCCATCAATGGTATATTTAAAACCTGATTCGGATAAATTAAAGCAGGATTAGATACTTGAGGATTAGCTGAGATTATCTCACTTAATCCGACCTGATATTTTACTGCTATTTTCCACATACTTTCGCCTTTAACAACCGTATGCTGTATTGTCTTTGCTTCTGCTGTGATGCAAAACAAAGAAATTATAAATATTAATGTCAATGATTTTTTTAGTGTTTTCATAATAATCCTCCATACTTATTTTTTCATATTTGTAAAAAAGAATACGAAGAAAAATATTACTTAAATTATATAAAATCGAACTATATAAAAATTTTTATACAATATAAATACATAATAGGCGCAAATTTTCTTAATAGATTTATTACCTATTATATAAAAAATGTATTGCAAAGATTTAAAGTTTGAGGTAGAATATTTAAAGATTAAGTAAATCTATTTCAGTCTGCTGAATCATGACTAAACAAGATATAAGGAGATATATTTATGAAGAATTACAGGGGAGCAGTATTTTTTGACTTCGACGGTACCCTTGTTGACGAAGGTGAAAAAATCTTTATTCCTACTAAATCTACTAAAGATTCTATTCAAAAACTGCAGGAAAACAATTTCATGGTTGGTCTTGCAACCGGCAGAGCACGCTGTTATGTACCTGAAACAGGAATTGACTTTGATTGTTATATTACATCAAATGGAGCTTGTGCCACTGTAAACGGAGAATACATTATAAATGATAAACTCACAACAAATGAATTAACTGAATTAATAAGTTATTTTGATGAAAATAATTATGGTTATATTACAGAAAATCATGACGCCTGCTATTACAGCAAAAATAATTATGAAAGTTTTATGGAAATGATGAATCATTTTAATATTAGCATGAACTGTTTCTTCCCAATGCCGGAAGATATAAATATAGTTCAGGCAAATAAAATGATGTTTACGTATAACGGTGACAAGTTATTCAGCAAACTAATTGAAAATTTTGGAGATAAATATAATATAACCAAACACCGTTCCAATCCTTCCGGCGACCTGGTTAAACAAAACATTTCAAAGGCTTCGGGTATAAATCAAATAATGAAGCACTTTAAACTTGACTTAAATGATACATATGCCTTTGGAGACGGTGATAATGACTATGATATGCTGAAAACTGTTGGATACGGTATTGCAATGGGAAAACACACAAAGCAACTTGAAAATATAGCAAGTTTTGTAACAGAAACCGTGTTGAATGAAGGAATAACTGTTGGATTAAAAAATTATGGTCTAATATAAGACGTATTTTTTGTTCACTAGCTTTATCGGTTGAATACAATTATAACAATAAACATACAATATACTAAAAAATATATGAGGTGGTTGTATGTTTAAAACATTAAATTTGAAAAAACTCATTTTGTCATTTTTGATACCATTTGGAGTTGCCTTTTTATCAGAAATATTGACAAAAAACGCTATGGAAGAATATGCAAATCTCGCGTCGCCTCCGCTTTCACCGCCAGGTGTGGTTTTTCCTATAGTATGGGCGGTTTTATATTTTCTTATGAGTTTATCACTGTATGGAATTGCTAACTCAACGGCTCCGCAGCCTAAGAAATCATTATGCTATTTAATTTTTGGCTTACAGCTGTTTTTTAACTTTGCTTGGACAATTTTATTTTTTGTATTCGGACTGCACACGTTTTCAGCTGTATGGCTTACAATATTAATTGCTCTGATTATTTTAAACATTTTAGCATTTTATAGAATATCCAAAGCGTCTGCTTATATGCTGATACCATATTTATTATGGTGCATTTTTGCATTGTATCTTAATATAGGTATAGCAATTTTAAATTGATGTAATATTGTACTGTACTTTTTTAAAATTTAATGATAATATATTTATTAGAGTAATGGTTTAAAATCTTTAGACCATTACTCTAAACATAAGATAAATTATAATTATATACTTAAGGAGAAAAATTATGAAAGCAGTATTAACAGTTATGGGAATAGACAAGACGGGTATAATTGCGAAAACCAGCAGTCTGCTCTATGAAAACGATATTAATATTCTCGATATTAACCAAACAATAATGCAAAATATTTTCACCATGGTAATGCTCGTCGATGTAAGCTCAACCAAATTAGATTTCGGCGAACTGTCTGATAAACTTGCCGGCCTGGGAAAAGAACTTGGAGTTGAAATTAGAATTCAACATGAAGACATATTTAATTCAATGCACAGAATTTAAACCACCGAAAGGAAATACATATGATAAACTTAAATACAAATGAGATTACCGAAACCATAAAAATGATTAGGGATGAACATCTAGATATTAGAACTATAACTATGGGAATATCATTACTAGATTGTGCAGACGAGAATCCTGACAAAGCATGTCAAAAAATCTACGATAAAATCACTAGATGTGCAAAAGATTTAGTCGAAACCGGAAATATTATCAGCAGGAGATATGGTATCCCTATTATACATAAACGTATATCAGTTACACCAATATCATTGGTTGCTGCAGCAAGCAAAACTGATAACTATGTTCAGTTTGCAAAAACATTGGACAAGGCTGCAAAAGAACTCGGAGTTAATTTTATCGGCGGATATTCCGCTCTTGTATATAAGGGATATACCGAATCGGATAAAAAATTGATAAAATCAATTCCAGAAGCTCTTTCAACCACTGAATATGTATGTTCTTCTGTCGGAGTTGCAACAACTAAAGCCGGTATTAATATGGATGCAGTCAAAGAGATGGGAGAAATAATCAAACAGATGTCTGACATGTCAAAAGATGATGACTCTTTGGGCTGTGCAAAATTTGTTGTTTTCGCCAATCCTGTTGAGGATAATCCTTTTATGGCTGGAGCGTTTCATGGCGTAGGTGAGGGCGATACTGTTATAAACGTAGGCGTAAGCGGTCCCGGAGTAGTAAAAAAAGCACTTGAGCAAGTCAAAGGTGAAGAATTTGGCACTGTATCTGAAACTATAAAAAAGACTGCTTTCAAAATAACGAGAATGGGTCAGCTTGTAGCTCGCGAAGCTTCAAAGATGCTTAACTCTTCTTATGGAATAGTTGACCTATCACTTGCTCCAACACCTGAGGTTGGCGATAGCGTAGCTTATATTCTTGAAGAAATGGGGCTTGAAAAGTGCGGATGCCACGGCACTACCGCTGCTCTTGCACTATTAAATGACGCGGTCAAAAAAGGCGGAGTTATGGCGTCAAGCTATGTTGGCGGACTTAGCGGTGCGTTTATTCCGGTTAGTGAAGACGCAGGTATGATATCCGCAGCTGAATGCGGTGCTCTAACTTTAGATAAGCTGGAAGCTATGACATGTGTTTGTTCGGTAGGTCTGGATATGATAGCAATACCAGGAGATACGCCGGCGTCAACAATTTCCGCGATTATTGCAGATGAAATGGCAATAGGAGTTATTAACCAAAAAACCACAGCTGTCAGAATAATACCTGCTGCCGGTAAAACTGTTGGAGATTCTCTTGAATTTGGAGGACTGCTCGGTGAAGCTCCGGTTATGCCTGTTCATAACTACAGCAGTGAAGTATTTATTAACCGCGGCGGACGTATTCCTGCACCGATACATAGTCTTAAAAACTAATTTATGACATAAAATTAGTTTCATTTTTCAAAGCTATTTGACAGAGCTATTTGTCATATAACTTTGAGGTTGTTGACAATATAAAATAATTTTGGTAAAAACAACGGCTTTGACCGCTTGCGGAGCAATGAGGATGAGTTATACATAATATTTTAACATATTATTTACACCATATAATGTGTAGTTGCCGTGATCTGTAACAATAATATCTCTCTTGTTTTACACATATAATTTCATCATAAATATACGAAAAAGACCAGCGTTTGCTGGTCTTTTCAATATGATGTATTTATGATTATGCAGATTTTTGATTATGTTGTACAATATAATTATTACCTATAAATAATAAAATCATTAATTAACAAGTTTTATAATTGATATACTATAACAAATCTTTATACTATTATACATTATATTCCAAGATATTTTCAAAACAGAAATAATAGCAAAAAAAAACACATTAACGATAAAATATAGGTAGACAAAAACTAAAAAAAGTAGTATCATAGTTCTTGGTGCATTATTGCTTAAATCAATTTGTGTTCTGCATCAATATATTTTTATAAAATAAAAGCTATAATGTTATTTTGGGGTTAATATGAATTTATAAGGATGGTAGGGATTATGGAATATGGATATTTGATTGATTTAGCGCTTATATTGTTAAGCACTAAATTATTAGGTTTGCTCACAAGAAAAATACAAATGCCTCAGGTTGTCGGTGCTTTGCTGGCAGGTTTAATTTTAGGACCGGCTTGCCTTGGATGGCTTCACAGCACGGATTTTATAACTTCTATATCTGAACTTGGCGTCATAGTTCTAATGTTCAGCGCAGGTCTCGAAACCGATATAAAAGAATTGAAAAAATGCGGTGTAGCCTCTACGGTTATAGCACTGATGGGTGTTATTCTCCCTTTGATTGGCGGTTGGGTTGTAGCTTACTTTTTTAACAAATCAGGTGACCCGAATACGCTGCTGCAAAACATTTTTATTGGCGTTATTTTAACTGCAACATCGGTAAGTATCACAGTTGAAACGCTCAAAGAATTAGGCAAGCTTTCTACCCATTCAGGTAATGCTATTTTAGGAGCGGCACTTATTGATGACGTTTTAGGTATTATAGCGCTCACAATAATAACCAGCTGTGCTGATCCGACTATAAGTCTACCGATTGTACTTATTAAAATTTTAGCTTTCTTTGCATTCTGTGGTATTGTCGCTTATCTGTTTTTTAAATTTGTTAGGCCTTGGATGAATGGTTATAAAAAAGATTTACGCCGTTTCAGCGTTTTGAGTTTTGTATTTTGTCTTCTTATGGCATATTGCTCTGAAGCATTTTTTGGTGTTTCAGATATAACTGGAGCTTTCGTTGCCGGGCTTATATTATCAGGAACTAAAAGGACTTCATATATAATTTCCAGATTCGATACGGTGTCTTTTATGTTGCTCTCTCCTGTATTTTTTGCCAGCGTCGGATTAAAAGTTACCATTAACTCAATGGGACCGGCTATAATCGCTTTCACATTTTTCTTATTAATTGTTTCTATACTTTCAAAAGTAGTCGGGTGCGGCGTTGGTGCTAAAATGTGCGGATATACTAATCTACAGTCTACAAAGATAGGAATTGGAATGATCTCACGTGGTGAAGTTGCTCTGATTGTCGCCAGCAAGGGTGCAGCTCTTGGTTTAATGGTTCAGGAGTTCTTTGCTCCCGTTGTAATTGTCGTGGTGGTCACTACGATAATCACACCAGTATTGCTCAAACTTGTTTATAAATACCAAGCAGCTCACTATGAAGACCCAGTCTACAACACAACTCTTGTAGACCGTATGCAGGAAAAACATCAGATCGAAATGGTTACCCAAAAGGTCGCTGATATACATGAAGATATAAAACTTGAAAAGAATAAAGAAGAGCAGCTCAAAAAATATAACGAGAAGTATGGGCTTAATGTTGACAAAGATAAATTTTATTGATTTATTAAGATTTTCTTATATAAACAAAATTAAGACAGGGATATATGCTATCCCTGTCTTTTGTATAATAATTACTTATTTGAAGAAAGCTGTATATTTTTTTAACATATATTCAGGTCTATACCTGGTTTTTGAACGTCTTAAACCTATAAGACCTATATCTTCCTCCATATTAGTCAATTCAGCTCTTTCATAATAGGTCTTAACATGCTCCTGCAATACTACCTTATAAATCTGCTGATAACTTATATCACCTTTCTGTGCTATAATATCAAAAGCCCCTCCGGGCAAAATTGTCCCGTATCCATAGCCTCTGATTGATTTACCAACAAATATTATAATTCCTTCAAGGTCTAACTCATTAAAATTTTCAAGCGCGTTGCATATAGAAACATTTTCTTTTATTAAAGAATCAGAATCCATATTTCTCTCTATGTTTTCTTTAAGCCATTTGCTTTGATACTTTAATAATTGTTTTATATTACTTTCGCTGATTCTTTCAATCCTGGTTTCCTCTCCATAGAGATTCCAAAAACGATTTACTGCCCTACGCTGTTTTGAAAGGTCTGATGAAGAAAAATCAACAAGTTTTTCACTTTTATAAATATACTCTGCCCAATCTTCCTGCTCCTCTATACAAAACTCAAACTTATCTAATTTTTCAAGTTCATCTTTCGTATCATCGGTCACAGCAAAAAAATAAGGTCTATGCCCTTCTTTCCTCGATATCTCAATAATTAAATTTATGGCAGACTCAAGATTTCCGGTTCCTATCGGTATCGGAACAAAATATGCAATTTGATTATTTTCACCGCCAAAATTTCTATTCTTCTGACGAATAAATAAAACATTATCCTGAACGCATATTTCAGTATTATATTTTTCACGAAGACAAAACAAGTTTGCGAATGTCATTTGACATGAATTCGAATTCGTTTTATTTAAAAAATTATTAACTATTTCTTTATCTGAAAGTTCAATCCTTTTAAATTCTAAACTTGGCATTAAATCACCTTTCATTTGTATACTAATCAGAAAATGTCATTATTACCGGAAAATCACTTCTATATTCCTTTATAATATCTGGCATTTTCATTGCTTTATCTCTAATATATTCACCAATCCCCGACTGGACAAACTCTTTAACTGTTTCAACAGGCAATTTATTAATCTCCTTGCAAGTTGGGGTCAAAGCAATAACTAAATGTTCAGCATCCTTCATTATTCTAAGAGGCCATATTTTGCAGTCCAGAGGCTTTTCATCATCATTAAGCATACAGCCACTTTTTTTGTCAAGAAAAAAACAAGCTGCTTCCTCATCATCAGAATCAGTTTTATACTCTTTGCTTAAATCTATAGTATATAAATCACCTACGCGAACAAATTCAGAATCTTGATATTTTGTTTTGAGTTTTTCAATAACTGACTTTGAAAAAAGAGGAGTTTCCCAAATACTGGTTCTTCTGAAAACACAGCAAAAACCGCAGTCAGCGCACTGTTCTTTTGAGAGAATTTTTGAAAGCATAAACACACCTCCGAGTCTAAATTAAGCAGAGTCAAACAAGACCCTGCTTAATTGCATTTTATTTAACCTGCATCCTCTTCTTTTAGTGCTTCTCTTATTTCATTTATCATATCTGCATATTCAGCATCGTCAAGATACACACGATCAGGATTCATTAGGAACACTCCACCCCACTCGTATTCATCTTTATACTTTGGAACCAGATGAAAATGCAAATGGCTTCCGGTATCCCCATATGCCCCATAATTTATTTTTTGAGGATTAAAAATTTTTCTGAGAGCAGAAGAGATTTTTGCTATATCCTCAAAATATGAGCATCTTTCTTCCGGAGTAAGTTCCGTCATATCACCAACATGTTTTTTATGAGCTGCTATAACTCTTCCTCTATGACTTTGTTCTTTAAACAAATATACCTTACAAGTTTCGAGTTCACATATTTTTATTCCAAACTTTTCAACTAACTCGCCTTCAACACAATATGCGCAGTTATTATCAATCATACATATACCTCCTGAATATAAATCCATGATTATATTCTATTCGATTCTTTAACATTTATTTCCTGAGTATCAGAAATTTGCACACCACTTTTTATTTTTACTTCTCTATCAATATTATTCTTTACAACATCGTTGAATTTAGTATCTGCATCAACAACTTTTGACTTTATATTCTTTTCACTTTCGCCGGGAGACTGATTTAAGTCTTTTCTTTCAGCAGCTTTTTTAGCTTTCAAAGCTTCTATTTGTTCCGGCGTCAATTTAGGTTTAGACGGTTTTGGTTCAGGACGAACCAATCCAGCTGGAGTAACTTTATTAATAGCCTTTTGCGGACATTTTTGTGCGCAGATACCACAATTAACACATTTATTAGGGTCAATAACCGCCAAATGCTCACTTATTGATATAGCCCCCTTCGGACAAGCTTTTGCACAAATTCCGCAGCCAATACAACCAACCGCACAGTCTCGTCTGGTAATTTTTCCTTTTTCAACACTCTTACATGTTATAGTATACTTACTTTTAAGCGGCAGTATTTTAATAATCTTTTTTGGACATTCTTCCGCACAGGCTCCGCACGCAACACATTTGTCTATATCAACATATGCTACTCCATCCTTAATGCTCATTGCACCGAACTTACAAACCTTAACGCAAGAGCCAAATCCCAAACATCCGTAAGCACACATTTTTTCCCCGCCGCCAAGACGCGAAGCACTGTAACAATCTCTTGGACCGTCAAAATAATATTTTTGAACGGCTCTTTCAGGACTTCCGTTACATAGAACACGGGCAACCATTTTTTCTTTTACTTCATTCTTAACACCCATTATTTCAGAAATCTTTTCGGAAACAGCGTCACCGCCCACAGGACACATATTGGTCTTAACTCCGCCTTTACACAAAGCAGTTGCATAAGCCGAACATCCTGCAAAGCCACATCCTCCGCAATTTGCTCCCGGCAGAACCTCTAAAATTTTAGGAACACGCTCATCCTCTTTTACAGCAAATACTTTTGAAGCAACACCAAGTAAAACTCCAAAAATTAATCCCATTCCACCGACAACAAGGACAGGGATAAGAATACTTGAAACCATTTATTTCCCCTCCTTTAGAAACTTAATCCCGAAAATCCGAGGAAGGCAATCGAAAGAAGCGCCGCCGTTACGAGCGTAATCGGCATACCTTTCAGGAATTTGGGAACGTTTGAACTTTCTAATCTCTCTCGTACACCTGCAAACAATACAATAGCTATGGTGAATCCAATACCAGCTGAAACACCATAAACCACCGACTTCAAAAAACTCATATCTGTTCCGCCGAACTTAGTTATATTTTGTATAGCTACACCAAGCACCGCACAGTTTGTAGTAATAAGCGGCAAATAAACGCCAAGTGAGCTATATAAAGACGGAATAGACTTTTTCAAAAACATCTCAACAAACTGCACAAGCACAGCTATAACTAAAATAAACGCTATCGTCTGTAAATATTCCAGATGGAACGGAACCAACAAATAATATTGAACACACCATGTTATTATTGACGCGCATGCCATAACAAACACAACGGCAAACCCCATACCAACAGATGTATCAACCTTTTTTGACACTCCTAGGAAAGGACATATTCCTAAAAACTGAACTAATACAAAATTATTTATAAGTATAGCGCCTATACTGATTACCAATAAATCTGCAACCATATTATATGCCCTCCTTTTCATCTGACGAATTCAGAGCAGTTTTTTTCTTTTTCCTTTTCATAACAATTATATTAATTACCGCAAGCAGACAACCTAGCGTCAAGAATGCTCCCGGAGGAAGTATCATAATGGAAACCGGCTGAAATCCGCTGCCAAACAATGAAATACCGGCAAATGTTCCGGCTCCTAGAATTTCTCTTACTGCTGAGATTAAAATAAGAGCGGCTGTAAAACCAAGACCCATACCTAATCCATCAAACATTGATTTACCAACAGAATTTTTATTGGCAAACGCTTCAGCTCTTCCTAAAATTATACAGTTAACAACAATCAAAGGAATGTAAATTCCAAGACTGCTTGACAGAGCAGGAACATAAGCGTTCATAAGCATTTGAACAACTGTTACGAAACCGGCTATTATAACTATATAAGCCGCTATTCTTATCTTGTCTGGTATAAACTTTCTCAAAAGCGATATAACGATATTCGAACAAATCAAAACCGCCGTAGTTGAAAGACCCATTCCGATAGCGTTAACAACTCCGGTTGTAACGGCAAGAGTAGGACACATACCTAGAAATAATACAAACGAAGGATTTTCATAAAGCAATCCATTCAGGAAAGTTTTAAAATATGTATTTTGCTTCATTCTGCCGCACCCCCTTCAACATCTTCATCACTGTCAGCCGGTTCTTCTCTATTAGTTTCAGAATCTTCCTGACTAACTTCTGCTTCAGAATCTATTGTTTCAGATTCAGCACTTGGCTGACCTTCCTCAACTTGATTTTGATCCGAATTTTCATTATTTTGCACTTCTTCAGCCGGCGGAATATTATTATCATCAATAACCACGCGTGCGGCGTCAAGAGAAGCGTTTACAGCTTTTGTAACGGCTTTTGAAGTAATAGTTGCGCCTGATATAGCTTCAACCTTGTATTCTGCTGATGCAGCGCTTCCATTCTTATCAACTTGTATATCCTGACCCAAACCTGTATACTGGTCTATCCAATCAGACTGACTTTTTGCTCCAAGTCCCGGGGTTTCACTCATTTCCGTAACTTTAGCTTTTGTTACCTTACATTCTGAATCAATTCCTACCATCACAACTATATCACCGCCGTAGCCTTCTCCGCATACAGCACTTGCGACATATCCAACTATAGTACCGTCATTTAGCATACCGGCATATATACCGTCAACAGTTACACCGGATTCAGGTTCAGGCAGTTTTGTACCGTCCTTTTCAAACTTATCTGCTTCAGGAAGCAGTTCTTTCATATTCTCATTAAAAGCAGCCTCAGTATTTTTAGCGATTATAGGTGATGTTACCATATTTACACCGCCAAGCAGAGCTGCCACAATCGCAGTTATCAAAAGCAACTTTATAGTAAGAGTAGCTGTCTCTTTCATTATACTTGTGCCTCCTTTCTTTTTCTTGAGGCACCATAACGTTTTGGTGCTGTGATTCTGTCAATTAAAGGCGTAACAATATTCATAAGAAGAATCGAGTATGAGCAGCCTTCCGGATATCCGCCCCACACTCTGATTAAAACAGTTATTACTCCGCAGCCGATACCAAAAATAATTTGACCGACAGGAGTATATGGAGTAGTAGTATAGTCCGTTGCCATAAAGAAAGCTCCCAGCATTACGCCGCCGGCAAGAACCTGATACAAAGCGTCTCCTGTAAAAAATCCATCCGGACCGGCAAATATCCAAGTTCCAAGAGCTAATGTCAAAAGATATGCAAGCGGGATTCTTAATCTTATAACTTTTTTAATAAGGAGATAGGCTCCGCCGATTAAAATTGCCAAAGCTGAAGTCTCTCCAATACATCCGCCAACGTTTCCAATAAATAAATTAAAATAGCTTGGAAGCTGAGAAGCTCCTTCGGTTCCTGCATATGCTGCAAGCGGTGTCGCTGATGTCACAACATCTGCAGTATTCCAAAGCGGAACAGCTGTATGCGGAGCAACCCATGTAGTCATCGCTAATGCCCACGACGCCAGCAAAAACGCTCTTGCAGCCAGGGCAGGGTTCATAAAATTATGACCAAGACCGCCAAAAAATTGCTTAACAATTATAATGGCAAAAAATGCTCCTATAACAACCATCCAAAGCGGAATTGTAACCGGCATATTAAAGGCCAAAAGCATACCTGTTACAATAGCGCTGAAGTCACCAACAGTAGTTGGTTTATTTAATATCTTATTCCATAACCACTCAAATAAGACGCATGCCAAAACACTGATAACAGTGACGACCGCAGCCCTATACCCAAAAACCAAAACCCCTGCAAGCAATGCCGGAATCAAAGCAATTATAACATCAAGCATTGTTTTTCTGACCGTATCATTACCTGATATATGCGGGGAATGTGAAACAACAAGTAAATTATCCAAATTTATTCCCTCCACCTTTATTTATTTCTTTGCTGTGCGGCACGAAGCTTAACTTTTGCCACCTTTATCTGCTGAACCTGTCTGCGTTTTGAAGGACAACTGAACGCGCAGCTTCCACACTCAATACAATCTGCAATATTCAACTTCTCCAGTGCTTTAAAATCATCTGCTCTCGCCGCCTCATCAAGCCTATTCGGCAGCAATTTCATAGGACAGGCATAAACACATTTACCACATCTGAGACAAGCGTTTTCTTCAAAACCATAAGCCAAATCCGGGCCAAAAGCTAAAAGACCGGACGTGCCTTTAACCGCCGGCACATCAAGTGTAGGGATAGCCATCCCCATCATAGGACCTCCCATTATCAGCTTGGTCGGCTCTTGTACAAATCCACCCGTTTGCTCAATAACATCTTTAAGGGAGGTGCCGATACGAACTTTGTAATTTCCTGGATTTTTAACACAGTCACCGCCGGTTGTTACCACCCTTGTCATAACCGGCAAACCTCTTTTAACAGCCTGATAAATAGCTCTGCAAGTATCAACATTGCACACAATGGCGCCAACCTGATATGGAAGCTGTCCCGGTCCTACTTTTCGGCCGGTTATGGCATTAATAAGCTGTTTTTCACCGCCCTGCGGATATTTGGTTTTTAATTTTTCCACATGAATATCAACATCTTTAGATTTTGCCGCAAGAGCATTCATCGTCTCAATCGCTAGCTCTTTGTTATCTTCAATACCTATGTAACCATCTTTTAATCCAAAAATATGCATTACTATTTTTAATCCGCCAATAATCTGTTCAGGTATTTCAAGCATCGTTCTATAATCCGATGTTAAATATGGTTCGCACTCAGCGGCATTAACTATTACATAATCTATTTTAGCTTCCGGAGGCGGCGACAGTTTAACATGTGTTGGGAAGGTAGCTCCGCCAAGACCAACGATCCCCGCTTCTTTTATAATTTCAATTATTTCCTTAGGCGAAAGCTGTGTATAATCATCACAGCCCTTTAAGTTAGGATAAATAGTATCCTGTCCGTCATCCTCAATAACTATTGAATTAACCATTAATCCATTTGGATGAAGCCTCTTTTCAATCGCTTTAACCGTGCCTGATACAGATGAATGAATACAGGCAGACACAAATCCTCCGGCTTCTGCAATCTTCTGCCCTGCATAAACGATATCACCAACCTCGACAATCGGACTTGCAGGCGCTCCTATATGCTGGGCAACAGGATAAACCATTTCCTGCGACGGATCAAGTTCAACGATAGCCTTTCCGGCTGTTGGCTCTTTCATATCGTTTGGATGAACACCGCCACGAAATGTTTTCAACATTTTAAATACCTCCTATGTAACAAAATATCATCTTCAAAATAAACTGCCAAAAGACACAAATTTTAGATTTTATACTTAGAATCAGAGTGCAAAAAAACAGTATAAAAACTGAAAATGTTTTAGACCAAAAAAACTCAAATTAGCATTCTATTTATTATACCTTTGAATGACTTTAATGTCAATAATTTAGATTACTATTTTATAAACAAACCATATTTTTTGACAATTTTTTGGTCATATTATAAATTTTACCGGTAATTTTTTTATTCCATGCTATACTTAACCCCGCTTAATATATTAGGCGGGGTCAAAACAATAAATCAAAATATTTATCAAATAAACACTATAAAACTTCACTTCCGTTATATGTATTAAAAGTTACTGCAGGAAGTCCTGAATCATCAGTTAAATTTGGCATTTCGGGATACGCTCCCCAAGCATACATAACATCTGTAGGATTAAAAACGCTGTCGCTCCATACGACAACTTTATCATTTTCAATTCTTGCATTTGCCGGATAAAATTTGCCATTCTCATCAGAAATCCAGAATTCATGCAAAATGCTAGTATCTGTAGATGAAGCTGATATTTTTTGCTCGCAGACAGAATCAGCATATTGACTTTTATCCATAACTTTTAACTTCCCTTTATGTTTAAAAGTCAGAACTATGGTATTATCAATTTTCTGCTTAGACTGATATACAGGTCCCGAAGTATTGGCTTCTGAATCCTTGTATATATCATGTCCTACATAATCAAGAAATCTATCTGCCACTACTTCTTTCTGCCATGGATGAATATCGGTTCTTGCACATCCTTCTCCTTGGTCATACCGTCCGATTATATCAAGCAGACCAAACATTCCTACATTCTTTTTATTTCTCACTTTTTGGAGGGCTATGCGCTGCCCTTCTCGAATTTCACTTGCATCCTTCGTTTCATATCTTGTTAATTGAACATAATAAAACGGCAAATCTTCACTGCTCCATTTTTGTCTGTACAGATCAATTAATCCGGCCATCGCGTCGCTGTATTCCTCAGCATTCATATTAGTTCTGTAATTATCCGCTTCACCTTGATACCATAAAATACCTTTTATTTTCTGATTAGTAAATGGATATATACGGTTATTGTACAGCTTTCCGCTGTCACCTGTAAATTTTCCAAAACTCTCTCCTCTTGGATACCATTGATTAATTTCGGTATCTCCGACCGCTACACTGATTATTCCTACATTACGGTCATATCGGTCTTTTATTCCCTGGGAAAAATAATATGCTATTGCAGACATATAAGAAACTCTGTCAGGCGTGAGTTCTGTCCAATATTCGTTCCAGTCGTTTAGCGGAACATTCTCAACTTCACCTGCTGCTCCCATATATCCGATATTATACATATTTATCATTCTGATTTTATCAGTAGTTGACTTCTTCTTACCTTCCTTAGTATTTAATAGTTCATTTCCGCTTTTTTCTCCGCACAGATAAAATTCCATATTAGATTGTCCGGCAAAAACCCATATATCACCAAAGGTTATATTCTTAAATTCTAACTTTTCATCTTCAGACGATATAAAAAGTTCATAATTTCCGCCGTTTTCAAAAACTCCTAAATTTATCTCCCAGTCGGAAATATCTTTGGCAATATCGCTTCCCGAAAATTCTTGTCCCGTATCCATGTTTCTAATAACCGCTTTAACTTCAGAACCGCACACTCCTTTTCCTGATACCACGAGTTCCTGATCTGCCTGAAACATCATATTATCGCTATATATATTTGAAACCGATAAATTTGAAGACGCCTCCGTAAAGCGATAATCCAAAGGTAAGTCAACCGCCATTTTCATATCCTGCTTATCATATGTTATTACTCGTATGTAATCCCCAAGCTCTAATTGAATATCAGAAAATTCCAGTTTTGTATAATCACCCACCTTAAAATCAGAGTCAATAGTTTCCACGCATTTTAATATTTTATCTTTATTATATATAGTTAAGACAGTATACCCTTCAAATCCTTCCATAGCGTCAAAAGCCATAAAACTAAAATCAGTTTTATCATTTTCATCTGCGATTATACCAGTATCACTTACCCATTCAATTTCTCCAAAAGACGCATACGGAGAAAGCTCAACTTTAAAATATCTGTATTCTCCATAACCGCTGAACTCAAGTGTATGCCAATCTAAATTTATATCACCGTTAACGTCAGGATTAACTGTTCCCAGCTCAACAAAATATTTATTATCCTTAGAAGCCAAAAATTTAGTTCCGACGCATGTATTGCCCATGATTTGCGATGAAGTGTTTGGTATATATCTTATATATGAAAGAGTTTTTAACTCTCCAGCATCTAGAGTTGCCCAAGAACTGGAACTTCCTGAGCATGTAGAAATATCTCCGTCATAAAGATTATTAGCTCCGCCTTCAGCATTATAAGTTCCATCAGCACTCTTTAGATTAGACGGAGTTATTTTGTCAGGCTCAACAACCGATGTTTGTTCTGAATACACCTTAATTTTAGCCGCAGGCATTTCCTCGGCAATTTGAACTTTATTCTCTGTTTTATCAAACAGCATATTTTTCATCTCTGAAAACAAATTAGGAATTTGATTTACGTCAAATTGAGATTCACTTAATAAAAAAACTCCAGTCAAAACCAACAGCACGCCAATAATAGAATAAATCCATATTCGTTTGCTTTTTCCTTTGTTTGATTCAATATTTTTTTTGCCCATTTAAACACGCCCTAATCAGACATTTTTCTTAATTTTGAAACTTATTATAGCAAATAAAAGCTTAAACTTCAAGTAGGTTAACAAAATTATAATAATATAATTTATAAAATTATTCTAAATAAAAAGGTTCGCCCAAATTTTCCAGGCGAACCAAACAAAATATAACTTACCTTGAATAAATATTAGTAATTTCTAAAAGTTTTGAAGAAAGAGAGTCTGAAAGCAAATCCATAGACTTTAATCTCCACTCCCAATTTCCTCCCAGTGTTGAAGGCGTATTCATTCTTGCATCATTTCCTAAGTTCAGAATATCCTGCATCGTTACTATTGCTGTATTCGCAACAGTTGATAATAAATTTTTTATAAATCCCCAATTGTATCCCTCATCTTTATTCAGACGAAGATATTTAACCGCAAAATTTTGAACTTCTTCAGGTTGTGAATCAAACCATCCTTTTAGAGTATCGTTATCATGAGTGCCGATATATACAACAGAATTATTTTTATAATTATGAGGTAAATAATCACTGTTTTCTCCCGGAGAAAAGCCAAACTGCATAACTTTCATTCCGGGAAATCCACTGTATTTCAGTAAGGCTCTAACATCATCCGTTATAGTTCCTAAATCTTCCGCTATTAATGCGGGAGATTCACCCAAAGCTTCTTTCAACCTATTGAAGAAATCAACTCCGGGACCTTTAAGCCACTCTCCCTCAGTGGCGTCAGGTTTTCCATAATCTATTGCATAAAAAGCGTCAAAAGCTCTAAAATGGTCAATACGAACAACATCATACATTTTCAAAGCCGCTTTTAAACGTTCTATCCACCATTCATAACCGGTTGAAGCTAGGTAGTCCCAATTATAGAGCGGATTTCCCCAAAGCTGACCTTTGGGTGCGTAACCATCCGGCGGGCAACCTGCCACTTTTATTGGAATACCACAGCTATCAAGCATAAGCACCTCGTTATGAGACCAGGCGTCTGCGCTGTCTTCTGCTACATAAATTGGTATATCTCCAATAATTTTTATTCCCTGCATATTAGCATATTCTTTTAACGCATACCATTGTTTATAAAATAAAAACTGTACATATACCCAAAAATCAATTTCAGTATTTAAATCATTATACGCATTAATAATTGCTTCAGGAGTCCTTTTTACTATATCCTCATTCCAATTTCGATACATTTTCAGATTATTATCAAACTTTAAGGCCATAAACAAAGAATAATTTTCAATCCAATATGAATGATTAAATCTAAAATTATCTATTTCCGCCTTTTTTCTTATTCTGTCTCTAGAGTATGCAGCCTTAAGAACCTTAAATCTGCTTTTAAATATTTTTTCATAATCAACTCTGTCAGGCTTGTTTCCCCAATCAATTTCAGAATAATCCTCTAAATTTAAAGAACCATCTTCGCGCAGCAAATCAAAATCTATAAAATAAGGATTACCCGCAAAAGTTGAAAATGATTGATACGGTGAGTCTCCAAAACTGGTAGGACCAATAGGTAGGATCTGCCAATATTTTTGACCGCTTTTTTTCAAAAAATCAACAAATTGAAAAGCTTCCTTTCCCATTGTACCTATTCCGTATTTTGCAGGGAAAGATGAAATATGCATTAATATTCCACTTCCGCGCTCCATCAGCTCATCCCCTTAAATTATAAAAAAACAGGCATTGGTCATTCTATCAAAATATTTTGAATTTAAATGACACTGATGCCTGCATTCCTAATTATATTATTATAATACCCAATCAATTATTTAATCAACTTTTAAAACCCAGCCCATTTTATCTTCTTCTTTTCCGGTCTGAATATTTGTTATTGTATCAAAAATTCTTTGAGTAATCTCTCCGATTTTATTATCATTTATCAACATAACTTTATCATCCCAGCTAAGCTCACCAACCGGAGAAATAATAGCTGCGGTACCGGTTCCGAAACACTCTTCAAGAGTACCGTTATCATAAGCGTCGGATACTTCCTGGATTGATATTTTTCTTTCAGATACCGGAACTCCCCAAGACTTCAAAAGTTCAATAGTAGACATTCTGGTTATACCGCTCAAAATACTTCCGTTTAGAGCAGGAGTAACAACTTCACCATTGATTTTAAAGAATATGTTCATAGAACCTACTTCTTCAATATATTTCTGTTCAACACCGTCAAGCCAAAGAACCTGAGAATATCCCTTCTCATGAGCAACAACCTGAGCTCTAATACTGCCTGCATAGTTACCGCCAGTCTTAGTAAATCCTGTTCCGCCGCGAACCGCACGAACATAAGAATCCTCAACATATATTTTTACAGGAGCTAAACCTTCAGGATAATACAAACCGCTCGGCGAGCATATAATCATAAACTTATATGACTCGGATGGTTTAACACCTAAAAATGGATCGGTAGCAATAATAAACGGTCTAATATATAAAGACGTGCCTTCCTGCTCAGGAATCCATTCTTTGTCTAATTCTACAAGCTTTTTTAAACCTTCAAGACATAAAGCTTCATCAATTTGCGGAATTGCCAGTCTTTCATTAGAAACATTTAGTCTGGCAAAATTTTTGTCCGGTCTAAACAAACGAACATGTCCATCAGAAGATTTATATGCTTTTAAACCTTCAAATACCTCTTGTGCATAGTGGAAAACCATAGCAGACGGGTCAAGTTCAATTGGTCCATATGGGACAATTCTCGGATCATGCCAGCCCTTTCCTTCGTCATAGTCCATAATGAACATATGATCTGAAAAATACTTTCCAAACGGCAAATTACTCATATCAGGCTTTGCCTTAGGATTTTGCGTTTTGTTTATAGTGATTTCCACTTTTATCAACCTTCCCTTATTAAAGATTACATTAAAAAAATTTAATATTATTTTCTAAATATATGTATTTAACTTTTTTATTGTATCATATAACAATATGGAATTCAAGACACAAAATTAAAAAATTTTTATCTATATACTATAAATATTTGTTATTTTATTGTTTTAACATTAAAATGCGAAGTTACTTCACAGCAATTAATTTATTTTTATTTTTCCCCCATTCTGACATATTTTTTTCAAAAACTGCTCTATAATATCTTTGGTGATATAATTGACCATATACATAGATACTTTATATTTAAGCAATTTTTTGATTAACTCTTTAATAATTTTTGCAGCAAGCATAATTATTAGATTTAGAACCACGATATTGAGACTGGCACTAGGTTCAGCAATATCAGCTCTATATTCTGTAATTATGTTTTTTCCGCATACATATTTGTTATATACTTTATTAGGCCGAATATTATTTACTGTTTTATTCGTAATGATATTTTATAAGTGCAACACTTTTATTAAACTGATTAAACATACTTTGGTATTCTTTATAGTATCATTATTGTTTTCGGGATTTGTTTATTTTATAGCATATCAAATTTCTATAAAAGATACATCTATAATCTCAAACGGGGTACCATACTTGGACTTAAACATTACAACTCTTATATCATTAGTTATAGCTGCCTATTTGATTATTCTCGCTTTTATAAAAATATGCAGCAGAAACCTAAGCCGAAATAAAATAATACAAAGCGCTGAATTGATATTGATGAATAAAAAATACAAACTAAATATTTTAATGGACACAGGATGTGAGCTAATTGAACCGCTAAGCGGAAAACCTGTTATTTTAATCGGCGGCGAAAAAAACTCATATACATTTTTAGAAAACGAACATATAAAATATAGGCTGGTTAAAATATCTACTGTATCCAAAAATAATGATAACTTAATACCGGTATTTGAACCCGAACATATAACAACAAAATATGGAAAATATTATTTTGACAAAAAAAATTGCTATGTTGGGTTCGTAAATACAGAGTTTTGCAGCGATGGTCTGTATAATGCAATTGCAAGCCCGGACGCCTTTACAGAAAAAAATAATAAATATATCTTCAGGGGGAAGAATAATGTACCAAAAACTAAAAAAGTACTTAAAACAGCTTTATCTAAACTTTGTTTCAAAAAAGGATGGCAAAGTTTTCTACGTAGGAGGAAGCGACACTCTGCCTCCTCCGCTGAATAAAGAAGATGAACAATGGTGGACATCGAGACTTGGAAATCCTGACTATTCCGACAAGGCAAGACAAATATTAATTGAGCACAATTTGAGATTGGTAGTATATATAGCAAAACGATTTGACAGTACCGGTATAGGTATTGAAGACTTAATCTCAATCGGAACCATCGGACTAATTAAGGCAATAAATACATTTAAGCCAGAAAAAAATATAAAACTCGCTACATATGCTTCAAGATGTATAGAAAATGAAATATTAATGTATTTAAGAAAAAACAATAATAACAGAATAGAAGTATCAATTGACGAACCGCTAAACGTAGATTGGGACGGAAACGAACTTTTACTTTCTGATATATTGGGAACTGATAATGACGTAACCCAAAAAAACATTGAAGACGAAACAGATAGAGAACTGCTTTATCTTGCAATGGAAAAACTTTCAGGCCGAGAAAGAAATATTGTTGAATTAAGATTTGGAATAAACAATAACGGCGATGAAATGACACAAAAAGAAGTAGCAGACCTTCTTGGTATTTCGCAATCATATATTTCAAGACTTGAAAAAAGAATTATAAAAAGGCTGAGAAAAGATATGAACAAAATGATAAACAGTTAATTCAATCACCTATTTCAGCCCAATATTATAATTTAAAAGCAAAGTATGAATACGTTCGAACAGTAAGCCGACGGCAAACCAGGCAGGCGCATAATCTATTCGAATAAGCCCCATGATAGAAAATTCACCGGTATAATGCCAAGGCTCAATTTGAAACAATCTCAAAATACCTCCGGTAGTAAATTCTATGACAAAAATTACCGAAGCCCAAACACAACCTCTTAGAAACCAATTTTGGTCAGCAATTAAATTATGAATTGGTTCCATAATGACCACAGCAAGACCATATATAAAAAACATCCATATAGAAGTATGGCCGATTAAATTATGAGAACCGCTTTTTATTCCCGAAAGGCTGGTCCAGAAGATTTCCATATTCATTCCGAGCAAGCCATATATAATATATCGTATCAGCATATTAATATTATTTCTTTTTTAAGAATTGATATACATAAAAAAAGAAAATTTAAAAACTAATAAATAGCCTGTAAAAGATTAAAAAGCCGCATTAAAAAATTTTTTATAAATTTTTAAAAAAAGTGTTGACATATATTATTTTCTCTGATATAATATCAACTGTTGTTCGCAAATTGAAGGAATAACAGTATTTGGCGGTATAGCTCAGTTGGCTAGAGCATACGGTTCATACCCGTAGTGTCACTGGTTCAAATCCAGTTACCGCTACCATATGGCTCCTTGGTCAAGTGGTTAAGACTCCGGCCTCTCACGCCGGCTACAGGGGTTCAAATCCCCTAGGAGTCACCAAATGGTTTGATATTCAAAAATGTATTGATTTTTGAATCGGTATTACTTATACTTTAAGTTTACCAGAAAGTAGCGGGATAGCACATGCTATCCCGCTACTTTTTATTCTATTTATATTATGCACTTTTTAATCTATCTCATCAACATAACCTCTTTTGTATTTCTGCAGTTATAAAAACATGCTTAACAAATTTTAGGTTCTTTGTGAAATAATCAAGGCAGCACGCTAACTTAATTGTCCGGATTGCCGGATTTTTTACAAATCATAAGTTGAATATAACCAAATTATGATTTTATTATATAAATAATGAGAATTTATTGTCTACAGAGCTTTTTATTGTTCACTCTCACCAAATTTATCAACTTTTAAAACCGGTAATATCTTCAACTGTCATTATTAAAATATAAATTATTTTTTCTATAAAAGAACAAAATGCCACATTAAAAGAAAGTATATATTTCAAATATTTTTTAGTTAAACCTTATTCTAGTTATATATAATTATAAATACTTTTTAATAGCCTCAAACAATTTCGACATATCTATAGGTTTGGATATATATTCATTCATTCCATTCTGTTTAGCTTTTTGAACATCTTCACTAAACGCATTTGCCGAGACTCCCACTATTAAAATATCTTTCGCATCCGGCCGCTCCATTGCTCTTATTAATTTGCTTGCTTCCAAACCGTTCATTATAGGCATTTGAATATCCATCAAAATCAAATCATAACTTCCAACAGCTGATTCAGCAAATTTTTTCACTGCCTCTTCTCCATTGATAGCTAAATCTACTTCAGCACCGCATTTTTGCAATAAAAAAGTAATAATTTCTGCGTTTATTTCATTATCTTCAGCTAAAAGGATATGAACCTCACAAAGATTCATAAGCTCCTCTTTCTTTTGTTCAAAAATATTTTTATCTTGTTTTTCATTAAGCTTCGCATTTTCTGCTTTTTGAAGAGGTAAATAAATAACAAATTCAGAACCTTTATTTAATTCACTATGTACAATGATTTCACCGCCCATCAATTTTACAAAGTTATAACTTATTGCCAATCCTAACCCAGTACCTGCATATTGATGAGAGTTTCCATTCCGTTCCTGCTCAAACGGTTCAAACATATGTCTCTGAAATTCTTTACTCATACCTATCCCTGTATCAGAAACAACAAATTCAAATATAACTTTTTCATCATCATCGATTTTCTGTCTGACATCAAGAGTTACCTTACCGCCGAACTGAGTAAATTTTATTGAATTAGAGATTATATTAATAATAACTTGACTAATTCTTAATTCATCACCAATAACTTTATTTACGGTTACATTATCGCTTTTAATTTTAAAATCTATACCGCTCTCATCACTCTTTTGCTTAAACATTATATATATTCGTTTTAAAACTTCAGTGATCTCAAAAACTTCATTATCAAGTTTAATTTTCCCGCTTTCAATCCGAGACATATCTAGTATATCATTGATTAGTGATAACAAATAACTAGATGACAAATCAATTTTATTTAATGAATCTATCAACATTTCTCTATTATCCAAAGACATACGCGCAACCGCTGTCATTCCGATAATCCCATTCATTGGCGTTCTTATTTCATGAGACATTCTTGAAAGAAATTCACTCTTAGCACGGCTGGCGTTTTTAGCAGATATAAGGTCTGTTTGAACCTTTTTTTGTCTCATACCAAGCATAAAGAATAAAATAAATAATATAACAAAACCGGCATTTAAAACAAACAAAGTCCACTTTGCACTTTTTACGCGCTCCTCAGTATAAAGTTCAACAGAAGAAACTGTCTTGTTGGCAAGCGCAAAATAATCTTCACTTAAATCAAATAATTTATGCTTATCTCCTCCAGCCCTGACAAACTGTACCTCAGATTTTATAACTTCCCACTTTTCCTTCATTTCGTTAACTAATCCCTGATATTCTTTATCATTAATCATTCTCAAACCATTCTCACCATCACCTGTTGAAAGTTCAAGAAGTATTCCATCAATATAATTTATTAATTCATCATTTGGGTACTGATTCATTTCTTGTTTTACAAGCCTTTGAGTGGCACCTCTTACAATTCCGGTATAATTAATCACCCGTGCGTTACCCTGCATATGAATAATTGTAACAATAGACGTAACACTTATAAAACAAAACATACCAGCTAAAATAAAAGGAAAAACATATCTAATATATTTTTTTATTTTATTTATTTTCCCCATCTCCCAAAAAAAGATAAAATCTTTTTATATAAATTTTTATCAATATTTATAAATAAAGCTAATAGTTTATTATTTTTATTATAACATATTTAACATATATTGGCAATAGCTATAACGTTTTTTTATATTGATATAACAATAATAGTATTTGCAACTAAAAAGTCAGCATATTCTAAAGAAATAAAAATATAAAATCCCATGATATGAAATCATGGGATTTAAAAGTATCACTTTAAGTTTTGACACCTAAATAGCATTGCAGCGGCTTCAGCTTTAGTAATATTATTTTTAGGCTTAAACGAGTTATCTTCGTATCCGGTTATAACTCCCATTGCAACACATTGTGCAACATACTCTTTAGCATATTGGGATATCTCATTGCTGTCAGAAAATCCACTGTTTATACCGCCTTTAAGATTCTCATATCGGCCTATTATAGTTGCCGCATCTTCACGAGTGATATTCGATTCCGGTAAAAACGTTTCCTCACTTGTTCCATTAATAATACCTTTTTCTGTGGCTATATAAATATAATTCTTGGCAATATGCCTTATACTATCATAAAATCTAGGACTTCCTTGCATACAACCTATATCCAAAGCGTCTGTCAAAAGCATAACAAATTCAGCTCTGGTTATATATTCATCCACTCCAAACTCGCCGTAAAAATATTTATTCAATTTATTTTTTTCAGCTAATGATAATATATTTTTTTCACACCAGTGTCCGTCAATGTCCGAAAATAACTTTGTATTTTCTTTTATCGGTGTAAACTTTACAGCTCCTCCGCCGTGCGTTAACTGCGGAATAGTTATTGTATCCCGATTAGTAACAACACCATTATAAACAGCTATATCTGTATCATTGGAACCGTCAGTATACATTTCAAACCAATACTTGCCGCTTTTAAGAAAATCAAGATTTATATCCACAACATATTGATTATTACAAATGCTCCCAACATAATATGTATCACCAAACCTTCTCATAACTGCGGCACTTTCTCCAATATCTCCTGATAAGAGCTTCGTTTCATCCCAAACAGCAGGAATGCTTTTAAATAATTCACGAGCCGCACTATTTTCATATATTTGAGGCTTATCTGACAAACACTGTATCCCGGATTCAAAAACTATAGGCAACGCACATTTTTGACCATCGGTAAAATAATTTTTATCATTATGATTAGTAAGTTCAGGTGTAAAATCCATTGGTCCTACTGCATTTCTTGTAAATGGCAATGTGCAATTATGCTCAGCCGTCGGGCCCCAATTTTCTCCGCTTAAAAAATGTTCATTTCCATATACTGCCTCACGTGTAATAATATTTGGCCAAGTTCTGCGTTCTCCTGTCGGCTTAACGCATCCATGAAAGTTTACCAGCAGCTTTAACTCTGCTGACTCCTGAGTTATTGAGTCCATAAGTTTTAACGTCTGCTGAGTTTCGCTATTAAAAAAGTCAACTTTTATACCTTTAATACCCATATTGGCCCATTCTTTTAATCTCTCACGCTTTTGTTCAGTATCAAGATCCCAGCTTGTAGACCAAACAATAATACCAATTCCCCTTTGTTTTCCGTACTCAATAACTTCCTCTGTCCAATCCATAATTCCGCTATATGTCTTTCTCCCATACTCATCGTATTCTAATGGCTGCCAGCCCTCATCCAACAGTACGTATTGCCAGCCCATATCGGCAGATAAGTCAATATACTGTTTATAAACTTCAGGGTCATTAGTTGGGTCACCGTTAAACCATGTCCAGCTTGATACTCCTGGCTTTATCCACGAAGTATTTTCTAATTTGGAAGGAGCACAGAGATTTTCCGGCATTTCTGTAGAAACTATGGTATTCAAATCTCCAATTATAACAGTGCGCCACGGCGACAAAAATGGTGCTGAAATTTCAACCGGCTCTGATTGTTTAGGCTCATATCCGAGTTTTAAAACATTGCTGCCGTCAGCATTTAATACTGAACCTGCATAGTTTCCATTAAGTTCAGCTTCGGTAATTAAAGCATAAGTATTATCAGCAACCTTGACAGTCATAGGCATACCATATACTCCATTCAGCTCATATAAGTTATGTCTATTATAAAAATTTTCATAACACATTTCGTATTCCATAGCATTTACTGTGCAATTTTGAGGTAATCTGAAAGTTGTGTTTTCTGAAAGTGACTGACCGTTTTCATTGAACCCATATCTGAACGCTATTCCATCATCATAAGCTCTTACATATAAATCAAGCAAATGCCCGTCTTTTTCAAATGTCATAACTGTTTCATTTGCCTTATTTGTATATACAGATGCTTTTCCTGTCAGCATCGAATATGTTTCATCTATAGTATTCTTATATGATGATACATATTTTACCCCTTCACTAAAATCAACTGAAGAAAATGTAATTCCAATATTAGAACTTTCGATTATGCTGATTGAGTTATACTTAACACTATAATTTATTTTTCCGTCTTTTGTTTCTATTGAAATGGATATACAGCCGTTTGGTGAAGTAACAGTCAAACTATCATCTGCTGACACAGCTCCTATTTGAACTATGCTAAAAACCAAACAAACAGTCAGGATAAATGTTGTTAATTTATTTTTCATATTTATTACCTACCCTAAATTCATAATACGTTCAATTATTGTTGCCGCTTCTGCACGGGTAAGGTTATCTAAAGGTTTAAAGCTTCCGTCCTCCATACCTGTTATTAAGCCAAGTTCAACCATTGAATAAACCTCGTTTGACGCCCAGTCCGGAATACTACTGTTATCTGTAAACGATGGAATACCCTTTTTATCAGGCGCTAGTAATCTACCCATAAGAGCAACTGCCTGTGCTCTTGTTATAGACTTGTCAACTCCAAATATCTCAGTGCTGTCGCTTATATTATCACAAATTCCAAGATATATAGCCTTACTTACATATGGTCTTGCCCAACTCGCATTAACATCTTTATAATTTGTAAATCCGTCAGAAGTTCCTTTTCCTGTTGCACTCATCAAAAGTTTAATAAACTCTCCCTTAGTAACGCTATCCTCAGGTCTGAAAGTTCCGTCTTCGTATCCGTTTACAACATTTTTAGAAACCAGATTTCTTATGGTTTGCTCAGCCCAATGACCGCTGATATCTGTTAATCCGCCTGATGTTACATCAGGAGTTTGGGGTGTATAAACCGTTGTATCGTTAACAGATATATTTAAACCTGAAGTTTGAATATATTTATATGGTAAAGTATTTCCGCTGAAATCAAGATTTTCTCCGGTGATGTTTCCTTCATTCAATCCTGCAAATTTCACTGCCGGTACAGCATTGCCTGCTGAATATCCACCGTTTGCATACGAAGAACTTATTGCTGCATAATTCATACCTACAAAAGCTCCTGCATAATTCGCTTCCGAAACAGAAGCCCCCGTATAACAATTATTAATCTTTCCGTTATTATCATTTCTTCCTGCCATACCGCCAACAGTACTTGGCGCGCTTACAACAGTGTCATAAACATAACAATTTTCAATTGTGCCGTTAGTGTTGTTTCCAACAAATCCACCGGCAATACTATTACCGGAAACTTTACAATTCATTATATAACAATTATTTATTACTCCGCCTTCGGAATTTTGCCCTACAAATCCGCCTGTTATATCAGTCAAAGAAACGTTTGAGTCAATTACTGAACAATCAGAAATTTTACCTCCCAAATTTTTATTTACAAAGCCTCCATCAAAATAGCTAACATTTGAATTATATACTGTACAATGCTCTATTGTTGCTTTGTCAACGGTCTCAACAATTATTCCTGATACCGTTAAATTGCCAATATATCCACCCGGATTTAATGTGGTAATCAAATTCCCATTATGTTGTCCTACCTCATGACCTCCGCCATCCAAACTTCCGCAAAATTGACCTAATGCCCTTACAGAGAATAAATCATTCATTATTTTATAATAATTTCTCTCTCCGCTGTTTTTTATTCCAATTCCAACTCTGATCCAATCTGATGATGTTCTAATCAAATACGGATTTTCTTTTGTGCCCTTTCCTGAAATCGAAGACAATACAATACACTCTCCGCTTTCATCTACAGTCCAAACCGAAGTAAAATCAAATCCCGAATAGTAATAATCATTTTTGAGTTCATCTGCTGATATACCTCCAGTTTTATCCTCTGTTCCGCCTATTAAAACAGAAACAAGTTCTTTATTGTAAAGACAGTTTTCAACAACTCCGTCTTCGATTATACTGCCAACAATACCTCCGATACTATTTGAGTCGTTTCCATAAACTCCAGCATTAGAATAACTATTACGTATAACTCCATTATACAGTCTTCCTGCGACTCCTCCGCTTTCGCTGGTACTTGTGTTCACACTTGCAAGTGAAAAACAATTTTCTGCTAATCCATTGGAGTTATCCCCAACAACACCTCCAACACTATGATCGGAGCTTCTAATAGTTCCCGAATAGACCGCACAATTCGATATTGTGCCGTAACTGTTATATCCCACAATACCGCCTATGCCGGAACCACGACCATTAATATCGCCTGTAAAAGAACAATTAGTGACAGTGCCATTAATATTCTCTCCAACGATTCCACCTAAATCTTTTGAACCTGAAATTGTACCGTTTCCAACATTACAATTATCTATTGTCCCGTGATTTATTGAAGCGACAGCGCCAGCTACACCTCCGCCGGAATAATTATACCCATCAAAAACAACGTTTTTTACAACGGCATTTTCAGCAACTGAATAAAAAATTCCTCCGCTTGATATATTGGTGTTATAAAATACATAACCATTTCCATCAAAAAAACCGGTAAATCTGCTATTATCATCTCCCAGTGATGGACCTGAATAATTCTTTATATTTGCAGCGAGCTGATAATATCTGCCTGTTCCTGCATCTCCCAAATATGGCTGAATTATTGATATTAACTCGTCATTAGTGTGAATTTTATATGGATTATCTGAAGTTCCCTTTCCGTTATAGCAGACAAGTTTAGGAAATTCACCATCAATATGTACCCACGTATTAGAAAAGTCAAATCCGGCAAAAGTCTCCGCTGATTTCATTTCTTCACTAGTCTTTGCAGTGACAGTATCCGAACCAATTCCTACCCCTAAAAACGCTCCGTTTTTACTAGAATTATAATAACAGTTATTTATTGAAGATGAACTGTTGCTTCCCAAAAAAGACCCCGCCTCAGCTCTTGACCCCTCTATTGAAGCTGAAACATAACATCTTTCAACACTTGCATTTTCAGCTGCTCCGATTAGTCCTCCATAAATACTGGTTCCGCTTACCGTTGCCAACGAATAACAATCGCTCACCGAACCGCCCGAAAGCTTACCAACAAGACCGCCGCAATTAATACCAGATGCGCTGACATACCCTGAAACCCAGCAGTTTGATATCGTTCCATATGAAGTTCCGGCAATAATACCTACGTTATCAGTACCGGTTGCCGCTGAAATATAAACATGGAGATTTTTTATCGTTGCTCCTTTTTCGAGAACTTCGACAAACCCGCCTTCCCTTGAATTTGAGAAACTTATACTATGACCATTGCCGTCAAAAATGCCGCTAAAATTTTGAACACTAAAATTATCAGCGTTATTTATCTCTATATCCTTTAAAAGAATATAACTTCCGCCAGGATTCTTCATCATGTTCACTAAATCAGGATAAGAGGAAACATAAATAGTCCCGGAACTATCCGCCGATACATTAATTGTTTGAATTAAAGCAATTGAAACTAACATAAAGACAACTAAAAACATTGAAACTAATTTCTTACACTTCATAATAACTCCGCCTTTCAGTACATTTTATATAAGCAAAAAATAATCACTTATACTTAATAAGACGAATGTTTTTGAAAAAAGTTCCAATGTTTAGTTATTTTACCAATATTTATTTAGTGATTTTAGTTCACCTTTTCAAAAATCCATTTTTGATGTGCACCTCCAGCGTACCCCCATTGCTGTACATTTGCACCACTGGATTTTGACCCTGATTCCACATCCAAACCTGATTGGTTATTAGTGATTTTAGTTAAAATAGCATAGCTTCCGTCACTCTGCTTCTCCAGTTTAAATACCTGTGCGTCACAAAAAGTATTTTGCCAAATCCTTATATTGGTTCCGCTTGATGTATTCCCGTCTGCAACATCTAATAAATATGTGTTTCCATCACCAACCTGAGAATAAAGCTGATAATATCCATTTCCTACCGAAACAGCTTTCCACGTATTGTAAGAAGCGGATGAGCTAGCCCCCCACTGCTGTACATTTGTCCCATTTGACGCAGCACCGCCAGCTACATCAAGATACAGACCACTGTTAACATTTTTTATCATATATTTTCCGCCGTCAACGATTCCGGTATCTACAGTATCATCACCGTCATTATCCGGGTCACTAAAGGCAAAATTAACAGGCGAAATTACAGTTGAATCAATGTAATTTGAACAAGCCTCATGATTTATATAATGCAGTTCAGAAAAGTTCTTTACTGCTCCGGAATAATTATCACAGAATACTGTAATATCATTATTTCCATAGGCTTTTACAATACTATAACCATAATTTTCAGACGGGCTCCATGTTGCAACGCTTCCATCAGTCGGTGCTGCTAACTTATAAGGTACAGACACAGGTGTTTCACCCTTGTTTGTATATGAACCATGGTCTATAAAACTGGCTGAAGAATCTACTGTAACTTCCATATCCCAATAGCCGCTTGATTCTTTCCTATATCCGACAAATCTGTTCGAATCAGAATATACTGCCGAACCAGCTCCGCATTTTATGGAAGCGTATCCGTCATTATAAAGGGTAGAATCATTTCTATAATATGAGTTGTTTAATACATGAAGAGTTCCGTTTCCAAGCTGCGGTGCGCGGTGAACAACAGAAGTAAATTTGTTATACATAGCGCTCGCCCTATCTTCTGCAGTATATTTAGCTCCAAAAGCTATACCCCAAAATCTATGATTAAATTCATTATAAGATATGGTTACAAAATCAGGATCTAAACTTGCATATTCGCATCTGTTTACCCAAATAAACTTACCTACTTCATCATAATATAAATCTAATGAGCAATTAAATGAACAATGGTCAATCCAAATATTTCTTGAACCATATACTGCAAAAGCAACTACATCTTCTCTTTCAGCAATATTGAAATTAATATTTTTGATAACAATGTTATTGCTTACCGCCTCCTCTTTAAAATAGTCGTCCGTGCGCAGACGGGGGTCAGTAAGCCTATTTGCACCATAAGAACCAATAATCGTCTTATTATCTTCTATCCTTAAATCATACATTTCACTGTTGCAGTTGTCAATATTTGCAGTTATAACAATTGTAAGCGGTTTCGTGCTGAGCAATGCACTTTTTAGTTGAGATAAATTTGACACATATACTGTTTCGCCTAATAAACCTCCAATGGTACCAGCTTTTTCACCTTCCTGAACAAGACAATTTCCGGCAAAACCGTCTAAACCATCACAGTTTAACTTCCATTTTTGATTGTTGGCGCCTGTATAAGTTTTTAAGGTAATAGCATTTGTAGTTGTATTATAACTTATAACAAGGTCTGGATTTGCATAGTTAGAAATTTTGTAATATAAATCGTTTCCCAAAAAATCTTGCTGAACACCAACAATATTCCACATTTGAGAAGAACTTCCGTTATCATTAAGAAGTACACATTTTGCGTTGCTTACAGCAGAATTATTTTCAGCTGATACCAGCTTGTCTGTAGTTACGTTAACAATTTTAAAAACTCCGCTGCTTACATAATCAATTCTCCACTGCTCGTTTGTTGAACCGTTTGAATTCCATGTATTAAGAGCAGAACCTTCACCATACCCGGAAATATTTAAATTCCGTTCACCGCCATAGACTGAAATTTTCACCAATTGAGCCGGATAGCTCAAATCCTGGGTTGCCGCCGAAACGAACTGAACCATAGTTCCAAGAATAATTGCCGCACAAAGAAAAATACGCATTAAAAATTTACCTGCCCTGTCTGCTTTTGATAACATAATGTACCTCCTAATAATAAATTTATTTTATATTTTTATATATTTTCACAACATTACAGTAAATACTAACAACTAAACTTAGTTTAGCATACATTTCTTTTGATTGCTACATTTATTTTGTCGTTTATTATTTATATTTTGTCAATTATACACATTATACACATTATATTTTTATAATTTATTAAAATAACAGATTTTAATCTTTGGCTTATAACTAAAAAGGCAACAGAGCTTCAAAATAGCTCTGTTGCCCAGCTAAACATGAAACGCGTTTCATGTTCATTCGTCTATTTAGATTTTTTTACTCGGTTAATGACAGCTGCCGATTCTGCTCTTGTAGCATTTTCAAATGGTCTGAACGTGTTGTCGTCATATCCCTTTATAAATCCCGCTTCCGTCATAGATTGCACATAAGGTTTAGCATAATCCTCTATTTCATCAGAATCAGTAAATACAGTTTCTTTATCTGATACAATATTAAGTTTTCTGCCAATTATTGCACACATTTCTTGTCTTGATACATTTTTATCAGGCTCAAAATTAGTTTCAGAATATCCTGTCACAATACCTTCATTGTATGCTGCTGCAATATATGGAGTATACCATTCACCTGCAGGAACATCCACAAAGTTTGTCTCTGCGGTTTCATCTACCTCAAACTCAAAAAGCAATGCAACTAATTTCGTAAACTCTGCTCTAGTAATATTATTTTCCGGCAAAAATGTATTAGGACTGTCTCCGTTAACTATACCTGCATAATAAAGCTCCATAATATCATCATATGCCCAATAACCAGTTTCAACATCATCAAAAATCTGAACAGAAATGCCACTTGTTGGAACTGGTGTTATTATTGGTTCAGATGTCGGTGCTTCTGAAGCTGAAGGAGCAGCAGTTGGCTTTGGTGTGGCGGTATTTGTATCATTGCCGCCACCGCCTCCACCGCCACCGCCTCCACCGCCGTTTGTATCAGGCTTTGAGGTTGGCTTTGGCTTAGCAGTAGGTCCCGAAGTCGGCTGCAATGACGGAACAGGTGTTGGAGTGGATATTGAACCTTCTACTATTTCCGCGTCAATATCTGAATATGATGATGAATATCTGCTTAAATCGCTTTTTGTCACATAAGCAGAATCATTTTTTATACTGCTGTTTCCTGTCTTTTTTGCCTTTAGTTTAAAACTGCCGACTAATGTTCTGCCGCTGCGTTCGGTTCCGTTTTCACTCGAATCAACAAAACCAATTAAAACTTTTGCTCCGCTTGAAGACTCAAGTTTTCTAAATCCATACTTAAATCCGTTTTCAACATTTATACTGCCTTGCACATAATCAAAATATTCAGTATCATACAATATTTCATTCTGCATTGAATACATTGAATATGAAGCTCCATCATTTTTTACCAATTCAAATTCAACTGTAATTTCATCCCCAACACCAATAGTTACCGTGCTTTGACCGCCTGATTTTAAAATAAAATCAAAATCAGCAGCCGCAAATACTGCTGTTCCCGGCATTAAAGATAAAAACATACAACATATTATAAATAGCGAAATATATTTTTTCAATCTAATCCTCCAGTCTTATTTAGTAAAAGAACGTCCTACAACAGTATAAAGAACTGCAGCTATATCACTTGTGTCTACTGCGTCGTCACTGTTATAATAGTTTGCTTTTATTCTCATTTCGTCTGATGTGTCCCCTATTCGGTTGTTGTAATACAGGTCGTTTACTATCATCGCGTCTACTGATCTTACATATCCGTCTCCGTTTATGTCCGCCGTATGCGCTATCACTGTATTGGCTGTCTCTCCCTCCATTACTGACAGTCTGTCCTTAACTTCCTGCTCCGTAATTGTTGTTCCGTTGTTTGATACAAATGCCGCGTATCCTCCCAGGCCTTCTGAGTAATACATTTCTATTGCTGCTGTTCCGGCTGACTGCAATACATATTTGGCATTTTCATTCTTTTCTGTCACTATTATTACCAAATCTTTTCCGCTCGGCGCCGCATTGTAACTGTCATGAGCTACAATCTTTACCGTTCCTGTTATTACTCCTGCATATATCTGTATATTCTCTCCAAACATCTGATATGGGATTGTATATACTCCGTTGCTTCCTGTTAAGTATCCTTTGTTTCCTCCGTTTACTGTGTAATATACATATCCTACTATATCTCCGCTGTTTGCCGGCTCTACACTGAACGTTATATCTGTTCCATATGTCGCTTTTCCGTCTGTTACTCCTGTCTCTCCTGTATACGCTCCATTTGTCACAGTATTAAATGTTACGCTATACTGGGCTTCTGTATATGCCGCTGTCAATGTTGCGTCTCCTGTCACTTCATATGTACTCAGGTCTATCTTTACATCTCCGCTCATCCAGCCATCCGGATTATATCCTGCTTCTGCTTCTATTGTCGGCAAATCTGACTGCAGCAATTTTGAGTTTACATCCTTTGCTATCTCTGTCACTGCTCCTGCTGCAAAACTTCCGTGTGTTCCCGGCTCAAATGTTATCTTGTATTGGCGCACTGCCTGAGCTGTCAGACTTGTATCTTCCGTATATGTTCCTGTTGTCAAATCTGTGCTTGTATACCCTGTTCCTCCGCTTGTTTTCCACAGCGGTTCCTCTGTTGTATCTTTTGCCAAACGGTAGTTCTCGTTTGCAGTTACCAGTCCCTTTATTTGCGTATCTGTCACTGCCGTAGTATAACTGTCGTCTGTGTATAGTCCTGCTGTATTATACTTTGTATAATATGCTGCCGGTGAACCTGAAACAGTGTTTCCATCTCCGCTTGAGAGTGTTACTTTCAGGTTATACAGATTAACGGTTTCAGCTGTTGATACTGCTGCTATATCAGTATCAGCTCCTGTTGGTGCAAAATATCCGTCCTTCGTTCCTACTGATACATTAGCCGCTGTTTCTATTCCTCTATTTACTGTATATTTTACTGTCATTATAGTTACAGCTTCGCTTGATACATCAACCGAGCTGCTTCCTGACGTATACGCAATCTTATTTTGCTCCGCTCCTTCTCCCTGCACCAAATTATATCCGTTTGTTTTTATAGCGTCTGACGCTTCTACTGATGTTAACGTCATTTTTGTGCTGTCATAGTCAAGAGCTATATTAAAGCTTCCAAAATTAGTCGGTTCGCTGGACTTAACTTTTACCGCTACCGCTATCTCGTCACCGGGGTTAAAGTTCTCGTTTGACGGCGTTACTAATTCTGTAACCAACTCATATCCCAAACTGTCAGTTATTGCATATGTGCTCAAATGCTTTAACTTTGTTATTACCTTTTTACTTGCCGTGTCATATGCCGACGCTACTCCTGATTTTTCTCCGGCGTCATTTATATACACTACTGATACTTTTGAAGGATTTGTTACTGCCGCCTCGGTTTCATACGGCACTTTTAGTGTCAAGTTTCCGTTTGAGCCTGCTGAGCTTTCCGGTAACAATTCTGTAGTTCCTGACATCAGTTTTACGTCTATAACTTTTGCTCCGGACATTATCATATTATTTACTGTTTCATTACTGCTGGCCTCATGAACATCAACTTTTAAACTAATACCTTCGCTTCCTGCAGTATTTGAAATTTTCTCAAATGCAGTTTTATCAAGTTCTATCTCCGCCACATCAGTATTGATTACCACACTGTCAGGAACTGCACTGCTTATACTATCTACCACGTCTTTTGGAATACTAACATCACTGTTTTTAATTTCACTGCTTGGCTCATCAGTTGTTGACGCATTTATTACAGGATTTCCTGTGTCCGCCCCTGTTATTTTGCTGTCATCAATAGTAACGTTTTTGGCAAATGCCGCAGTAATTAAAACTCCGTTTTCGGGCATTACAAAACTATAAGTTCCATTATTTTCAGTTATTACCACAGGATTTGCTCCATCAGTCAATTCAGTATATGTTAAACTTCCGTTTGCAAAGGTATATCCTTCATTCGGTTCAACAGTTAAAACCACTGTGTCGCCAATATTTGCGTCCGGATTTTCAACACTAACTGTTCCCCCTACAATTCCGGTATCAATTGTTATTTTTTTAGAAATTGAAGAAAATGCTGTTCCGTCATAATAATATGTACCGGCATCAAGTTTTGTATCAAACCACAGCGCTCCATCAGCATTTCCGACAGTATATCTGGATTTTTTATCAGATAAAATTTTTCCTGTCATTAACGATTTATCACCGGCGATTATATTTGAAGAATTTCCAAAATCAAATTTTGAATTTGTGGACTTGAAGTCTACAAAACCAAGATTATTTAAATTAATAGCACTATTCACATTCTCAAAAGCAACAGATGAATTATCAAAATTAAATCCAAGTGCTGTATACCAAGAGTAGCCATCAAGATATATACCATTTTCAGAGTTCTTTGCAGTCACATTAATATTTTTAAAATTAATATATTGTGTATCTGAATTTTTAGTTTTGATCGCAGATATACCGTTGCCATTCATATCGATACTAAGCGTTGGTGGCTGATTTGTTGAATCTTCAATTCCTACAATATTAGATGTTCCTGTAAATATACCACAAGCATCAGCTTCTGTTCCTGTATACTTAATGGAATTATCTCCATACATAAATATTTGCATATTATCATATGAGTCTATAATAGCTTTTTTTGAAAGATTTGAAGTTACAGCAATTTTATCAGTTTCAATTGTTACATTATTTAATATTAGCAGTTTTTCTTCTGGAATCCATTTTATACCATATTCTGCCAGTTCTGAAATTGTCAACGAATTTAGTTCTGAACCGATATCATCTGCGCCTAAACCACCTGTAAATATATTTCCTGACCCACTGTTTACATAATAATAATTACTGTCTTCATATGCAGCGTTGAAATTCCAAACTGAATTTTCTATACTGTATATTCCTGACGGAATAATATTTTTATCATAAATATACATATCAGAAATAAAATTAATACTTCCTGAACCTTCTGCAGCTTCAGGCTTAACAGAAAATGCTTTGTATTTAACGTTATTTAACGTAATATCACCGCTTAGTTTAATTCTATTATTATCATTGTTAAGCGTAAACCCAATTGCTTTCGAAACATTTTCTATATTAGTAGTCCCGCCTTGAATTTGTATACTTCCATTCTCTTCAATATTAATTGCTGTAGCGGTTATACCATGTAGATTCTTTATACTTGTAGTACAATTTGTTAAAGAAATTGTTCCGCCTGAGCTTGTTTGAAATCCATACACATATGAAGATGAAGATCCATCCAAATCAATATTTACTATTGAATCAGTTAATATAATAGATTCCTTTGTAATCACAAAGCCTTTCAATGTATTTTTAATATTAACTTCACTATTTTCAGAAATAATACTTTTATTCCCCTTCACACCTGCAGCTCCACCGGAAGAATTAACGTTAATTTTAGAATTATTTCTAAACGTAACCGTTCCGCTAAAATCAAGACCGTTTCCTTTTGTATTTGTAACTGTAATATTAGAATTATCAAAAATGACATTTTGCTTAGCATATGATATAAATATACCTGAACCACTTGTATAATTAGAATCAGAAAAATTAATTTTAGCATTTTCAAACCTAACTTCTCCTTCAGAAGAAGATTCAGAATATATACCATATCCTCCGCCGCTCATATTTAATTCACCATTTGTAGCAGAATCGCTGGATATAAATCCATCACCTTTCATGAAAACAGATGCTGCCGCATTTGAAGATGTAGCGATAGTATTCTTTATATTATTAACACCCATTAATATTACTTTTGTATTAGCCGGCAAATTTATTATTCCGCTCACTTGACCAAATCTTGCAACTTCCAAAGCTACTTCAATATTTGCATTATAAAGTGTCAAAGTATGGCTTCCATCTGTGTTATCTTCAAAATATATTCCATAGTCCTTTTGCTGCTGCTCTGTCAAAGGGTTACTTGAAGTAAAATCAAGTTTCTTCTCGCACTTTACTGTACCGGGAGTTTTTGTTTCTCCTGCCGGTTCTTTATCAGAATTTGGATATGTAAATGTCACTGCTAAATCATGTATATTGCTGTCCCCCAACGATTCAAAATATCCGCTTTCACGTACGTCCGAGTATTTATATGCAAACGCTGGACTGCTTTCGAATATACGTACTTCTACTCCAAAATCTTCTCCTGTTGACAACTGTTCTTCTGTATATGTCTGTACTGGATGTAAAGTTATCGTTTCTTTATCAAAATCTTCTAATGTTACTCCATCCTTTAACCTAAAATAAAAACTCATCAAGTCAAATGAATTAATCGCTTTCGACAATGGCGTTGTCCAGCCTGCTGTCATTCTTACTGCTTTTCTTCCTTCTATATCCGCATGATATAATTCATTTGCTACTGCTGCGCCTGCTTTTGCCGCTACTTCCAGCGCTCCTGACACTGTTATTCTATTATCTTGATCCGGCTCTGTATATAATAAATCGCTGTATTGATCATTTGATAAATCACCAATCGCATATACCGGCTGTATCTTAGAATCGTCATAGTTTAATACTGTCTCCACCATCTGCAAGTTTGCCGGTGCTGATAAATTACATACTATCTTATATATTTGTTTATTATCAGATTCCCTAACTCCTGCTTCCTGCCAATTTAGAGCAACTTCCGGCACTGTCACGTCAGCCAGCTCTGCTTCACTGCTACTGTCTATAATTTCTTCATTGTTTTCTTCTGTTTTTATTTTATCAACACTGTCAGAAATATCTGTATCTTGAATTTCTGCAAGAGATTCATCAGCAAATACAAATGTCGGCGATACGCTGAATATCATCGCTATAGCCAATACCAAACTTAAAATACTTTTTTTACAATTCATTTTTATTCCTCCATAGATTTATATTACATATTTACCATTCACGTTATTTATATAATTTAATTATTCATAAGCAACTTATTCAGCTATGGCGCTTCTTTGATAATTCGCGAGTAAAATCGAAAGATCAGCCGACGTAACCATTCCATCACCATTAATATCGCCAATATCAATTGATTTTTGATAATTTCCAAGTAGTATTGAAAGATCAGACGAAGTAACCTTTCCATCACTATTTAAATCTCCGCCGTTTAAAACCACCTCAGATATATTTACAATATCAGAATTTGATATTACAATTGCTGATTTTCTATAATTTAAAAAGTTTAATTTTTGAATATTTAAAATATAAGAACCATATTCAATATTACTAAATTTATATCTACCGTCAGCATCTGTAACCGCTGTATAATTATTTTCTGAATTCGAAAGCGTAACACTAACTCCCTCATTTGATTTGTTTCCGTCAAGTGTTACCATTCCTGTCAACTGTCCGTCACTGCCCGTCTGAACTATATCGCCTCCGCTCCAAACTGTTCCGGAATACAAATATTCACCGGCTTTTGTCCCCAAATGTTTTGTTGAGTCAGCAAATATAAATTCAGTATCAAAATTCAATTTAACTGAATCCGGCCCTGATGTTGCACTTGGTCTGTATCCATTTGCCTCTTTAGTTGTGACATCAAGAACCGCCCCATCAGATATCACTACTTTGGCCGGTGACGCCGCCGAACATTCAGGACTTCCGGTTATGTCAGCCGAAAAATCACAACCACTGTCAACCGTTACAGCTGCTCCGGCATATAGTTCAAATTTAGCTGCCGGTCGTTCAGGATATTCAGTATTTACAAGATTTTTAACATCATGGAATTCGTCATAAAATACAACTGTGCCGCGTTTACCCGTAGTTGTTGGAGTTTCCTCCCTATATCCTCCGTTTATTGTTAATGTAGAAGATTCTAAAAGATTTAACTCAGAACCAGTCAAAAATTTAAAATCATCATTAATCACATAATTTCCGTTATGAAGATTAAAAGTCATTATCCCGTTAATTGGATATAAATAATCTTTTGTGCTTAGGTCAGTGCCTACAATATTAAGAGAGCTATGACTTGCCTCAGCACCGCCATAAATATCGATTGTAGAACGTCCCGACTCTTTATCAAGAGTTTTTATAGCATAACCGCCGTCATTTATTCTAACTAAACCATTATTTTTATCAAACTGCGGAAATCTTGTTCGATTATATCCTCCGCCCGCATACATTTTTACGGTTCCTGCATATGTAGCACGCGAATCAATTTTAACAGGCACTTGAATATTTCTGCATTCATATTCGTTCATAGGATATATTCCTTCGTCAAGAGTAATAGTTGCCGCCTGGCTTCCGCCTCTCCAGCTCTTAACAACATATAAATCATAGACTGTAGACGACGCGTTTGCATTTACTTGTCCATTTCCTGAAATGTATCCGCAGCAGTCAAGCATTCCATATGCACCGACCTCAATTGTGCCGTCCAATATTATCTCGGCATATCCTGCTGAAATATTCTGGTCAAAGTTGCCTCCTCCCGGGCGTCCAACCACTGAGTTTATTAAAACCTTGCCTAAGATATTCATCGTTACATTTTGAGGTATAGTAAGCGTGCAATATTTTGACTCTTTTCCAGCCACATCAGTTCCGTCCGGACAAAAGCCTGTTTCTGTATCATAACCGGTATCACCGTCCATACAAGACAATAAAAGGAACACTCCTGATGGTACAGTAATGTCCCGGGTAAGTTCATAATCTTTTAATAGAACAACGGTATCGCCGCTTACAGCACCGTCAAGTGCTTCTTCCAATGTATTATATCCTGTTCCGTTTCTCTGAGCTATCGTATCGGCTTTTGTCTGTGCCAACACAACTTCCGGTAAATCCAAAGTACTCCTGTTAAGCTCGTCTGAACCAGCAATTTCTATTGTTATATCATTACTGTCGGCGGACGAAAGCATGGCACCCGAAAAATCCGGATCTGAAAAATATACATTATGTTCGTTAGCTTCATTAAACTCAGTTTCTGCAAAAGAAAAAGTACAAAAAGAAAACGAAAAAAATATTGATAAAAATAAAATACTAAAACGTAATTTTGACATAAAATTCCTCTCCCTAAATACAAATATGACATAAAATTATTATATAGACATATTTTATCATAAAAATTACATAAATCTCTATGTTATATTTATAACACAAACTATAACCACAATAAAAACATAATATTTTTTAATAAAAAACAGTTCCAAGAATACTCTTGGAACTGAAAATAAAACTTATATTTTTACTCATTAAAATTATTTTACAATAAACTGTATGATACTTAAAAATAACCTATAATAGTATTTTACTATTTATCAAGTCCCTGCATATACTCATCCATGGCGTCGGCTACTAATTTTGAATATTTAACCGCTTCAACAACAGTTTTTGCTCCTTTTACAACATCTCCGGAAGCAAATATCCCCTCTCTGGTTGTTTCACCGTATTCATTTGTAACCAAAAGACCCTTTTTGTTTGTATCTATACCTTTGGTTCTCGAAAGGATTTGGTCTTGAGCGCCTTGACTGATTGATATAATTACTGAGGTAGAAGGATATAATTTTTCGCTTCCTTCAACTTCTTCTATTGAACCGTCTTCGTTTACAACAGAGTCTTTAAAAATAACACCGTCCGGCTTTATCTCTACCGGAATCTTACAAAATTCAAAATCAACTCCGTCAAACTTTGCATATTCATATTCAAGGTCGCTTGCGGCAACTTTATCACTTCTGTTAAACACCGTAACATTTCGAACACCCTTGCGGATAGCTGTTCTGGCAACATCCATCGCCGCATTTCCGGCTCCGATGATTATAAGATTATCACCGAGATTGTACTCGTCAGGATTAATTAAATAAGCTATTGCATAGTGTACGTTTCCTAAACTTTCACCTTTGATTCTAAGACTATTCGGTTTCCAAACACCGGTTCCTATAAATAATGCGTCATATCCGTCTCTAAATATATCTTCAATACTTATAGCCCCTCCAATAGTAGCGTTTGGCCTTATTTTTATACCAAGCTCGAGCATAAGTGATTTATATTTTTCAAGAATAGTTTTTGGAAGTCTGAATTCAGGAATTCCGTACCTAAGAACCCCGCCTATTTTATCTTTAGACTCAAAAATTGTTACATCGTAACCTCTTCTTGCAAGTTCTATGGCGATCGTAATTCCCGCAGGACCTGAACCAACTATTCCAACCATTTTACCATTGCTCTCTGGTTTCTCAAATTTGAGACGGTCAAGATAAGTAGTGGAAATATAATTTTCAATACTGCTAATATGCACAGGATTTCCTTTTCTTCCAAGCACACAATGACCCTGACACTGTTTTTCATGCGAACATACCAAAGAACAAACAACTGATAACGGATTGTTATCAAAAAGCATTTCTCCTGCCTCTTCCATCTCACCATTCAAAAACATTTGTATCATCTTTGGAATTTCAGTGCTTATCGGACATCCTTCCATACACATTGGCTTTTTACAATTCAGACAACGTCTCGCTTCGCTAACTACATTTAATGCCAATTCAAACACCTCCAATTTATATTTTTATCCTACTATATAACAAGTTAAAAAGTCAATTTAAAATTCATTTTATAACAATAAATTATTTAAATATAACAAGATATTCAATTTGTCATAAAATTAACATTCTCATTTGATAAAATCTATAGCAAAGGCGCTATCAACCTTATAACTCTGCCCAATATTCTGGTAACCAAGCTTCTGTTTTTAATTGTATCTTCAGTAACTTCTTCACATAAACTCAGCGTATGAACAAAATCACTTTCCATATCTTTAATCTGAGGCACATCAACCAAATAAGCCGCACACTCATAATGAAGATAAAGGCTTCTATAATCATGATTAATGGTTCCGATTATAGCACGCTTATCATCTGAAATTGACATTTTTGAGTGAACAAATCCAGGCGTATATTCATATATTTTAACTCCTGCCCCCAAAAGTTCTCTGTAATAAGTTCCTGCAAGCCAAAAAGCATAAGGCTTGTCCGGTATATGAGGGAGGATTATCTTAACATCAACGCCGCGTTTTGCCGCAAACTTTAATGCCTGCATCATATTGGTACCCAGAACAAGATAAGGCGTCATTATGTGAACATAATCTTTGGCAAGATTAAGATTATTAATATACATAGTTTCACCAAACCTGTCCTTTTTCAGGGGGCTGTCCGCAAACGGTATAATATATCCGTCTCCTTCTTTAAAATCACCATCAGAAACAGAATTTATATATTTATCATAATTATCTTCCTTAACTTTATTAATTGAAGTATTCCACATCTGAAGAAACATGGAAGTATATCCTGATACCGCGTCACCTGTTATTTTTATCGCGTTATCTTTCCAATGTCCGAATCTTTCTCTTTCATTTATGTACTCATCGGCAAAGTTAACGCCTCCTGTATAAACGGTTTTACCATCTATTAAGATAATTTTTCTGTGATCCCTATTATTTTGATATGTTGAAAAAAAAGGAACTATAGGCGCAAACACTCGGCAGTTTATACCAAATTTTCTAATCGTATCATCATAATCATTTGGCAGAAGAGACATACATCCCATTCCGTCATACATTAATCTAACTTCTACGCCCTCCTTAGCTTTTTCTTTCAATATTTCTAAAATTTCAGGCCACATTCTGCCGTTTAAATTTATTATAAACATTTCTATAAAAATAAACTTTTCAGCTTTCCTTAGTTCATCTTTTAAATCAATAAACATTTGGTCACCCAAAGAAAAATACTCTGCCGACGAATTTTTATATACCGGAAACCCGGAATAATCATATATATATTTTGATATACCTATATCCTCTTGATAAGTTTCAGAAAATTTTTGTAAGACATCAGTCTCCTGTTTTGTATATTTAAGAGTACGGCCTCTTATTTCGTCACTGTGAACAGCAATTTTTTTTGAGGCTCTGTTATAATGCAGAAATATATAAAGCAAAGTTCCGAAAATGGGTATAATAGCAATAAGCATTACCCATGTCAGTTTAAACCCCGGTTCTTCTTCTCTGTTAATTTCGTATATAATCAATACAGCGCTCAGAAAATTCATAAAAGTATAAAAATATTTAGAATAATCACCAAGCCAAGCGCTGAGCAATAAAAGCACAGAAAGCTGTGCTATCATCATAAGAAGGCAAAACAATTTATTAGAATATATTATTTTAAAAAAACGAGTCATCATATCACCCCAAACCTAAAATAAAATTGGTGTATAAATCAAAAAAATGAAATAAAACCTGTAATTATTAAACTATTTAAAAAGTCAATAAACAACGCTCCAACTATCGGAACAACTAAAAAAGCCTGGGGCGACGGAGCATATTTATCTACTATAGACTGCATATTCGCCATAGCATTAGGAGTGGCTCCCATACCAAATCCGCATGCTCCTGCTGTCATCACAGCAGCGTCATAATCCTTGCCCATATACTTAAAAATTACAAAACGAGAAAATAACATCATCAAAATAAGCTGGGAAGCGAGCAGAATCAACATTGGCAGCGCTAAATTTGATAAAGTCCATAGTTCTAATGTCATCAATGCCATCGATAAAAAGAAAGACAATGAAGCTTCGCCTATTTCCTGAATTTCCATAAAATAAACTTTAAACTTCCCTGTGAAATCAGAATAGTTTCTAATTGCAGCTGCCACAAGCATTGCGCCTATATAGGAAGGAAACTTTAATCCTGTCAATTTCAAAACATATGAAACCAAAGTACCAAGTCCCATAGCAATTACAATCTGATAAAAACCATATGAAAATCCGCTGGCTATAAACTCCTTAAACCCGGAAACCGAGTCCTCGATATCAGGGTCATCCAATCTATGTTCTACTTCTTTATAGAGATTTTTCTTTTCAATCAATCTTTTAGCTATTGGTCCGCCTATGGCGCTGCCAGCAACCAAACCAAAGGTTGCTGAAGCAATTGCCACAGATGTGGCTCCGTCAACGCCCATAGCTTTTATTGTTGGTCCAAAAGCGCCGGCGCTTCCATGGCCGCCAACCATGGGTATGGATCCTGTACATAGAGAAAGCAAAGGCGGAACATTCAATAATTTACCTATTCCCAGAGCGATAATGTTCTGGCAGATAATTAAACAAGCAATAAGAACAAGGAATATAAATATATGCTTTCCGCCTTGTTTTAATGGCTTTATTGAAGCATTATAACCAACCGTAGTAAAGAATGCAATCATAAAAAAATCTTGCAATGTGGTGTTAAAGTTAATATATAACCAGCCAAACTCATGACATATAAAAACTAATACAGAAAAAATCAGACCACCGATAACCGGAGATGGTATGCAGTATTTTTGAAAAAAATGTATTCGTCTTTTTACAAACTTTCCAAAGAACAATAGACCAGTAGCCAGCGCTAATGACTGAATCATATCTAAATATATTGTCATTTACTGCAACTCCTTCTTAAATGTCTCATAATCGTCTTTATTCTTAGGAACAATTATTTCATCAGAAATTATTTTTTGTTTTATGTTCTGTGTTTTTTCATACAACTCATCTGAATAATTGTCATGGTTTGACGGTATATCTACAGAACCATTTTCCAATCCAAAATAGTATGTGTTTTTATTGCTGTTTTTAAAATTATTTTTAATTATATCCTCAGATACATATTTTGCAATTGCTCTGCAATGTTTAAGCGCAGACGTAAGAACATTTTTGGGCGCAATCTCACTCTGATCTACATCAACGCCGATAACCCACCTGTCATTTTGAACCGCAGATTCAATAACTCCAAGTCCGGCAGCTCCTGCGGCCTGATAAATCACATCATTACCGGCTTTATACATTTCATCGCCGATTGAAAAAGCTTTTGCTAAATCCGCATAAGAACCAACATATTCAGAAGATATATTAATATTAGTTTTTCTTTCTTTTGCTGCAAACTCAACACCGGCTTTATAGCCATATTCAAATGTTGCTATATTATCATCATTTATTCCGCCTACAAATCCTACTTGATTTGTATTAGTGGTCATCCCTGCAATATATCCCACAAGAAATGATGATTCCTCAGTTCTGAACACAACGCCGAACAGATTTGTTGTTTTATCATCAGAGGGGCTGTCAAGCACAACATATTTAGATTTTGTATTAAACTCCGCAGCTTTTTTTGCATCATCAAAAAAATAAGCCCCGCAAGCCCATACTAAGGAACCATTTTCACCGGCAAAGTCCAGCTTATTTAAAAAATCACTTTCATTTTTACATGTCAAACTTTCAAAATTAAAATTATTATCACCGCAAAAATCGTTTACTCCGCTTTTTGTTTCTTCAAGAAAACTATCCTTTTCAACTGAATCCACTACTATATATATGTTATTTCTTCCACTCTTTGTATTTCCGCAGGCGGATAATAATATTGTCACCACAATTACAGACAATACACTAAAAAACACACTAAATTTTTTCATATTATCCCCCTTAAAATAACACATCAATTATTATTTTTAGTATATCATAATCACATAAATTTGTCAAAGAAATCATATAAAATTTGTTTATATTTTCAAATAAAAAAACGCCCTTAAAGGGCGAAAGTTTATATATCTAAATTTGCATAAGCGTTGAGCGACAAGTCGGCAATATTCCCATTTTGATACTCATAAAAACCTGCGCATCCTATCATTGCAGCATTGTCTGTACAGAGGATAGACCTAGGGTAACAAAACTCAAATTTTTTCTCAGCAGCTTTGTCACTTATAGTTTCCCGTAACGGAATATTAGACGCCACTCCTCCGGCCAATGCGATACGGTCAACACAATACTGCTCAGCCGCTTTTATAAGGTGATCCGACAATACGTCAACTACTGCTTGCTGAAATGAAGCTGCTATGTCGTTTTTATTTATCTCAATCCCTTTTTGCTCAGCATTATGTATATAATTTAATACTGATGTTTTCACTCCGCTGAAACTGAAGTCAAATCCATTACTTCCCATATTAACACGCGGAAAATTTATTGCATATTTATTTCCGGATTCGGCGGCTTTTTGTATCTGAGGTCCTCCGGGATAGCCAAAACCTAAAACGCGCGACACTTTATCAAAAGCTTCTCCTGCCGCATCATCATTGGTTTTTGCTATAACATCATATTCAAAATATGATTTAACATAAATAATATGGCTATGACCGCCGGACGCTACCAAACAAATAAAAGGAGGCTTAAAATCAGGATTTTCCAAATAATTTGCGCATATATGCCCTTTAATATGATGAACCGGAATCAGCGGCTTATCCAGCGAATAGCTTAACCCCTTAGCATATGACACGCCAACAAGCAGCGCTCCCACAAGCCCCGGGCCATATGTTACCGCAACAGCGTCAATATCCTCAAAAGTCAGATTGCAGTCATCAAGCGCTTTATCAACAACAGCGCTTATGTTTTCAATATGTTTTCTTGAGGCGATTTCGGGCACCACACCACCATATAGTTTGTGCAATTCAATCTGAGTATTTATAACGTTAGATAAAATATTAGTTCCATCTTCAACTACAGCTGCCGCAGTTTCATCACATGAACTCTCTATAGCTAATATTTTCATAATTTACCACCTTCTATAAATCCTTTGTCATCAATATAGCGTCAGAATTATCTTTATAATATTTTTTTCTTTGACCAACTGATACAAATCCCATTTTTTCATATAACGATATAGCTGCAATATTTGTTGATTTTACTTCTAAGTTTATATACTTGCATTTATTTTTTTTAGATTTCTCTATTATATAATATAGTATAGTTTTACCGATTCCCTGTCTCCAAAACTCAGGAGAGACAGCAATATTAGTTATCTCAGCAAAATCCGCAATGAACCAAACACAGCAATATCCTAGAATAGCTTCTTCGTCGTTTGACAAAGCAACAATAAATGAAGAAATTTTGTTCTTTACTTCACTTTCAAACATTAATCTTGTCCATGAATCTCCCAGGAAACATTTTTCCTCAATCTTAAGAAGCCTGTCAATATGACTTTCATCCATAGGTTTAAATATCATATCCATAACTATTCATTAGCCTTTATACGTAATATAAGTTTTTCAATCAAGGATTTTATATCAATCATACAGCTCTTATAAAGATTCAAATCTCCGCCAAAAGGATCAGATACGTCACTTTTCTCTCCAACAAATTCCGCAATCGTATAAACCTTATCTTTTAAATCAGGAAATTCATTTATTATCGCCGACTTATGTGACGATGACATTGTCAAAACTAAATCAGCATCACTTATTAATTGAAAATCCAACTGTTTGGGCTGATGTTTTGAAATATCTATGTTTTCAACACTCAAAGCGTCCACTGAGTTTTTTGACACTTTTGAACCCGGAAATACATAGATACCGGCGGAACTTGCTCTAACATTCAAATTTTCATTTTCAGCCATACTGTTAAATATTCCTTCAGCCATAGGGCTTCGGCAGGTATTCCCGGTGCAAACAAATAAAATATTATGAATATCTTTTATTTCAGATTTTATATCAGAATGATTTTTGGATTTTTCAAAATAATTTTTTGCGTCAACTATTCTATTTCCGGCAGCTCTGTATAATCTGTTTCTAACGCCGCTCCACTTATCAGTACTTGGGATTTCAGGAGCAAAAACTCTCTTCACGCCACGGTTGTCCATTTCCCTTAAAGCTTTAAATAAAGAACTTGCCGCTTCTTTCGGAGACTTCATACTCCCAAGCGAGATAATCTCGATATTGGGACTAATTTTTTTATTTAGTTCTGAAGAAAACTCGTCAAATATTAGAATACCGCATCTATCTTTCTGACCGTTTACGCAATTCACTACTTCTTCAACCGAACCTTTAATAATGATAACCTCTGCTTTTGGAGAATAGTGCTTATATTTAAGACCTGGAGATTTGGGCTTTTCATTTTCTTTTACTTCCGATACTGTTTTAACTTTACAATTCAGTATCTGTTCAATTTGTTCAGTCGTAACATCACCCGGTCTGTATATAATAGGTTCACCTGATAAATCTATAACCGTGGACTCAATACCAACATTACAGTCGCCGCCGTCAATTATTGCATCAACCCTTCCGTTCATATCATCTACACAATGTGCAAACGCAGTGGGGCTTGGTTTACCTGACAAATTTGCGCTGGGCGCGGCAATAGGAACTCCTGAAAGTTCTAAAAGTCTCTTTGCTTCAGACTGTACTGGCATTCTTACACCTACGGTATCAAGTCCGGCCGTTACTTCATTCCTAATTTTATTGCTTTTCTTTAAGATAATTGTAAGCGGTCCCGGCCAAAACTTATCCATTAGCTTTTTAGCCGATTCCGGAACTTCACTTACTATCTCGTTCAACTGCTTAACATCATAAATATGGACAATAAGCGGATTGTCAGCCGGCCTGCCTTTTGCCGTAAATATTTTTTTTACTGCATCAGGATTTAACGCGTCAGCGCCCAGCCCGTATACTGTTTCGGTCGGGAAAACAACAGTTCCTCCCGACCGAATTATCTCAGCTGCAATATTCAAATCATTCTCACTATTTGATAATAATTTAGTTTCCATAAACAACACCTGAATTAATTATATATTTCCCTCAGCTTGAGACTTCAGCTTTTCACTTTGGTCAGTTGTAATCAAAGCGTCAATAATCTCATCTAAATCACCGTTCATTATCTGTTCCAGTCTATACAAAGTCAAACCAATACGATGGTCTGTCATTCTGCCCTGCGGAAAATTATATGTTCTGATACGTTCGCTTCTGTCACCGGTTCCAACCTGGCTCTTTCTGTCAGCAGCTATAGCGGCGCTCCGCTCCTGCTCCATTTTATCATAAAGTCTTGAACGAAGCATTTTCATTGCCGCTTCCCTATTTTTATGCTGGCTTCTTTCATCCTGGCATGTAACCACTATTCCTGTAGGTTTGTGAGTAATTCTTATCGCTGATTCAGTCTTGTTGATGTGCTGACCGCCGGCGCCGCTCGAACGATAAGTATCAATTTCCAAATCATCCGGGTTTATCTCAACCTCTACATCATCAACTTCAGGCAGAACAGCAACCGTAACGGTTGAAGTATGAATTCTGCCGCTCGATTCAGTTTCGGGCACTCTTTGAACCCTATGAACTCCGCTTTCAAACTTAAGCCGGCTGTAGGCTCCTTCACCATTAATCATAAACGTTACTTCTTTAATGCCGCCGATTCCTATTTCACTTATATTCAAAACTTCTATTTTCCACTTTTTACTGTCCGCATACATTGAATACATTCTGAAAAGATCCCCGGCAAACAGTGCCGCTTCATCTCCGCCGGCACCGCCTCTTATTTCAACCATAACGTTTTTATCATCATTAGGATCTTTTGGAAGAAGCAATATCTTTAATTCTTCTTCAATTTTTTCAATATTGGCTTTAGCTGTTTTTGATTCATCAACAAGCATCTCTTTAAATTCTTTATCTGTATCAGGGTCATCCATTAATGCGTTAGCGTCTTCAATTGTTTCCATATTTTTTTTATATTCTCTGTACTTTTCAACAATTGGAGTAAGGTCGGAATGTTCCTTACATAATTTACGCCAAGTCTCCTGGTCCGCGATGACCTCCGGGTCACTTATCTTTTTTGCCAGCTCTTCAAACTGTTCTTCTAAAAATGATAGTTTTTCAAACATCTTATTCTCCTCATAGTTTTAATTATATCTCACCTTTTGATTTTGCTTTAAGATACGCGTTAATAAATCCGTCAATATCACCGTTCATAACAGCGTTTATATTACCTGTCTCATAGTTTGTTCTATGGTCCTTAACCATGCTGTAAGGATGAAAAACGTATGAACGGATTTGATTTCCCCATGCAATTTCTGTCTGTACACCCTTTAAATCGTCAATTTTGTCTTTCTGTTCCCTCTCAGCAATCTCGACAAGCTTTGATTTTAAAACTTTCATAGCAGTTTCTTTATTTTTATGCTGGCTTCTTTCATTCTGACATGTGACCACAATACCTGTCGGCAAATGTGTTATTCTTATAGCGGATTCAGTTTTATTTATATGCTGACCGCCGGCGCCGCTGGAGCGATAGGTATCTATTCTCAAATCCTCAGGATTTATCTCTACGTCCAACTCCTCGTCAAGTTCCGGTATTACTTCACAGGAAGCAAAAGAAGTATGACGTCTGGCGGCTGAATCGAAAGGTGAAATTCTAACAAGGCGATGGACGCCCTTTTCAGATTTTATATATCCATACGCATTCAGTCCCTCAATGGAAAATGTCACGCTTTTTATACCGGCTTCTTCACCGTCAAGATAATCAATTACCTCGGTTTTAAAACCTTTTCTCTCCGCCCACATATTGTACATTCTGTAAAGCATTTCGCACCAATCCTGGGCTTCAGTTCCGCCTGCTCCCGAATGGAGAGTAATAATAGCGCTTAATTTATCATATTTACCGGAGAGCAGTGTATCAAGCTTCATATTGTCTATTTTTTCCTGAAGCTCGCAATATCCGGTCTTTACTTCACCCAATACGCTGTCGTCATTCTCTTCAATTCCCAGTTCCACGAGGGTAGAAACATCCTCCCACTGGTTTTTAATATCATTAAATCCCTGAACCTTGTTTTTCAGCAATTTTATTTTCTGCAGTATCTTTCCGGCTTTATCCATATCTTCATAGAAACCCGGCTCAAAAGATACTTTTTCAAGTTCTTCTATTTCACATTCAACTGCGGACAAGTTAAAGTGAATCCCTCAATTCAGTAATATCTTTTTCCATGCTCTCGAGCCCTAACTTAAACTCATCAAACGCTATCACTTTATCACCTCAATAAAATTTATTTATATAGACATATAGTTATATATTTCCATTCTCACGATCCTTATCAAGACAGCAGTTCTTATACTTTTTACCTGAACCGCATGGGCAAGGATCGTTTCTGCCTATCTTTGTAACCCTCCTTATCGGCTTCTTTTTAACAGTTCCATCTCCGCCTGCATTTTCAGCAATCGGTTTTGCTACCTGCTGTCTCTCTATCTTTGACTGAGGTATTACATGGAACAAATGTTTTATTGTATCCTCTTTAATGGATTCTGTCATCTCTTCAAACATATCCATAGCTTCAAACTTATATTCGATTACAGGGTCATGCTGAGCATATGCGCGCAGGAAAATACCCTGACGAAGCTGTTCCATATTATCAATATGATCCATCCACTTTTGGTCAACAACACGGAGCAATATTATACGCTCAACTTCACGCATAGCGTCGCCGAACATTTCTTCTTTCTCAGCATATTTTTTCTCGGCATCTTCCATTACGTAATCAGTCAGTCTGTCCTGAGTCATTTTGTCAATTTCAACATCAGTGAATTTCAGGAAATCTTCCGGCATTTCACCAAGTATGGTTTCAAGATGGTCTTTTAAGCCTTCCCAATCCCATTCTTCAGGAGTATTTCCCTTGTCGCCTATATATAGACCAATTACACCACTGAATACGTCCTTCATCATTTTCATGATGCTGTCTCTTAAATCTTCGCCGTCCAAAACTTGATCACGCTGTTTATAAATAATCTCTCTCTGCTGATTATTTACATCGTCAAACTGAAGGACATTTTTTCTGATATCAAAGTTCTTTCCCTCAACTCGCTCCTGAGCAGTTTCAATAGCTCCGCTGAGCATTTTGCTCTCAATCGCGTCATCGTCTTCAAGTCCAAGCGTATTCATAACTTTAGAAATACGCTCCGGCGCGAACAAGCGCATTAGGTCATCTTCAAGTGAAATATAAAATTTAGATTTACCTATATCTCCCTGACGTCCTGAACGGCCGCGAAGCTGGTTATCAATACGCCTGCTTTCGTGTCTTTCAGTACCCATAATATTTAAACCGCCGGCTTCAAGAACTTCCTTTTGCTCCGGTTCTATTTCAGATTTAAATCTATCGTTTAATTCTTTAAATGTTTTGCGCGCTTCTATAATTTCCTGGTCGTCTGTTTCGGCAAAACCAGTTGCCTGGTTAATAAGCTCCTCTGAAAATCCCATCTTTTCCATCTCATGCTTAGCCATAAACTCAGCATTTCCGCCCAGTACAATATCCGTACCACGTCCGGCCATATTCGTAGCGATTGTTACTGCTCCTTTTTTACCGGCCTGTGCAACTATTTCTGCCTCTTTATCATGAAACTTAGCATTTAAGACATTATGTTTTATTCCGCGCTTTCTGAGCATTTTACTAAGCTTTTCGGATTTTTCGATTGACACCGTACCTATTAGTACAGGCTGACCCTTTTCGTGAGCCGCTGCCGCGTCATTTATAACGGCATTAAACTTAGCGTCTTCTGTTTTATAAACGCTGTCATGCTCATCTTCCCTTTGCAGAGGCCTGTTTGTCGGTATAACAATAACATCAAGCTTATATATTTCCTGGAACTCTTCTTCCTCTGTCTGTGCCGTACCGGTCATACCTGATAATTTCTTATATAATCTGAAATAATTCTGGAAAGTAATAGTAGCCAATGTTTTTGACTCATTTTCTACAGTTACGCCTTCCTTTGCTTCAATAGCCTGATGCAAACCGTCATTATATCTCCTGCCGAACATCATACGTCCTGTGAACTCATCTACTATAATAACTTCTCCGTCTTTTACAACATAGTCCTTATCCTTTTTCATTACACCAATAGCTTTGATAGCCTGGTTAATATGATGAGACAAAGTCATATTTGCCGGGTCGGTTAAATTTTCAACATGAAAAGCTTCTTCTGCCTTTTTAACGCCTCTAGGCGTCAGCATTGCAGTTTTAGCTTTCTCATCTACAATATAATCATATTCGTTAAGTTCATCTTCGTCTTCTACCTCAACCTTTGAGTCTGTTTCAACTACTTTTTTGAACTTTAAAGTCTTTGCAAACCTGTCCGCTTGGGCATATAAATCAGTTGACTTATCACCCATTCCTGAAATAATCAGCGGCGTTCTGGCTTCATCAATTAATATGCTGTCAACCTCATCGACAATTGCATAATTATGTCCTCTTTGAACCTTATTCTCTTTATATATCACCATGTTATCACGCAAATAGTCAAAGCCCATTTCGTTATTTGTTCCATAGGTAATATCAGCCGAATAAGCTCTCTTACGCTCAGCATTGTCCATATCGTGAATAATTAAGCCAACGCTTAACCCTAGAAAACTGTATAATTTCCCCATCCACTCACTGTCACGCTTTGCCAAATAGTCATTGACCGTTACAATATGAACGCCTTTGCCTTCAAGAGCGTTTAAATAGGCCGGGAGAGTAGCAACCAAAGTTTTTCCTTCACCCGTTTTCATTTCAGCTATTCTGCCTTGGTGAAGAACAACGCCGCCGACAACTTGAACAGGGAAATGCTTCATTCCCAAAACTCTCCAGGCAGCTTCACGGCAAACCGCAAAGGCTTCAGGAAGAATGTCATCAAGTGTTTCTCCGTTACTTAAACGTTTTTTAAAAACTTCAGTCATAGCTTTGAGTTCAGTATCGCTCTTTTTTTCCATAACAGGTTCTTGTTCGAGGACCTTATCAACAATAGGATAGATTTTTTTCAATTCTCTGTCGCTGTATGTTCCTATTACTTTCTCAATTATCCCTTTTATACCCATAAAGGATACCTCCAAAATCTCATATTATTTTCAAAATTAATATAATAAATCTATAATTTATACTTTGTAATTTCCATACCATTTATGTTATATGTTAAACAAACTGTTTCTAAATTTAAACACATACTGGTATATTATAACTCCAAACAAATTTTATTGCAAGAGTTTTGTTACACTAAATAAAAGTTCATAGGCTTATATATTTAAATAATGTAACTATAGTATTAAAAACTGCAAACAAAAAGCAGGTATTCACCCATAAAATTTGGCGTGTATACCTGCGTAAATTATATATTTAGAAAATTTATACATATTTTCTGCACACAAATAATAACACGGCCAAATAAAATTATATAACCGTATTATCTATTGTTTTATCTGCTCTATCGCATTCAAAGTGTTTGTAACAAGAAGTTCAGGCAGTGCAGAACCATCTACTTTCCAGCTTCCGCCCTCTTTTTTCATATTTACATCAATAGTTTTCGTAACATTAGGAACTCCGCCGTTCTCCAGCACATTTGCAAGCTGGTCGTCCATAAGTTTTTGATAATCCTCTTTTGTCATTGTAGCAAGATTATTCTGATATTCCGGACTTGAGACCATCACAGCAATATTTTCTATATATTTCTGCATTACTTGAGACGCGTCAATAAGAGTAATATCTGCATTAACAACAGCCTTTTTTGCACTTGACGCAGTAACAGAATTAATATCATACGTCACATTCTTTAACGATGACAGGATTGCAGCTCTTAAATCAGTATTATCATTTATCTCAACTGAATCACAGTAGTTTTTTATCTGCTCAACATTACCGGATTTAAATGCCTCCATGGTTTCTGAAAAAGCTTGTTCAGCTTCCTGTCTTGCCTCTTCAGTGTTTCCGCCGCATGATGTCAAAGCGCCGATAATTAATATCAAACTCAAAAGCAAAGCAGTACAGGAAAAAAACTTTCTCGTCATTATATTTCCCATTTCATCACTCCTAACAATTTATAACTATGATTATACACTAAAATATTAAAATGTCAACATTTTATATGAATAAAAAAAGGATACCCAAAACAGGTATCCTGAAATAAACACTTTACTTATAAATAAAATATTAATCCACTATGTCTATTTTTCTACTCCGCAGTACATTTTTGTTGCCGGTCTATTTTGAATTTGATCCAGGGCTTCTCCAAATCTTTGAAAATGCACTATTTCCCTTTGACGCAGGAATTTTATAACATCGTTTACATCAGGGTCGTCTGATACTTTCAAAATATTATCATACACGACTCTCGCTTTTTGTTCGGCAGCCAAATCCTCGGTTAAGTCTCCTATAGGATCGCCTGTTGAAGCTATAGCCATTGCATCAAATGGCACTCCTGTAGCATCAGCCGGATAAACTGACCTTCCGTGATTCATGAAATAAGCGCCTAAAGGACTGGCAGCAATTTCTTTATCACTTGCATTTTTAGCTAACTGTCTCACCAGGGTTCCAACAATTTCTAAGTGTGCAAGCTCCTATGCACCGCCATGTTAGACATTTATATTAAATAATAATTTACTTTTCATCCTTTTTAACTCTGTCTTTGGGCACATAACCTAACTTTTGAATATCAGAAATAAACTTATTTATACCTATCTCGCCATTTATTATAAAGTTAATCAGGCTAATAGAAGATGGAAACCTCTTCCCGCTTTCAATATCTGCATATTGTCTTAGTGACATACAGCATTTTTCAGCCATCTTTCCTTGACTGAGATTTAATTCTTTTCTTTTAAAATACAGTATATTACTAAAACACATTTTCAAAATGTCAACAGGTTCCATAATTCCACGCCCTTTGATAAAATATACAAACATTTTATCAATTTATCGCATAAACACATATGTGATTAATCTCACATTTTTGTTTTATAATAAATATTTTGATGTGGAATTATGAAAATTAAAAGAAGGTAGGCACAAAAAGTTCCTACCCTCTCAATTAAAACCCGTCTTTTTTATTATTTAATTTTCTAATATTATTAACAACAAAATTGCTACGCAACCAAAACAGCTATTAACATAGCAGCGATACCCAAAATAGTTGCAATTGCAATACCAATAATCCATTTTTGACTTGCATCCATTTTTTCAATTAAATCATCTTTAAGATTGTCAATAACATCATTTTGTTTAAGCATCATATCTTCAATCCGGTTTAGTCTTGTGTCCATTCTTTCTTCAATATCATCCTTGTTCATCACTAAATCCGCCTTTAGCATTTATAGTCTTTATGTAGATAATCATTACAGTATTGTTAAGATTGCATATCTAATTACTCCCCATATATCCCCGCGCGGTCGTTGACTATAAACATTCGCATTAACTCTTCTGTAAGTCCGAGCTTGCCTTCCTCATCACCTTTTAAAAATCCCTTGTCAACCAACTTTTGTATTGTCGGTCTTGCCCACTCAGGCATATTCTCGTCAATATAATCATAAATTATAGCTTTTACAGTGTTTCTCAAATCCTCAAGTTCTGTTCCCATTTGGTCAATTATGACATTCTGACGGTCGTTTTCCGCTTTTAACTCCTCATATTCTTTGCTCATCAGTTTATCCTCGCTTTCTAATTTATATTCTATTCCCAAATAGTCGCATATACCTTTGTATATAGCAACTGCACATTTATATTTTCCGTCATCGTTGGCTAAAAATCTGTTATCGTCATAATTGTCTATAAATGCAGTTTCTACCAGTATAGCAGGCATATTAGTGTGTCTTATAACCGCAAAATTAGCAGACTTGACATCTCTGTTATATCTTTGTGTTTCCGCGGCCATATGCGGCTGTACGCACTCTGCTAACGCCTTACCTTGTGTGCTGCCCGTGCAGTAATATGTCTCACAGCCATACGCTTTTGTGTTTGCTGCATTACAGTGTATTGAAATAAATACATCTGCATTCCAGCTGTTGGCACTATTATATCTGTATGCAAGACTACCGTTTAAACTGCTTGATACCGTATCGATAATACTATCACGGCTCATCTTTACAGTTTGTCCACTGTTAATCAGCATATCTCTAAGTAATACTCCAATTTGCACAGACACATCTTGTTCTTTTAGTCCGTAACCTACGGCTCCCGTATCCGCTCCGCTGCAGTTATGTCCCGGGTCTATGTATATCTTTGCCATTTTCATTTCTCGCTTTCAAACAAATTTATACCTTCAATTTCTGCTCTAATTTCAAGACTATTTATGTAACTGCCCATAAATGACTTTTGTTTTTTAAGCAATTCAAGACTGCTTGATGGTGTAAAGTTTAAAGTTCCAGCCTCGTATTTAACTATCATTTTATGAAGCTTATCATATCGGATTTTTGTCTGATAGTATTCAGCTTTAAATCTATCCTTGTAATCAGAACTATTCATCAGTTCTATTGTTTGACTTAATTTCATAATTATTTTTCCTCACTTTCATTCTTTTTAAGTTTATTTAAATATTTATCTGCATTTATAGCATTAACTGAAAATGAATTATTCTTCCACCATGCTGCAGCAGACGCACCAATTGTAAATAATAGGCTGACCGTCTGATATATATCATCGTCTGCAATATTAAGCACCTGCTTACCGCACATAGCCAATACTTGATTTGCTAGTGCTAATATTAATACTATGGTTCTTGCTATTGTTCCTGTAGTTACATTATTCATGCTCTTTCACCTCCTCGCTCAGTTCATCAAGCCGTTTGTGAGCTGACTTAGCTGACGCTTCAACGGCTACCATTCTCTCTATTAAATTATTATGTTTATTTACCTTTTCTTCAAGTTGTCCTATCCTATATGTAGTGAGCTTATTCGCTGCAAATATCCCTGATAATGAGCCAATGAGCGTACCTATTAATGATAGCACCCCAACTATTATTGTGCTGTCCAAAACCATGTCATTATCCCCCAACCTATCTCACAAATATTTTAATATGGTTATCATCTATCCGCTCAAGCACGTAAAAACCGTCTTCTGCTGCCGTTGCTTTTGCCTCATTATTCGGTTTGCATCGGCCTTTTGCTTCACATGTGCCGTCATCTATAACAACCAGTTCTCCATGCGTTCCCATATATCCCCATTCCGGGCGGTCTTTTCTCGGTATGTAACTTTGTGAAGGGTCATAGTCTTCCGATAAAATATATACATCTCCTTCGCCTGCAGGTGTTATAATATTGCCATTATCATCCCTTTCCTCTTCCCACGTTACATGCTCAGTCAGCAACCGGCCAAATACATCCTTCTTATATTTTCCGCTCCACTGGTCATCATAGTTGTTTCCAACTATACATGGATTTCCTGATATAACTCCGAGTAAGTCTTTTGGGTCTTCTGAATTTGCAAGCCGTATCTTCTCACCGTCAAAGCATACAAACAGTCCGCATCTGTCCTCATTATCAGGATTTCCGTCTGACCATTCTCTAAGCTCCGCATAGTCGGCTCCTGTTCCGTTTATTGACTTCATCGCATACACATCACCGCTGTACGCCGCACGAAAAGCGTTGGAACGGGAACTTAAAGTCCCGTTTCCAACTATAAATCCGTCGCCGTTATTATGAGAATGATATCCGGCTGTTGGTTCTAAATTATTTTTACCGCACACAGTGTTGTAGCCGTTGCAGAGCAGAGACCATCCGCCTATCGCAACCGCTCTCTCACCATTTACAGCATTCGAATAACCGCCTAATGATACTGAACAAACTCCGGGGACCACCCCTTGTCCTCCTATGACAGCAGAGTAGCCGCCTTCTGCACTTGTCCCCTCCATCACATTTATCAGCTTTTTATCGTTGACATACTTTTTTGTCTTATCTACTAGCTTTGTCAGTGCTGTCATTCCTAAAATCTTTGTCGCCATCTATATCCCTCCAGGTTTAGTTAAATAAAGCCTCTACTTCTGCAGCTGTGATTTCCTGCAGTGCGTCGTTCTTCATATATCCGCTTAAGTCTATAGTCTCGCCAAGAGCGTCCCACGCTGAGCCTGTCCATGCAAAATTTTGACCGTTCTTATCAACAACGTTCCATACATCTCCAACGGTATTTCCTGTTGTCGGAAGCGAAGCATATGTATCCTTACTTCCCTTATACTTGTATACGCTTGACACTTTGTTGTTTACATATGTTTCTGTTGCTAGTCCTGCCTTTGCAGCTGTAATTTTTGAATCAACCTGAGCCGATGTCATTTTCCCGTCTGCGCTCGTTTTAACTTCATTAATCGCCGCAACTATAGTCCCTTTTGCTGTTGTGTTAAGGTCTGTCAATGCACCAATACGTGCATCTAATCCATCAATAATTTCTGCTTGCCCTCCTACTATCGAAGCAGTTGAATCCTGATGTTCGTCTATTTCGTTAATCGCTGCCACAAGGTTATTTTTTGCCGTTGTCGTCAAGGTTGTCAATGTTCCTACATCAGTTTTTGCCGCTAAATCCTTTGTCGCATTCATAACTGTAGTAGATACCTGTGAACTCGTCTGATAGCCACTGTCGTTTGTAAGCTGACTGAGTTTGGTTGGTATCGCTGCCGTTACCGCCTTAATCTTTTCTACTAACTTTGTTAATGCTTCCATTCCTAAAATTTTTGTTGCCATGATCCATGATATTACCTCCATATTTTTATTTAATATATTTAATTTATTTTTTTACTTATTTAAAATAATGCGCTTACCTCATCTGCAGTAACCTCAACAAATTCACCAGTTATAATACCGGATGTATTGAAAATCTTTAGCAGATTAATTTCCAAGTTTTCATTTGCAGATTCACTTCCCGAATAAATAACACTAACAGTTCCGTCAGGTAGCAAATCATTCTCTGCGTTCAATGTAACAGTCCCAAGATAGATATTAATAGTTGTCAGTTTCGTTTCGTCTTCTATATCTAAATAGCTGTTTGGGTTTCCTTTTGCTTCTTTTAGCTGATAATATACAGTCACATCTGACGTACTCAATTCACCGGATAAATTGTCCGTGTCGAGCGTGTAAGAAGCATAACAATATTTTTTCTCTTCTCCGATTTTGTCCTTTACTCCTGAAATTTCTAAGATTTGAGACGGCAGGGTAAAAGTTCCGTATGTGTCATCTGTAATTGTTATATTCGGTATACTATATCCTACTATCCAATTACCACCGGATGAACTAATATTAAAATCCTCGGATTTTGATAATACTTCCCCCAGCACTGCCTTACTGGCGTTATTCCCTTTGCTTAAACTCAATTCGTTTATTGCGTCTACAATGCTTGATTGATTAGTAGTATATAGTCGACTAAGTCTGCCTACATCATTAATATAGTATTCGTTATCTGTAAAATCACAGCTGACTATTTTATACCCCCGAAACTTCATTGTACCTTTATCGGAATTACTTCCGTCACCAATCTGCACAGCATTGTCTGCCAAACATTCCGCGCCGTATCCTATTGCTACAGATTTATCAGCCCCGGCCGTTGTAGTGCTTCCAATCGCAACACAATTACTTGCACCTTCTGCTCCTGAACCAATTACAACGCCATATGCTCCGGTTGAAGCTATACCGTCGCCTATAGATATATTTTCAACTTCTCCGACTTTTGCTCCTCCGGCTATAAATCCCCCGTTTGTAACCTTATCTGCCTTTTGGGCTAAGCCGTCAGCAATATTTTTTATTTCGTCAGAACTTTCCACAAGATTACTTATAGCATTTTTAACTACAAGCGGCGTTACATAGCTGCTGTTATCTGTGGTCTCTGAGGTTATTGTCTCAGTCGTCTTAATCGGTATTTCTTTTCTTATAGTTTCGTCAGCATTAACACGGGCATTAACTTCGTTTGATATATTCTGATTGACTTCATTTATAGCATTAACTAAGTTTTCTTTTTCGACAGTAGTCAAATTTTGAGTATTACCTATTTGGTTAATAACCTCAGTTCTTAATGCAGTTACATCAGATATTTTCGCCAGCCGCACCCATTCCGTAAACTGCGGAGTATCACTTTCTAAGCCTGAAACATTTCTGTAATATGTTGTCCACTCCCCATTAACATTTTGATGAAGTATCTGCAATAGATTTGTAAAAACCGGATATATCTCTATTGCAAACCAATATGTGCCGCTACCTCCTAACGTACCATTAACAACACCTCCCCCATAATAAAAGCCCGGTGTTAATATTTCATCGGGCAATTTATTTGTCTGCTTAAACAGAGACATATCTATTTTATTTATTTTTTCCTTAACAGTGCCGCTGTCGTCGTAGTCTATATCCTCCGCCCTGTGTCTATCTGCCGTGCCGTCTATATGGCTGTTGTACCAACCCAGCAGATTTGACAGATTATCTCTTATAACTATCCACCAGTGGCGCAATTTCGTTTGTCCGTTATAGTTTTCGTTTATACTATGCTTTGCCATTTTATCACCCTTTCTTTTTCGCAACAAAAAAACACCCTATTGGGTGTCTTGACAAATATTATTTGTGTGATATAATATAGCCAATGGAACAACTGTAGGGGTACGGTTATTCCGCTGCAATTTAGAGTTGAGGGAATACCGTCCGCCATGGGCGGTTATTTCTTTTTAAGAACTATTAGAGTTAGAAGTATTATGTACATGACTATAATTACTTCCTCCATAATATCAACTCCCCTCTATGGGAAGTCAGAATAACCGCCAATCGTCCATTGGCTTTTTTTATTATATCAAATATACATATTTATGTCAATTTTTACCTCCTTTCTATTTTATTATTTGGTTCTAGTCTGAGCAGATGGGATAATCTGTTTTCTCTCGCTTTGTCTCAACCTCGCCTGGTGTTACATTTTGCAACGCCTGTGAAACAAGTTTTAATACCGTACGTGTTCTTCCATATGGTATTTTTGCTTCCAAGATTGCGTCAAAAACTTCTCTGCAATATGGATATAACCCATCCGGTATCACATCATCACAAACGAACGGAACATGCTCATTTTTTTGTAACATAATTATCATCCTTTCTTAATTTTATATATATAAAAAGAACGCCCTTTCGGACGTTCATATTTTTCAATCCACACACACGAAATGCGACCGTCAACCCTATTGCTCAAAAATGAGCGAAAGTCTTATCAATCCGCGCACCCCACATGGGGTGCGCCCCAAATCATCTGTTACAGATGGGGCGGCGTTTTGACACCCCCTAGTTTTATCTTCATCACCCACATGTGGGTGCGACATTGATTAATTATAAGATTATCAATCAAAAAACAATAATTGCTTATCATTACTAACAGTAATATTGTCAATCACTTCCATACATTTTTGCAAATCACTAAAACGTTCACGCATTATTCCTTGTACATCTTTGATGTCATCCCATGTAAGACTTTGTGTCCAGCTTTTAAAACAATCATTAATAATACTTGAAAAACGTATCCCATCATCAACTATGTATTTTAACGGCTTAATCGATGAAAGGTTGAATATTTTATTCTTTTTTGGCTCGGGTAAAGCCTTAAAGCAATCCTGTATAGGTACACCCTGTATCATCTGAGCAAGTTTTTCAGCTCCTTGCCTATTGATAACGCATAAGCTGGAAATCATTTTGTCGATGGAAGGGTTGTTTCGCTTAAACTTTGCCAAGTCTTCCCACTCTAATAAGTAATAATCTTTATTACGCTCAAGACGTCTAACATAATAACGTATAGTATTTACGTTTAGGTCTGATAATTTTACAATATCCTGTATCGTTATAACCGGTTCGCCATTGTGATATTTGGGTGTTATTTCTTCTGCCTTAGGTTGCGGTAAGCTACTATTACTATTAAGTTTATTTTCCATTTCGTGAAATTTATTAATATATGCAGCTGTGAATTGTATATGTTTCTTTCCAGTCATTTTATGAGCTATCAGCTCACAACCCTTTTTTGTTATAAAATAACATTTATATTTCTTGCCTGTGCCTGATCTGTAGCTGCTTTCTGTGAAAAAATCATCAGAACGCAATTTTGCGTTTTGACTATCATCTAAGTAATTTCGATAGTTTTCAATAGTCCTAATTAAATCTGTATGTCGCTTTTCAACCATCTTTGCAACTTCTCTACTATCTAAAGTTTGTACTTTTTCTTGTAATTCTTGCATAAATAAAAGCTCCTCTCAAAATTATTGAATTTGTTTGACAGAAGTTTCTATCTATGATACAATATATTTGATAGATTTATCTGTCGACCGAGTAGTCGTTTAACCTTTTCCAGAGGACGGCTACTCTATTTTTTTAATTTATTGTAAACCTCTTTAATACCCAAACGTATAATTTCGGACTTTTTCATTCCTGTTTTCTCACAACAGAATTCCAGACGTCTTATATCTTCCTCCGAAAATCGAACCCTAGTGTTAAGAGTTTTTGGGTCATCCGTCGGTCTACCTTTTTTAGACAAATAAATCACCTCTTTTCTGTATCCACAAATATATTAACATATGTGGATACTTTTGTCAAGAAGTTTTTTGAATATTTTAATTATTAAGTATTTTATATCTCCGTGTACTCTCAAATCTTACTTTAGAAAGTTCATCATACTTGCTTTCTTTTAAATCTGATATTGCTTTTAATTGACTGTTTTTACTTGCGTAATCTAAACCCATATCGTTTTCAACTACTTTATCAAAAGCATCTGATAAGATGTCAAGTTCATTTTTAAGTTCACTTTCTTTTTTCTTTATATTTGCGTCGCTATATTCCTCATATCCTGTTACATAATTTTTTTCATTATCTGTTAAAATTCTTGAATACTTAGTTATGTATCCATCTGCTCCCCATTCACTTCCGGTTTCGCCAATCCCAAACTTAGATATTGTAACAGAACTAACAATATTGTCATTCGAATCCGCAAATAATAATAAATGATAAACGTCATTGCCATCTACTTCAAAACATTCATCTATTATTTTCATCATTTCATCGCAACTGCGACCTTTAGAAAAATCTATATATCGATCTTTGTTTTTCACTAAAAATAAATGATATTTTTCTTTATCATATTTATCTTGTATTAAATTATGTTTTTTTTGAATAGTATTAATTGAGGTTCCTATTTGGTATGCATTTAAAAAAAGATACACTTTGACTTCATCTGATAATCGTATATATTGAACTGTATCATCTATATATTTTATTTTTATATTCTCAAAACAATCGTATTCATCTTCAACTTTAGGGGTACCAAGTATATCTACAAGCTCATTTTTTGACATTCCTATTTTAATATAATTATTTTTTTCTGTATTATAAATAGCCAAATCATTACTTGTATAGGTCGCTCCACAACTTGACAAACATAATAAAAGCAAAATTGATAACGTCATTCCAATAAACTTCTTCATTTTTCTTCCCCCTCTATTTTATATTTTTCTACATAATAGCATATTTTTCATGACTTGTAAAGGAATTTTATGACATGTTTCCTAAATTCACATTAATTATATACCTTTCAGCGTATTAATCTGCGACTGCAATCTTTCTATATCATCTTTCGTGACAATTTCCGCTCCTTTATAATACCATGTACCGACTAAGCCACACCTAATGTTGTCTAAACTCATAATCTCAGAACCGTCACACATTATCGTTATTAGACCCGCTCCTTCATTTCTGATTTCAAAAGTTTCTTGTCCATTGCAATATAAAGATAAATCCGGAAGACCTTTACTCACCACTAACCCATGAAGTTTATTATTATTATCATAACTCTGTATACCATTGCCGTCTATAACGGTTCTTGCTTCGCCATTTTCACCCGTCATAAACACACCGCAAATTGTTAAATTTCCGTTGTCGTCCATATACGCCGTGCGTTTTCCTTGTTCATTATATAGTTCAAATACATATTTATGACCGTCGTAGCCCGATTGATAGCGCAATGTTCCATTTCCGTCGTACATCGTGATTAGATTATCCTCTATTTTAAGTTTGCCATTTTGCGACATTATTGTGATTAAGTTGGTATATAGATATGTCGTTGCCCAATCGCTTCCGTCACCGTGTCCAAATACTCCTATCCAGTTCCAGCCGTCGTCACGACTTTTGTCAGCTGCTCCAATCTTGATTTTCCCATCAATCAAAGCAACTGCATATTTACCGTCGTCCGACACGAACATTGCTCCCGTTTCATACTGCGCTATTTTTTGATATTCTCCGTTATTTTCAACAGTTACATCTTCATTTTTCTTCATAAATTCAAGTGTGTTTGTCTTATATTCATTTCTTTCGTTCTGCGCCAGTCTTAAATATTGGTGAGCTGTGAACATTCCGCTGAATGCTTCTATCATATTTATTGGCGGCACTCCTACAACAATAGAATTTTTGTGCGGCTCATACGGGTATTTTTTAACCGTTATAACTCTTTGATTTGATTTGATTCCGTTGTTTATATCATTTACCGTCACTATGTCTCCTAGGTTTATTTCTCCCGGCAAATCCAATACTTTTACATTTACCGCATATTTAGGCACGTCTATTCTTTCCGGGTTGTCTGCCCTGAATTGTGTCTGTGCCGCCAGCAACAAATCTTCCTGGTCGGTTACTTCATCAAAATTACAGAACCCTTCGTATTCTCCCAATGTATCATAGTTAGGACTTAAAATATACTGCTTGTCGCCCTCAAGCGGTAAATCATCCTTACCGTATGGATACAGCTTTGTTACTAATGTATAAGTTGATATTTTAGGCTTTATTTCACACCCGTTATATCTAGGGTCGATAACAAAATCTTTCTTTGTTCCCAGCTGTCTTACAAGGCCAATTTTGTCATTATCAATATATACTTCGCTGTGTACTCTATACTTTTTTAACGTTTCCATAAGCCTGTTAAGACACGCTATAGGGGTAGTCTTTGACATTTCAAAAAAGTCTATTTTGTCCGTGACAGGTTCAAGCCCCAGTGCTTCAATCTCTTCTTTTTTCAAAACTGTTACATACGGCGTTTTTGAAAAAATACCCTCCATAATCTCATTTGCCGGGGTGTTTATCATGTCTCCTATGTATTGCACATGCGTTCTGCACGCGTCCTGCAGTAGCGTTGAGGCTGATATTGTGCAGTCGTCTATATCTTTAATCCTGAATATACGTCCGTCATACCCGACCTTGCGCTCAAAGTCAATCAATCCCCATTTTTTATCACCTTTAGGCAGGATAAATGTCAATTCATAATCTCCGTTAATTGACTGTTCAATACATACATCTTTTGCATTTTCTAAAAATCCCAGCCTGTCTGATTCATATTCTGTTGCGTCTTTATCGTACACTGCAATAAATTTCATTAAAATCCATCTCCATATAATAATTTAGGTACATATTCTAATATAATCTGACCGTTTCCGCTCAGACAGTTAATATTTATTTTATTTATTTCGGGTTTCAGCTCAAAAAAATCACCTGAAAAACCACTCGGCAGAACAGCATTTGCACAGTCTATTGTTACAGGATTTTTAAAAGCTGCTGTACTGCTTATAGTGCTGTTGTTAATCGTCAGGTTGAATCCGTTAGTCTCAGTTGTTGGCGTTATAATAACAACGGGTCTGACAGGAGCAGAACCGCAATAATCTAATTCAAGCCCTGTTGCTCCTGCGCCGTATATTATCTCGTTTTCGTCTCCCAATCCCAAAGGTATATCGCTGTCCAATGAATGGTTACTGTCCAGCGGCACTCCTTTACTGTCATGTATCCAGTCGTTAAACGGTCTGCACCTGAATTGTATTTTGGTGTGTCCGTTTTTATATAGCTCAATTGTTAAGTCGTCTAAGTCAACAGGTTTTGCAATCCATACTGTGCTCAGCATGTCGTCAAATATAAGTATCCCGTATCCTCCGGCTAACCAGTTTGCGACTTTTGTTACGTTTTTTTGGAGTTCAACAGTATCGTGGGAAATTAAATAAAAGTCAAGCTCCAAAACTTTATCATCATAATATAACCGCCCTCCTGTCTCGGAGCAATCAACATTTCCGTCCCTGTATGGCACCTCCTCATCAATCTGTCTTACAGGCGCAATTATCGGTCTCCCAACGGTCTTTACGATTACGCCAACATCATTACTGTGTTTACCCCTAAATGTTATTCCATGTCTCATTTTTGACCCCCTACAGCGGTTACCGTTTTAGACAGCACTTTGTTGTGATAGAGTATCCCGTCAGTGCCGTCATTTATATTACTGGTAATATTCTGTGTTACTGTAATACTCGGCTTTATTTCCTTAATGGCAGCTTCTATTCTGCTCGCCATATTATCCATATTAGCATTTATACTCTGTTCCAGCGGTTCAACCACCGAGGCAACTTTTAAATTTGCTTCTTTTGTCTGCTGTAATATATTTGCCTTTTCGTCTTCAAGCGCCTTATATTCAGCTTCCATTTGCTTTATTATGGCATTATTTTCCTGCTCTATCTGATAACGCTGTTCGTCTCGCTCTATCTCTTTGAGTTTGTCTAATGCTTCCTGATATTTTTGCTTGCCCTCTATCGTTACAGCATTCTTGTATTTCTCAATGTCTGACAGGGTTTCGGCCTTATCTTCTGCACGATCTTCCACTTCCCAGGATTCTTCCAGAGCTGACAGCTTGTCGTCGAGCAAGTCCTTGACCTCGTCCATACGGTCCTTAGCCATATCCAGCATTTCGTCATATCTATCCTCTGTGGCTTCGTACAGCTTCATCTTCATTTCGTCAGCTTGACGGCGAGCATATTGCTGTTTAGTCGGGTCCAGGCTCTCATCTTGCGACCATTGTGTATATTTATCTATTTTGCGCTGGTAAAAATCAAGCTTATTTTCTCCAATTTCTTCCCAGCCATATACCCCTGCTTGCTTCTCAGTCCAGTCTGCGTCATCTTCCCATTCGCTCAATTTGTCTCTGACCGCGTCATAACTTTTTCTGTCCAGCTCTGCTTCTATTTTAATTTTAGCTACCTTTTCTTCATTGGTTAGTTCTCCGAGTTCCTCAAAATATTTTTGTACTTCTTTCTTTTGTCTATTAACCGCCGCTATAGTGTCAGCCGCAGACATATTGTTATATTCTTTCTCGTTTTCTATCCAGTCGTTGGAATAATTCAAATAACCGTCAAGAAACTGCTCTGTGTAATCAAGCCTGGTATCAAAATAATCTTCCCAGGTGATTAATCCGTTCTTTGCCGCCTGAACATTACGCTGATTAACCGTCTGCCAAACAGCGCCCATACTTGTGCCCATTTCGCCCCAGTCGTTTATACTGGCGTGCAAATCAATATATGCCTTAGAAGCTTTATTTGCGTCGTCAATAAGCTGCTGACTGTACTTATGTAACTTGAGCGTTGCGTCTTTCCATTCCTGCGTGTCGGGCGCGAAATTTTCATCACGGTATACGGCAAGGTTATTATAGTATTCTTCCTGAGATGTCCAGCCCATATCAAGCGCAAATTCCATTGATTCCAGGTTTTGGCTCCACATCTCTCTTGTATAATTGACTATTTCTTCCTCAATTTCTTTTATAACTTCCGCATCAGAAGCAAATTTCTGTTTCATTTGGTCGAGCCATTCAAGCTCTTCCCAGGCCGGTATTATGTTGTATGAGGTTTTGCGTATATGTTCTCTGTCAGACTTAGCGTTCTCCCAATCCTCGTTATTTTTACCGCTTGCATAACGAGGGATTCCTGCGCCTGACATTATTTGTTTTGTTTGCTTTGCAGTGTAAATTTTGGCGTGCTCAGGCAAAGGCAGTACAACGTCCCTGCCCTCAAATATATACCCCCTGCCGCCGTATTCAACAAGCTCCCTAGGGTCTGATGTTCCCTTTTCATCATTTATCATTGCCATACCGCCTGGGAAATTTTTATCTCCTTTGGCTTTGGGTGCACCCTGAATTTCAGCCTTATAAACAACTGTTCCGTGAAGTGTCGGAGCACTTGACGGAAAATTACCTTTATAGTTAGCAACACCCGAAATATCAGGAGCTGATGTTGGTGCGGTTCCTAAATTATAATTTGCTGTTCCGAGTACTTCAGGCACAGAAGTTGGAGTTATTCCCAAATTATAATTTGCCGTTCCGGTAATAGTTGGCGGTTCGACTTGCGGCATTGTTCCCAATTCATAGTCTACTTTACCTTTTACAACTAAATTATCAGGGGTTGGAACTTCCCCAACTTCTAAATTAATAGTTTGGGTAACTGGCTCAAAGTCAGCATTCGGAGCTTCCTCAACTTCCTGCTTGACTTCTTGAGTAACAGGTTCAGGAGATTCTGTTGGAGCTTCCTCAACTTCTTGCTGTACCTCTTGAGTTACCGGCTCCGGTTCTTCTGTGGGAGCCGGCTCAACTTCTTGTTCGACCTCCTGCGTAACAGGCTCGGGTTCAGGCGTTTCGGCTTCATTAACTTCTTGATTCACTTCTTGAGTGACTGGTTCCTTGCCTATTTTGTCTATAACTTCCAGTCCGTTGCCCTCTGCATTTATGGCAACTGTTTTATCTTCGGGCAATTCGTTAAGACTGTTTATTATATCAGCGACAACATTTCCATCCGCACCATTTTGCATTAGAGATGTACCTATATTCGCCATTGATTTCGCTATATCATCAGAGCTTGCACCTGCAAGTTCAGCATTGGAAACAAAATCAGAAAAGAAATTACCTATTCCCTCTGTGCTTCCTTGAGCTACCTGATATATATTGTCAAGACCTTGCTGTGCAACAGTCAATTGCTCTGTTATACCTCTTGCAAAGTCGTCATATCCCATTTCTTTGGTATAATTTTTAACATCGCCCAAAGTCGTATTTATTCCGCTTAAAGCGCGCTCAAACTCACCGTCTGCAAGCTGCTTGGGCACTAAGGCACTTGTTACATCTGCAACGCCTTGTATACCTTCTTTATACTGCTGCACCTCTGCTTCTGATTTATCCAGCTTAGATGAAAACTCGCTAACTCTTCTTTCTGCGTCCAACAGCCAGCCTGCCACCGGGTCATTTGCCGATACACCATAAGCATTACGCACTTTTTCCTGCGCACTGGAATAATTCTTTTGCAGTTCAGACATTTTGTTATTATATTGTTCTGCATCTATAGAACCGCTTTGAAGCTGTTCATTAAGGTTTTTTTGTGCGCTTTCAAAACTACTGGTGAGGTCTTTATATTCTCCTAACGCGCTTGAATATCTTTGCACATCGTTTTCCGCTTCTTTTAAACCGCTGGAAAAATCTTCTGTATTTTTAATAGCTTTACTAAAATCACTATCGTTTAACTGATTTTGAAGGTCAGCACGGTTGCTTAGCAAATCGCTTTTAGCTTTCCCCTCTATCTTATCAAATTCACCGCCAAAGCCATTATCATTTACAGTTATTTCAACGTTATACTCTTGTTCAACCTGAGCCTTTAATTCATCAAGTTTCTTTTGAGCTTTCTCAATCTCTTTTGTGTCCGTCGAGGTTTTTATCGTGGCTTCAAGCTGTTGTGCCTGTGTCTTATATCCTTGAATTTTATTGTATTCTTTTAGACTGTCTTTTGTAGCTTGAACTAGTTTTCCAGTAACTTTTACTACATCTATCTGAGCATTTTGATACGCGTGATATGCGGCAGTTCCTAAAGCAACGGCACCTGTAACCGCGATAATACCAGCCGCCGCTGCAAGACTTATACGCCCCACACTAGCCACCGTAGGAGCTACTGTCCCTAATTTCCCCAACGATTCAACAAAATTTCCTATACCTTTAGTTGTCCCGGCTATTACTTTTGCGCCTGCACCCATACCAATAAGCCCGGTACCTATATTAATAAGTCTTTGCTTACTGTCATCGCTCATATTAGCAATATTCTGAGCAAAATCTTTGATACCGCCGGATACATTCTTTATAGTTGGCAAAAATGTTTCCCCGATACCCCGTGCGGCTTCAACCAAGTTATTTTTAGTAATTTGAACTTGACTTGCTGTTGTCTCTGCTTTAGCATTAAATTCTTTTTGCAGTGCTGTTCCCTCTGCCCATGCAGTGTTTGAATGTTCTAATGCGTCAGCCAACAAATCTATACCTGAGCTTCCTGCAAGTTTCTGCAACGCCTGAAGGTCTCTTATATTGTTAAATCCTAAATTGCTTAATGTAGATATTTGGTCGTCTGTCTTAGATAACCCTTTCAAAAAGTCCTGGAACGCTCCGCTTGCGTCTGTGTTCCATTGTTCTTTGAATTCTTCTGAACTCTTTCCGCTTAGCTCGGCAAAGGTTTCTAAATCTTCTCCGCCCTCTGCTACTGACTGGTGCATTTGCATCCAAATTCGGGACACTGCGCTACCGCCCGACGCGGCTTCTGCTCCTAAAGATGATAATGCTGTCGAATACGCTAGCACGTCCTGAGCTGATATACCAACATTCGCCCCTGTAGACCCCATATACATAGCCATATCAGCTATTTCAGCCTCAGTCGTAGCGAAATTATTACCCAAATCAACTATTGACGAGCCTAAATTTCCTACCTGGTCTTGCGAAACACCAGCCACGTTCATAAACCGGGCAAGAGTTTTTGCACCTTGTTCTCCTGCTAAATTAGTCGCAGTTCCCATTTGCGCCATAGTTTCAGTAAAACCTACGATATTTTCCGTCTTAATACCAAGCTGACCGCCAGCGGCCGCAAGTTCTGTCAACTGTGCTGTTGTTTGCGGAATGGCGTTTCTGCCGTCTATTCCTGTTGTTGATAAATCTATTATACCTTGTCTTACTTCTTGAAGTTGCTGAGGTGTGCCATCTACAGTCTTTTTTACATTTGCAAAATTATCTTCAAAATCTATCGCGAATTTAGCAGAAGCTACACCCCCGGCCGCAAGGGCAACACTTGCAAGCTGAATAGGCTTAGTTATTGCGTTAATGCTCTGTCCTGCTTTTTGCCAGCTTTCCCCAACATCTTGTAGATTTAAAGCCTTTTCCATGTTAACAATAGCTTTTTGGTTTTGAGCTAAACTTTCATACTGTTTGCTTGCGTTTGAAACAGCTGACTTTGCAGAATTATACGCCGCACTTTCTCTTTTCAATGCGCTTTCATTGCTCAGAATTGATTTTGATACTTCATCGTGCTGTTTCTGCAATCCTTTATATTCATTTTGTGTCCACTGGATTGCCTTAACATTATCCTTATACGCCTGACTATTTTTATTCAGTCCTGCATTGGCAGATTCTAAGGCCTGAATCTCAGCTTTTTTTGAAGTCATAAGACTGCCTATAGCCGATTTCTGACCGTTTAGCCCTTTTATATTTTCGTTCAGCTGTTTAGTATTTTGCTTATACGCTTTTTCCGTTTCAGCTAATATACTTCGCTTTTGCTTTAGGCTTTCGGCCGACTTTGCGACTATCTTATCATATCCGCCCATTTGCCGGGTCTGCTCTGCAATGCTTTTTACGCCTTTTTGCGACATTGCATTCATACCGGATAATTCTGACTGCACCTTTGATATAGTGGAGCTTAATGACGACGCGTCACCCGTAAATTTTACAGTTAATTCCCCTAAATTTCCGCTCATATAATCCCGCCTTTCTTTCCGCAACAAAAAAGCACCCCTAAAGGGTGCCAATCACAAAGCAAAAAACACTGTTTAAAATGCTTTTTGCTTTGTGCAGTCCTAAAACTGCACAATATAATTTTATAATCCATTCATCCAGCCGAGACTGGGAGGCAAATTTGTGACAGAGTTTTCCTCCTCGTCTTCGTTTAGTGAAATTAACATTTCCATTAATTTAACCGGATTTTGTCTTGCAAGCTCGTCGGGCAGTATCCCTTTTGACTTATACATTACTCCATATATATCATTAAGATTAAAAGTTTCGTCACTGTCCGACTTTACTGGTTTTTTATAAGTTCGTTTACTTCGCTTATTGTATTGAGGTAAATGTCAAGCAATTTCCGACACAACATATCTTTTTCTGCGATGGACATTGTGTCAATGTATTCTTTATTAGCCGCTGTGCCTTTAAACATGCTTATTAGTACACCATAACACAACTTGCAAGCGCCTGAATGCCCTCTTAAATGCTTGTCCTGCATATCTGCGTAATCCTCAAAAGCAAACGGCCTTGATTGAACTTCTTTGCCGTTAATCTTTATAGTCAATATATTTTCTATGTCTTTTGCCATGGACTAAACCCCCTGTTCCGGTGTTGTTGACGGATACCAGTTCGGGTCTGTGAACCAGTTTTCTACAGCCTGTTCTTCCGTCACTCCATCAGGCAGATTGTCTGTATCTATATAGTAATATCCCTTACCGTCAGAATCACGGAATACGGCTGAAAATGTGGCTTTGGCTGTCTGATGTTCGGGCGCGCCCTCAGAAGCTTTTGTCTTGCCTCCAATATTTGAGGCAAAACCATATTTGCCCTTATAGTACCTAACCAAACGTTTTACACCGTTGGCTTTTTCAATCACCCAAGCCACAGCAAAATATTCAGCCTTTGCCGCTGTGTCTTTATTGAACTCCACGCCGTTGTCTACAAGTTCCGCACCTCTCCACATTGCGTCAACCTCGGGCGGTATATCAGCGTTTGTAATTTCATGACCCATTTTTTCAACGTATGAATCTACTTCATACGCTCCGTTGTCCGCGTCAAATGTTGAGGTAGAACCTGAATCTGTTGGAGCGATTTCAACCGTGCCTGGCAATGTCACCGCCTCGCCGTATGTAGTCTTCCCTGTTGCTATATCATCAGCTGTTATAGGGAAAAAGGTATAATTTGATACACCAATTTTTGAATGTGGTTTATTTATTTCTTTTACTGCCATAATTAATGACCTCCTAAAATTAATTTATTGCTTTTTGTACTTCATTAGTTAATATTTCAACCGCTTCATCTTTCCCGGCTTCAAAACCGGGTTCCATGTACGGCTGTGGTCTCTGCCCCCTGGTCGTGTGCCATTGTCCTTTGCTGTCCTGATACCTCCACGGCGTTTGTCGTCCTCCGGCGTAAATACCTGTACCCATTTCGACGTATATACCGTAATCAACCGTGGGTCCTATCTCAGATGTATATTTTCCTCCACCGCCTGTTGTTTCTTCTACAATGCTGTTTCTCAGTTCTCCTGTATCAACAGGACACTCAGCTTTACACTGGGCTTGTATAGCTTTGCCGCCCTTTGCCACCCCGTTTTGTACAGCGCCGTCAAGTTTAGATGATATATTTTCTAAGTTGTCCAATATATTATCAAGCCCATCAATTTCAATATTGATTCCCATTGTCACCCCTCATTTTAAAAAAATACCTCTTTTTTATATCTCTGCGACAAATGATATAATTCATCAGGGCTTTGCCGGGGCACATCGCAATCGTATGTCCTTGTCCAGCCGTCCGACTGCATTATCTCATTGACTTTTACTCCTATATTGGATAACTGCACGGGCGAATTACTCCAAATATCCACAGCAAACTTGCTTACTTGTGACTGCTCGGCGTTATCGGCGTGAAAGCCCTCGTCAGTTGTCACTTTTCTAAACGTAATAACAGGCACGGCGTTAAAATGAAACTCCGTGCCATATTTAACCGTTATTCCTGTACTTTCGAGCAGTTTTTTCACCCGTGGAATTAAATCAATCAATAAAACCCACCCCCGTATATATCACTTGCGCCGTTCTCTCCCGTGTTAACGTTCACGCTCTCATCTTTTACGGCTGTTGGCAGCTTGTTTAAAAGAGCCATTGTGTAATCGTCCCAATGTTCGGAATACTTTACTGTATAGCTTATATTTTCACCTTTCAAAGCGACCCTTGCGCCTTCTTCAAGAAATGTACAAGGCTCGCAGTAAATACGCTTTACAGTCTCAATTTCAAGTCCGTATTCTTCCTGTGCTAGACCTCCGCTGTATGGTTGAATATCTGCTGTTATTTCAGCTTTAAGTTCAGCGCCGCTGTATACCTCAATCGTTTTTTTCAGGTTCATCAAAATCACTCGGAACCCTCCCTTTACGATTAATAAACGGCTTTAATCTCTCGCGGTAATTATTGAGAAAATGACTGTCGTTAGCCGTACTGTCCTCATAGCTTTTGCTTACAGAGCCCTGTGTTTCCGACTTCACAACCTTGTCTGCTTTTTCCTGCCCATAGCTTGCGCGCCTATATCGGTCGGCGGTCATAACCGGCAAAAGGCTTTCAAGCTCTTGCGGAAAATCTGATATTCTGCAATAGTTTAAAATCAGATTTATGTTATCCTCAATTAAAAAGGACAGCAGGTTATCCCTGCAGTCCCCCTCTATCCCTAGAAGCATTTTTGCGGTTTCTAGCGCGTTCGCTTTGTTTAACATTGGTTCTCACCTCCGCCTTCGGCTTATCGTCAGATACGGCTTTTCTTGCTTTCCTGTGTCTGCTTAATAACATTCCCATAGGGTATTACTCCTTTGCGCTAATCTTGATGGCCTTGGCGTCGTCCGCGATGTGCGTTGTATAGTGCTTGTCGGCTGTGATAACCGTGGTTTTATTAACAATATCTCTGTCATTTTCAATCTCGGTATCGCGCTTTAGGTAAATCGCAAGCGCACCGGGCTTAACGATATAGTTCGTATAAGCGCCGTTCTCCGCCTTAATCTTGTTGGAAAGCACAACTTGACAGCCGTGTATCATGCCGACCGTGCCCTTAATTATAATATCCGCGCCGATGTCGGTCGCTTTAATCCAGTCCTCGGATTTTCTAAGCTCCGCCAGCTGTGCCGGAGCGATAAGCAGAACCTTTTCACCGTCTATGTCCTCTCCGAATTTAACGAGTGCGTCCGCTATAAAGTTTGAAGTCAGCGTTGCCGTGCCATCTCCGACTGTCATAGCGGATATGATATTATCAAGCACAGCAAGCACATCATTGTCAAGCTTGTTTGCTATTGACAACCCAAGCTGATTTACCGCCTCGCCCATAGGGTCGCCATAGCCGCTTAGAACGGACTCGTCCGTAAGCTCAACGCCCTTGCCTGCCTTTTTAACGCTTACCTTGGTGGTCGATGTCGCCATTTTCTCAATCGGAATAGCCTCGCCCTCGCCCACGTCCTCCGCGTCACCTATGTACGCATACTTTGGAAGCGTGACGGTATCGCCCGGCTTTCCCTGCAATGTTCTGTCAATGGTCGCAAGCGGGGCAAACTTCATAGCTGCCTCAAGCTTTGCCGATACCATAGGCGCCATAACCTCGGGATTTACCATGTTTTCAAGCTTCGTTGTTCCTGTTGCCATTATTGATTACCTCCTGTTAATTTTTCATAAGTTTCTTTGTCCTCGTTATACAGCTTGACGCGCTCTGCATAACTCATTTTGTTAAAAGCCTCTTGCGTTATTGCAGCGGCTTTGTCTGTCCCCGCCTTTGGGACAGTTCCTTTCAGCTTATCGACAACCGCAGCTTGCACCTCTTCGTTAAACGCCTTTTCAAACGCGTCTATATTCGCCTTTGTGGTTTCGGCGTTGTCCTGCGCCAAAAATGAAGCGAATTGAGGCGAAAGTCCTTTGTCCATAAGTGATTTACCCGTTTCAAATTCAAGCTTTTCACGCTCATATTTCGCGCGTTCTTTCTCAAATTTTTCCTGTTCCTTTTGCCGCTCGGCTTCTGCTCGTTCGTCCGCGTTCAGCTTGGCAAGACGTTCACTTTCGCTTATTGCTTCCGACAACCTTGTTTCAAGCTCTGCATCCCACTTCTTGCGCGCCGCCTTTAACGCTTCATCAATTTTGGATTGAACGTCATCGGTGCCGCCCGCGTTGACAGCCGTCCCTGCGGCCGGCGCTGTAGGTCCGGTCGGCGTTGCCAGGTCTGCAACATTTTGTCCTGTTTGGGGTGTTACCATAGCGCCGCCTGTCTGTTTTGCATTTTCTGCCATTTAAAATCCTCCTTTCAATTTTGGGTATAAAAAAAGAGCGTCTCCGCTCATCATCTTTATTTTAATTAATTTGTTGGGTCTCTTGACCTCATGTCATCACCTCATTTTTGGTATAATAAAAGCACCCTGCATTTGCAAAGGTGCTAATCCATAACGTCATTTATAATATTCATAATTATATCAACATTGTTTTCAGTACATCTAATAGGACACAGCCCGAATTGATAATCATAACATAAGGTTACTTCATCATCATTACATTTAGATTCAATTATATCTTGAAAAGGTCCGTTAATTTCTCGTTCAACCGTTATTTTCGGATTTTTTATAAATTCCGCTTTTATTTTCTCAAAGACAGGTTCTTCCGCTTCTCTTTTAAAGTTAGGTATTACCAGATTATTACTGTTATTTTTACTTTTTACCGCTTTCATTTCAATCACCTCATTATATTTCATAATAACATTAACTTATAATATCTTGTGAACCACTACTATAAGCTAGGGTCTATTCTCTTTTTACAATTTCTGCAAATTTCATAATGCTTTTGGGTTAAAAACTTTTCATCCTTTGTTGGTTTTACTCCGCCGTCAACAATCCACTGCAATTCAACACAATAACCTAGTTCTATTACTTTATTCAACATTGGACAATTAACGTCATCTACTATTTCAGCCATTTTTTCATCACCTCTATAACTACAAGTGTATCGTTCATCATTCTATCTTTACTAATAACAGTCTGAACTATTCCACTATAAGACTTAACACCTATTACGCCACTGCTACTATAATAATCACACAAAGTATTTGGTTCCGGGTACCTTTTCATTATTGCTATAGCGTTCTTTTTATATGTAAGTGCCTCAGCTTTTGAAATTCCGCTTTGTTTAATTCTGTTTTCTGCATGAACTCGCCAGCCGTTAATTTTAATGTCTTCTACCGGATATGCTTTCCCCTTGTTTTTAATACCAGCCTTTTCAAGTTCTCTGTCTATCTTTACATATTCAATCGGTCTTCCATTGATATTACGAGCATAATATTTTAAGTCGTCCCATTGATTGGTATAATTATACTTTATATTTTGGAATTCGTCAAATGTTTTAGGGACATTCTTCTTTCCCAACACCTCAGTATATCTCACATATTGTTTCTTGTCGCCGCCTCGGTTTCTATACATAACAACATGTTTGTCAAACGCCTCTTTTTGCTTGTCTGTCAGGCTCTCAATCCATTCATTGTAACTCATACCCTTTATTTTATAGCCCTTGCCTGTCAGAGGGTCGCGCGCCCAGCGTCTTGCATAGTCTGTCGGCATTGTTGTTGTACATCTGCAATGCGGGTGCATAGGCGGATAATTTACGCCACCTACCGCCTCACTGACTTTAAATATCTTATTATCAAGCGGCGAACAGCTTTCACACGTCCTCTCATCAAGCGTTGCAAGATATTTGTATTGTTCTATTCCTAATTCTTCATAAGCCCTCAATTCAGCCATGTTCATGAAATAACTGACCTGCGTATTAACCAGCCTCTGCGCGTTATACTTTGATGTTTCCATTATCTCAGCAAGCCGGGCAGCCATTTGCGTATATCCCGCATGGCTCATTATCCCTTCTGTAATTATCTTCTGCGACTGTTCAGCGACCTTTGCCGTGTTATTCCACACTCTATCGCTAAATTGTTCGCCATGCCACTTACTCCCAAGCATTTCATTAACTGCGCGCTTAGGTATAAGAGAAAAGTATACACCTACATTACAGCCTTTTGCTATGTCGTGAACGGTTCTGTAATAGCTTTCTTCTATAACCGTATTGTATAAAGTCTTAGTTTTCTCTATCTCCGTTAGTGCCTTTTCTTTGAAATAAGCATATACATTAAGCTTAACCGCTTCTAAACGGCTAATTCTTGCCCCGTATGCCTGCGCGTGTATCTTGCGCATAAGTTCAAGCCGCTGTTTTGGATCTTCCGTGTCTTTTAATATTTCAGACAGCCTATCTGCTATTTGGTTCTGCGCCGCTTTATTAATAAGCTGTTCGGCTTCCTCGGCTGTGATTTGTACACCATTTTTGTATGTGTTGAATATCTTTTTTATTTCTTTGTCGATATCTTTTATGATACTGTCATACATACGCCTAAGCTCTTGTATTGTGTATGCTCCGCGGTTGTGTGCATCAAGTTCGCGCATTAGCGCAACTCTCAGCCAATAATCAGCACTTCTCATCAGTTAAATCTTCAAGCGCTGTATAATCCGCGCCCGTGCTCTTTCTGTAAAGTTCCTCGCGCTTTATCTCGCGCTCTACGCGGCTTTCCTCCTGCTTTTCCACAAGCTCCATTTCTTCCGCTGAATCGGACACAAAATCAAGCTGCTCAAGCAGTGTTTCATCAGATACAAGACCGCGCAGATAATTAATCGTCTGTGCCAGCTCCAAATTATTCTCAGGAAGATTTCGATTGAAGATAAAGTCAACATCTCCCGAACTTACTACACTCATACGGCTTAGTAAAGATAAATAATGGACATATAGGTCAAATCTTTCTTTAAGTCCAAGAACTAAAAACCGTTCCTTATTCTTAACATGCTGTTCAAACCCCAAAAGCTTGTATCTTATAGCAACGCCGGAAAGGTTATTGCCGAAATTCTCGTCTGTGAGGTCGGGCGTTAATGAAAATTTATGTAAATCGTCCTTGATATTATTCCTCAGTATCTCTACATCAGTCTCGTTTAGAACCTTTTGTAAATATTTTGCTTCCGCGTCCGGCGTGAAAGACATCATTATTTTTTCAGTCAATAATTCTTTGGCTTTTTCGCTGTCAACCTCTACGTTTTTAAGGAACAATATAGCGTCTACAAACTGCTCCTTATCATTAACGCGGTCACTCATCAGCGTGTTGTATGCGTCTATAAGACCGATAAGCTGTTCAAAATCGCCCTGCTTGTCTTCATTGTTGATATACTCAATCATCGGCACCCTGCCAAATGAATGCGCCGTCCTCTCTATTTCTTCATAAACGCTCCCTCCCCCTGTGCTTCGGTATTTTATAACCTCGTTTTCTGTATAAACATTAGCGACTTTACCCACTTCCAGACCGTCTATATCTGTTATCGTGTAGTAATGCACACCGAACAGTTTTCTTTGCTCTACAGTATCATCATAAACAATAAACGCCTGCCGCGGTTCAAGCACAGCAGACTTCGGTTTGGAATCTTCGTTCGCATAAACCAACTCATATGAATGTCCGTAAATAGACATATCCCGTACAATCCGGCTGTCTGTATTTTGTATCTCGCTTTCAAAATATGCGTTCTTTAACGGTTCGATATCAATACCGTCTGCCGCACTGTACGCAATAGGCGCGCCGAGCAAATAACCTTGTGTCATATCAACTATGTACTTCGCATGGTTACATACCGTTTTGTTGTTCGGCAAGCCTTTGCCTTTAGGTCTTCGATAAAGCACATCATGTTTTCCCAAATAATAATCTTTAAGCTTGATAAGCCGTGCCGTATCTTCAGCACGTTTATTAATCAGCTTTCCCAATATTCTTCCGTCAACCTCTTTTACCGTCTCAGCGTCAACTATCATATACCCAGCTCCTTCCTGCTTCTTATCTCAATACCTCTGTTACTCATATCATCTTCCAGCGCATACCTAACCGCGTCAATTGTGTGGTTATCCTTGTCAGGGTAAGAAGCTTTAAACTCACCTCTGCTGTCACGTTCAAGCTCGTAGTTATAAAACTCGTTGGCAGCATGCGGACACCGCACAGGGTCGATAATTATTACTTCAAGCGACTGCAGGAACTTAATACCATACTCAATACTATCGGGCCCTTTCTTTGCTCCGCGTACTTTAAGGCCATATCCTCTTAACTCCGCTATGCTTTTAGGTTCCGCGCTGTCGCAGACAATGTAACCGTCATACACCTCGCACCCTTGGATCAACTCCGCCGCCGCACGATTTGACAAGCCGACTTTGTATATTTCATCCATGAGGTACAGCCGCTTCCGTGTCTTGTCATAGTGGCAGACGAGATACGCAAACGGGTCAACCGCATACCCAAAGTCAATTCCCCGCCTGATCCGGTCAAAAACCGCAATCTCTTCTTCGCTTATCTCGCGAACATCAAGGTTTGTAAACACCTCGCCGCCCGTTCCGGTAACCTCTCCCAAATACTCGTGGTTATAATTACTCGGTTTCGTCTTCTTTAAATGCTCCGCCTCCAAAATAAACTGTTCGCCGAGCCACTGAGGAGGAACGCTTAAATATGTGCTGTGGTGTATCACTCTGTCGCTTCGCGTTGTCAATACCTCTTCATTTACCCAATTCCGTTGACTTTGCGGAGGGTTGTAAGAGTAAAATACATTATACATTTCACCTCCGCGCATAAGTGACTGATTAATCGTACGTATCTCTTCCATGCCTCCAAATTCGTCCACTTCCTCATACCAAATATAACGAATATATCCTCTGTGCACCTTGGTAGATTTCAGTTTCTTGGGCTTATCTGCTCCCCTGAATAATATCCGCTGCCCTGTCGGAAGATATATCAGTTCAAGCGGCGACAGCTTGAATTGCCAAAGGTGTGATACTCCGAGTTTTTCTATCGCCCACACAAGCTGTTCATATACACTGTCTTTAAGATAAAGTCCCACCTTGCGAACTACAACGGCATTAGCACTCGGATTACTCATTATACCAAGCACAATTTCCACGCTGATAAAAGAAGATTTTGTGCTTCCTCTGCCGCCCTTTAGCCAGTAGTGTGTATGCCCGCCTCGCTTAATATCATGGTGAAGAGCATAAAAAGAAGGCGCGATAAGGTCTGTCAAACTAACCACTATCATCACCCTTTGGAATATTGTCTAAAATCTGAACCTGCGCTATTCCATCAACCTGCGTTCGTTCTGTAAACAGTGTGTAATACTTACCAAGCAACTCTGCCGCTTTTAAACGTTCTTTTTCATCAGGAGATTTTTCAATGTGCTTCGTCTTCGAAAAGCCATCTCCCCGTCCCTCAACAACAAGCACCTCCGCTTTACTTTTACCCCGCATTACTGACGTGAGATACTCTACAACCTCCTGCGCATCTGCTGTCTTTTCGTTGTGCAGCTTCTCAATTTGCTCACTAATATATGCTTTAATCTTAGTATTTCTTAGCAGTTTAGAAGCATTTACAGCCGCCGAATCATTATTTTTTACATTGGGATAAGCGTTCTTATATGCTCGAGTCCCATTCAAATCTATCAAATATTCATCACAGAAACGTTTCTGTTTTTCAGTCAAATATCTCACCTCCAAATCACATCACAGCCGCCCGCCCCTCAGCAAATTTATGATGTACAATTCCCACAAGACCTAAAACTAAAAGAACCGCCCCAAAAAGGAAAACGGCTCTTAAACAAAAAATATATAAAAGGAGAAATTACTTTGCATACCTTTCATAATACAATTATAACATGTGATTTTCGTATTTTTCGTACTTTTTTAAAAAATTATTATGTTTTTTTCTCGGAACCTGTTCATCACCATTGCCTACTTTAAAAGCAATCTTTTGGAATGTCCACCCCTCAATATATCTGTATCTGAAAATTCGCCTTGTTTCGCTGTCAGCAATGTTGTTAATAAATTCATTCAATGCGTGATATTCGGCTTTTAATAACCCCAACTCTTTTTTTAACATATCACGTGTGTGGTCGCACTCTCCTGTTTCCACTTTCATGTTATGTTTTATGTACGGGAATTCCCTGTCTGACCCCTGCACAATGTCAGAACTTTCAAGCATTTGTATCTGTTCGGCCAATTCTTCAATTTCTGCTTTTATACTTTTGTACTGCCTTAATCTTTCAGCTGTCATAAGATTTATCACATCCAGTTTGATAATAATTCTTTGTCTGTTAAATTACTTTTTTATCCATATAGTTTCAGTCCTTTTCCATAGCGCACAAAAACGCAATATTGCAAGCCAAATGCCACAAATGCGGCAGTCCGCTTTCTTCATCTGCACCCAAAGGGTCATTTATGTATGACACAAAGTGTCTGAAAGCCGCGTCTCTGTACCTTTGCGGTTCAACATCTTTCCAGCTGTCACTATCTCCATACTTTTTTGCTCCATACTCTCTTACCATGGCAACCGCTGTAATTATTTCTGTCGGGCACAAGGTAAGTTTCGGCTTTCCTTCGTCATATTTCATCTTGTCCCTCCTTGTTATAAATTTATTTCTCAATAAGTTCTACATCACTTAGTTGCACATGAATAACACAATTTGCGTTTTCGTCATATAGTTCTCCGTCATATTCGATTCTATCTTCATGAATATTTTTAAAACATCTACTAGCATAAAAGACATAGTTTTTATTTTTATAACGAACTATACTTTGTTGCATAATTGCTTGTTTAACTTGTTTTAACTCCATCTTACAAATCCTCTATCCTGATATATATTCCGGGCTTTTCAGCCCAAAATTTTTCCACAATTTCACTTGCCACCAAATTATCATCTGCCCAATACCCCAACTTTGTCATTACATCCTTGAGTAACTTCTGTAAATTGTCCGTATCCGGCTTAGTTATTTTATACTCACCGTCTCTGTGATTTTTTCTCGGGAAACACCATTTTACAATAAGCCGAACTCCACCAATATATTTTTTTGCTGGAACAAATCTAGCTAAATGTGACATAAGTTTTAAACGGGCGTCTTTTAAATTATATGGTTCATAAAAAACCGGTTTACCTTTTATCACACTGACTTTCTTTTCTTGATGAGTAACAGTTGGTGGAATAATTGCAACAAAAAATTCAGTTATCATAATCAACACCACTCCAACATCCTGATTCAGCATTATATTTTATCGCTTCGGAATTTTTTATATTATTCCAGATATAATTTAAAATTTCAGGTTGCATTATAAGCCATTTAATAACTTCACTATTTTGTATTTTAAATTCTTTGCCCGGAATTGAATGTCTCAGTTCAGGCATTCGTTTAACTGCATCTAACAATTTGCTTCTTTGTGTTCTCATATTTTTTGTTCACCCCTCAGTTTTTGTTTTACTCTTGAAAAAATTTTTTGTCAGTGACAGGGGGAGGCGTTGTTGTGCGTGAGCTTCGCACAACGACTTACCCCACTGACCCGTGAGGGAAAGGGAAAATTATATATTTATATATATAAATTTCCTTCCCGATTTCCCGATTGCGCTCTAACCCACATTTTTACGCGGTTTTCAAGACTTGAGGGAAAAAGGGAAATTTCCTTGTTTTTTCCCAATTTCCCTTGAGGGAAAAAGGGAAATTTCCCT